>JAMPXD010000159.1 GCA_023701365.1 Geobacteraceae bacterium
AGGGTGTCGGCGGTCTCCCCCGACTGGGAGATCAGGATCAGCAGGGTCCGCTCCCCCACCACCGGGTTGCGGTAGCGGAATTCGGAGGCGATGTCCACCTCCACCGGGACCCGGCAGTGCTCCTCGATCAGGAACTTCCCCACCAGGGCTGCGTGCCAGGAGGTGCCGCAGGCGATGATGGAGATCCGCTCGACGGCGGCGAGCTCCGCATCGGTGAGCTTCAGGTCCTCCAGGTAGACGTCGCCCGACTCCTCGACCAGCCTGCCGGCGATGGTGTCCCGCACCGCCCGCGGCTGCTCGAAGATCTCCTTGAGCATGAAGTGCTTGTACCCCCCCTTTTCCGCCATCAGCGGCGACCAGTCGATATGGCGGGGCTTCTTCTCCAGCGGCGCGCCGGCCACGGTGGAGAAGGTGATCGCGCCGTCGCGGCAGACCGCCATCTCCCCATCCTCCATGAACACCATCTCCCGGGTGTGGGCGAGGATGGCCGGGATGTCGGAGGCGACGAAGAATTCCCCCTCCCCCAGCCCGACCACCATCGGCGAACCGAGCTTGGCCGCGATCAGGGTGCCCGGCTCCCGCTCGCAGAGGACGCAGACCGCGTACGCGCCGCGCAACTCTGCCAGGGCGAGACGGGTCGCCTGCTCGAAGCTGCCGGCGGTCTTCAGCTTTTCCTCGATCAGGTGGGAGATCACCTCGGTGTCGGTCTCGCTCTTGAAGGTGTGGCCGACCTTCCTGAGCTGGTCCTTCAGCTGGACATAGTTTTCGATGATGCCGTTATGCACCACGATCACCGGCCCGGCCTGGTGCGGGTGGGCATTCGTCTCGGAAGGCCTGCCGTGGGTGGCCCAGCGGGTGTGGCCGATGCCGATGGCGCCGGCCAGGGGGTGGCCCGCGATCAACCGCTCCAGGTTGACCAGTTTTCCCTCGCTCCGCCTGATGGCTGCCCGGCCGGCCCGGATGGTGCAGATCCCGGCGGAGTCGTAGCCCCGGTATTCCAGCTTCTTCAGGCCGTCAAGGATGATCGGGGTGGCTTCCTGCGTTCCTATGTAACCTACTATTCCGCACATAAAAAACCTCTTGGGCTAAAGGCTTAGGGCTAATGGCTAAAGGGAAAACCTCATGCAACTCGCCTCGTCCTCGCTCCTATCAATTTTGACAACATTCTTGATATATCTAGACAGCTTTGCTCCAAATTCGCAAAGGTATCCTTATCAATGTATCCTACCTCATGGGCAATTATCGCTTGGGTCAACAATTCGGCAGATGAGCCTTTTGCTACCAAATCCTTGCCCTTCTGCCAGACCTTGAGTTCCTTGAAGCCGCCTTTCCCCAAAATATGTCGCCTTTCCCTTTAGCCTTTTGCCCTTAGCCCTTAGCCTTCTTAATCTTCCATCCTTCCTTGTTCACCTGGGGGGTGCGGGCGATGGCGAGCGAATCGGGGGGGACGTCCTGCGTCACCGTGGTGCCGGCGGCGATCAGGGAGTTGCGGCCGATGGTGACCGGGGCGACGAACTGGACGTCGCTGCCGACGAACACGTCGTCCTCGATGACCGTCCGGTGCTTTCTCACCCCGTCGTAGTTGCAGGTGATGGTGCCGCAGCCGATGTTGACGTTCTTGCCGATGGTGGCGTCCCCCAGGTAGGTGAGGTGCGATGCCTTGGAGCCGGCCCCCAGCACCGCCTTCTTGGTCTCCACGAAGTTGCCGATCTTGACCTGCTCCAGGAGCTCGGTCCCCGGCCGGAGATGGGCCATCGGACCGACCGCGACCTCGTCATGGAGGACAGAGTCGGTCAGCACGGAGCCGCTCTTGATGATCACGTCGGCGCCGAGCCGGCACCCGGCGATCGACACGGAATGGCCGATGGTGCAGCGGGCGCCGATGGTGGTGGCGCCGGAGATATGGACGTTGGGGTGGATGACGCTGTCCCGGCCGATTACCACCCCCTTTTCTATGTAGGTGGTGGCCGGGTCGATCAGGGTGACCCCTGCCAGCATCAGCTCCTCGTTGATCCTGCGCCTGAGCACCGTCGCCGCGGTGGCGAGCTGCACCCGGTCGTTCACCCCCATCACCTCTTCCGGATCGGCCACCGGAAACGCCAGGCAGAGCTCATTCCGCTCCGCCGCCGCGGTCACGATGTCGGTCAGGTAATACTCCCCCTGGGCGTTGTCGTTTCTCAGGCCCTTGAGCGCCTCCAGCAGGAACGCCGTCTCCACGCAGTAGATGCCGGAGTTGATCTCGGTGATCCCCTGCTCCTCTGCGGTCGCGTCCTTCTCCTCGACGATCCGGGTGATCCTCCCCTCCTCCCGCTTGACCACCCTGCCGTAGCCGAAGGGGTTGTCCAGATGGGTGGTAAGGACCGTGACCGCCGCCTGCCGGGCCGCGTGCCGGGCCAGCATCCCCCGCAGGGTTTCCGGGCGGATCAGCGGCGCGTCGCCGCAGAGGATGAGAACCCGGCCGCCTGACCCTGAAAGGAGGGGGGCGGCGCACGCCACCGCGTGGCCCGTGCCGAGCTGCTCCTGCTGCACCGCGAAGGCGATTTCCGGATCGGCGCAGAAGTATTCCCGCACCCTCTCCCCCTGATGACCGACCACCAGCACGATCCGGGAGGCGCCCGCCTGGCGCGCCGCCTCGACCGGCCAGGAGATCATGGGGCGCCCCGCCAGGGGGTGCAGCACCTTGACCAAGTCTGACTTCATCCGGGTCCCTTTGCCGGCAGCCAGAACCAGCGCAGATAGTTTCTCCATGAAGAGCCCTCCAGGGATGGAGTAGGATTGATAAACCAATGTACTTTAAACGATCGGCTGCCGCTGCGTCAAGGAATTAACTGATTGTTTTCCGCCCCGCAGGACGGTTGCCGGATCCCATCCCGCGCCAAATTGTCTTTACATGCCGGGCAGTTCCGATTATAGTTCTGTCCTGGAGAAAAGGCATGGGCATTCCTGAAGACGTCGCTTTCTTTGAACAGTCTCTGGGCGAGTTGATCATCAAGTACGAGCAGTATTTCCTCGGCCTGGAGAAGCGCGAGCCGTTGCGGCTTCTGGCCGAGGTGGAGGGGCTGGCGCGGAGATACCAGAACTTCCAGATTGTCAACACCATGACGAAGTTCAAGTACAACGCCGCCATCGCCCGGCTCAACAGCTACAAGCAGTACTGGACCCGGATCAACCGGCTGATCGAAGAGGGAAAATATTCCCGTGACCGGTTCAAGATGGAGATGCACCAGAGGGGGAAGCCCGCCGGCCCGCCGGAGAGGGCCGGCCAGACCGAGAAAAGCGCCGTCAGCCCGGAGGTCGAAAGGGTCTATCGCGCCTATCTGGAGGCGCGCAAGGCGTGCCACCTGGCAACCGACAGCATCACCCCCGAGATGATCGCCGCCGCCATAGAGAAGCAGAAGCCGGTCATCATGGGCAAGTACAAATGCGCCGGGGTGGAGTTCAAGGTGGTCGTCGAAGAGGGCACACCGAAGATCAAGGCCCGCCCCAAACCGTAACAAACCGTTCGATGTTCGAGGTTCGAGGTTACCAGCCTGAACTTCGAACCTCGAACCTCGAACCTCGAACCGATTATGCATGTTATCCTGGTCGCCATACATCCCTATCCCTCCCCCCAGGCCGTTCCCCTGGCCAACGCCTTCCTCAAGAGCTTCCTCGCCACTGACGAAGGGTTGTCCGGCGCGGTCAGGGTCGAGCTGCGCGATTTCTTCGTCGGCGACGACCCCGTCACCTGCGCTGCCGCGCTCCTCGGCGAAAATCCCGACGCGGTCGGCTTCTCCTGCTACCTCTGGAACAGGGGGAGCTGCCGGGAGATCGCCGCAGTCCTGCGACGGCGGCAGCCGGAGGTGACCCTGTTCGCCGGCGGCCCCGAGCCGACCGCCGACCCGGAAGGGGTGCTGCGTGAATCCCCGTTCGATTTCCTGATCCTCGGCGAGGGTGAGCTCCCCTTCATTGAGGCGGTGACCCGTCTCTGCGCCGGGAAGCCGCTGGCAGGCGCGGCGGGGATCGCCCTGCGCGACGGGGAGGCAGTAACCGCCACATTCCGCGGACCGGTCGAGCTGCTCGACACCATCCCCTCCCCCCATCTGGCCGGTCTCCTCCCCCCCGACCGTTACGGCGGGGCGCTCTGGCAGCTCTCGCGGGGGTGCGACTTCGCCTGCTCGTTCTGCTTCGACCAGAAAGGGGTGAAGGGGGTGCGCCACTTTTCGCTGGAGCGGGTGAAGCAGGAGCTGGCGTGGTTCGTCAAGAACCGGGTGCCCCAGGTGTTCGTCCTCGATTCCACCTTCAACCGGGAGATGCGCCGGGCCAAGGAGGTCCTCCGGCTGATCGGCAGGGTCGCCCCCCATATCCACTTCCATTTCGAGGTGCGCAGCGAATTCATCGACCCGGAGATGGCGCGGCTGTTCGCCCGGGCCAACTGCTCCCTGCAGATCGGCCTGCAGAGCGCCGATCCGCGGGTCCAGCAGGGGGTGCGGCGGATCTTCAACGCCGAGGAGTTCACCGCCAAGGTGGCGCTCCTGAACGAGGCGGGGGCGATCTTCGGCTTCGACCTGATCTACGGGCTCCCCGGCGATACCCTGGCCGGCTTCGAACGGAGCCTCGACTTCGCCCTGGCCCTCTATCCCAACCATCTGGACATCTTCCCGCTGGCGGTCCTCCCCGGCACCGAGCTGGCCGGCCGGGCCGACGCCTTGGGGCTCTCCCGGCTGGCGGCCCCCCCCTACACCCTGCTCGCCACCCCGACCTTTCCGGCGGCGGAGATGGGGGAGGCGGCCCGGCTGGCCGCGGCGTGCGACATCTTCTACAGCAGGGGGAAGGCGGTCGCCTGGTTCAATGCGGTGCTCACCCCGCTCGACCTGGCGCCGTCCGCCTTCCTCAAGGGGTTCGGCCACTGGCTGGCGGAGCAGCGGCGAGGGGAGGTCGCCGAGGCCGACCTCTCCGATGGGGAGATCTGGCGGTTGCAGCGCGGCCACCTGACCAGCCTCTTCGCCGGGCGGCGGCTCAAGAGGCTCCTCCCGGCGGCGCTCGACCTGGTCGATTACCACTACCACTATGCCGCCGCCCTGCTGGCGCCCCAGCCGGAGCTCCCCACCGACCGGGAGCTGGAGCGGCTGGACCTGCTGGCGGCTACCTTCGTCCTCGCCCCTGGTGCCCGGCTGGCCAGCTTCAATTACGAGATCGTCGACCTCCTGGAGTGCGGCGGCTTGGAGCTGCGGGAATTCGTCACCTGTTTCTCCCGGGCCGGCTCGTGGGCGGTCATCTACCCCCGCGGCGGGGAGGTCTTCACCGAATCGCTGATCGAGCCTTATTTCAGGCTCCTGGAGCGGCTGGACGGCACGGTCCCGGCCGGGAAAATAGCGGCAGAGCTCGCGATCCCCGCCGCCGAAGCCGCGTCATTCATGGAATTCGCCGCCGCCGAGGGGATAGTCCGGCGCCCTGATTGATCTCACCGGGGAAAGGGGGCGCCGCACATATTCCGATAGCAGGTACCGATTTCCTCTGATGCGCTTGACATTGCCCGCACAGTTGATACGGTTAACGCATGTCCGCGGCGCCACCCGGATAAAATCCAATCTGTCAGGAGAACGAACACAATGGAAAAAGGGACGGTGAAATGGTTTAACGAAAGCAAGGGGTTTGGTTTCATCGAGCGTGAGAACGGCGAGGACGTGTTTGTCCATTTCTCCGCGATAACCGGCGAAGGGTTCAAGACCCTGGCCGAAGGCGATAGGGTGACCTTCGACGTTGTCAAGGGCCCGAAAGGGCTGCAGGCGGCCAACGTCAAGAAAGCTTGAGTAACGGCTCGGTTCGGTACAAAAAAGCCCCGGATATATCCAGGGCTTTTTGTGTTAACTGCTCATTGCAGCGATGGCTGTCCGGGTCTCCCCGGTCAGGAATTGCCACAACCCGAGTCGCTCCAGGGTGGCGACGGTCGGGATGCCGGTCCGGTCCCAGCCACGGGCGGCATAGTAGGTGTCGATCAATCTGCGCAACTGTTCCTTGCGGTGCTTCATCAGGAGCTCCCGCTTTTCCGCCGTCCCCATGTTCCGGACCCCTGCAGCGGTATTGCCCGGCAGCTGCGCCAGTTCCCGGTCGTGATACTCCTCTTCGGCCTCGTAGAGCCGGTCATCGATCGGACCGATGGCCCGGTCCGGAATCCAGTCATGGTTCCCGGTCTCCCTGCCGTAGCGCATGACGTTCATCACCCGCTGCAGATTGATGTCCCGGTCGGTCTGGGCGAAGATCTCCTCCCAGGTGAGAGCGGTCCCCAGCATGCCGTTGTAGAAATCGGCGTAGATCTCCTGGGAGGCGGGATTGATGTAGATGTCGGTATCCTTCATCTTCCCCGATTCGGGATTGAAGACATCGACCCAAGGGAGCTTGCACAGCCCCATGTTGTCATTGCCGAGCCTGACCCGCGGATAGGTGATCAGTGCCTGGGCCTTGTCCCGGAAGGTCGGGAAGGCGCCCAGCAGGTCCACCTTGATTAGCCAGGCGGCGGCGTGATGCGCCCCGATGTCGCTGGCGGCGGCAAAGGAACCCTGCATGGAGAGTGACCGGTGGGTCCGGTACAGGGAAAAGGGGAGCCCCTTGGCCTGCATGGCGAACCGCTCCAGCTCCTGGCGCGGATCAGTGCCGGTTCTGCCGGCATGGGTGGCGGCCACCCAGTCGATCAGCTCCAGCATCCCCTTGCCGGCGGCCTTTGCCAGTGCCGTCTCGCCGCGGGCGATCCGGTGCAACAGGGCCAAGGTCGCCTCCTCATTCCCCCAGACGAGCTCCAGCCCGTCGCTATCCTCCCTGGTCAGATAACCCCGCTGGAAACATTCCATGACAAAGGCGATGATCACGGCGGCGGTGATGGTATCGACCCCGTAGTTGTCGCAGTGCCAGTTGGCCTCCATGATGAACTCGGGGTTCCAGATCCCCAGGTTGGAGCCGAAGCCGGCGGCCGTCTCGTACTCGGGGCCGTCGACCCACACCTTCTCCCCCCGGTGGTCGCCGGAGGTCAGGGTCACCCACCCCCCCTTGGTGCATTGCAGGTTGCAGCCGGGGAAACAGCCGTCCATCCCCCGGTGCTCGAACAGGTGCTCCGCATAGAATTTCCCGCAGATCTGCACGGCCCGCGGGTCGGAGCCCGCCTGGTAGTTGTTGACCGGCAGCGACTGGTAGTCCTCCTTGTTGACGAAGGTGATCAGCCCGGCGCTCCCCTTGCGGTACATCTTGAGCGACTGCGGATCGACCTCCTTGACCACCTTGTGGAGCTTCGCCCCCGACTGTTTGACCTTGTCCCAGTCGGCCGCGCCGTAGGGGTTGTCGCCATGGGGATAGTCGGCCAGAACGACGATGGCCCTGACCCGCTTGGCCATCATCACGGAGCCGAGGCCGGTCCGGCCGGCCTGCTTGGTCCGGAAAAGCCCGCGGCTCCCGGCCACCGGCTTGGTGACATCGTAATAGTGGCTGTTGATGCAGCCATAGCTGGTGGTGGCGGCACCCAGGCCGGTCGTCACGAAGGCGATATGGCGTTTGTCATGGCCGGCCCGGACGAACCGGTCGACGATCTCTCGCTCCAGCTCGAAGACCTGCGGGGTGGCGGGCGCGTCTGCCAGGGAGATCTCCTGGTTGAATGCGTCGATGACGATCATGCAGTCCCGCTCGGCCTTGCCGGTTACCTGCAGGGCGTCGAAACCAGCGTACTTGAGAAAGGCGCCGAAATAGCCGCCGAAATTGGAGACCCCCGGAATGCCGGTCAGGGGGGAGAGGGAGACGGCCATGCATTTGCTGGTCCCCGGGAACTGGGGAATCCCCCCCAGCGGGCCATTGGCGAGGATCAGCGGATTTTCCGGATCATTGGCGGTCGTTTGCGGGGTGATGGCGCGGTGCAGCAGGTAGAGCCCGAGGCCCCGGCCGCCGATGAAATAATCCCGCAGCTGCGGATCGAGGTCCGGGGTGGCAATGGCGCCGCTGTCCAGATCGACGGTCAGGATCTTGTCGGCATAGCCGTGATTGAGCTTGGTTTTCGTGTAGTTCATTTCCTCTTCCCTTCGTGTTTTCTCCGTATCGTCTGCCTTTTTCGGCGAGGCAACATAGCATGGAGAACGACGAGGGGTCAAGGCCCTTATGGGTTGCCCTGCATTACCGGAACTGCTCTTCCCTCCCCAAACGGGCTAATAGCCGTACTCCAGGCTCACAATCCGCGCCAGCTCTTTTTGACATTTGCCTCCATGATGATAATCTACAACAGAGAATGTCAGGCGCGGCCCGGGGGTGAAATTTCGCTGATCTGGCGCAGGCTGCGCGCAGGAAGGGCGCACCGGGAAATAAAGGCGCGGGAGAAGAAAGGAGAAAGCTCATATGAAGAGGCTATCTTTGGGAGCAGTCAGGGTATCCATCATCAGCATGCTGCTGTTGCTGCCGGCAATGGTGCATGCCCAGTCGGAGGAGACAGGAGCGGGGACGCCGCCGATCGGACAGCCGCTGCTCCGTGAAGGCGCCCTGGCGGTCAAGCTGCTGCCCGCCCTGGGGCTGGGCACCAGCGAGGACGAGGCCGAAGCCGAAAGCCGCCTTGGCGAGGCCGGCATCACGCCGAGAAACGGCTGGATTGCCGATTACCCGGTCACCCCCGATATCATCGGTGAGTTGCAGAAAGCGGTGAGCGAGGCCGCGGAAGCCGGCAAGCTGTCGATCGGCAAGGAGGAGGCACTGAAGAGGCTGGACGGCGCTGTCGCCGAGGCAGGCCTGGCCGTCAAGCCCCATGTCAACGGCGAAACCTACGAGGCCAAACCGACTGATGCCGAGAAGTACCCCAACCCCACGGTGGTAGAGAAATACTATTACGAGGAAGGCCCGCCGGTGGTCACCTACTACGCGCCACCCCCCAATTACTACTACCTCTATTCCTGGGTCCCTTACCCGTTCTGGTGGACCGGCTTCTGGTTTCCCGGCTTCTTCGTCCTCAACGATTTTCACAGGACTGTTTTCATCAACAAGAGGGTGGTGTTCGTCTCGAACCACTTCAACGATGTCAGGGTGCACCGGGTATTCCGGATCGACCCGGTGGGGCGTTTCAGGGGCAGGACCTTTGCCGGCATAGGGGTGACCCACAGGAGGGACTTTATCTCGACCGGGGTGCCGCGCAGTGACCGGAGAATCTTTAACGGGCCGCGGACCCGGGCGATTCCCGGCGCCAGGGCGATCACCCCTTCTCCGCGGGGTGGCAGAGCGATCGGCGCGCCCCCTTCCCGCGGTGGCAGAGCTATAGGAGCTCCCCCTTCCTCCCGGGGCGGCAGGTCGATCAGCCCGGCCCCCAGGGGGGGCAGGATGGTCGCCCCTCCGTCCGGTGGCGGCGGGTCCCGCAGGGGAGGAGGGGGAGGAGAACGCAGAGGGGGCGGCGGAGGAGGAGGAAGATAAACAGCCTTTCGGCCAATCCACCCGCAACGGAAAAGGGCCGGCGTCATTCGACACCGGCCCTTCTATAAAATTGCCTCCGAAGAATCCATCGTTGCTTTCCAACGGACCTACTCGCAATCCATCGTGCCGGAAGTTGATGAGGAAAGCACGCGACTGCGGTTGCGGAGGCAATCCCCTTGTCCCGCTCGATCCATCGTTGCTTCCCGATGGACCTCTCCACGATTGCAACGAATAAACATCGACAATCGCTGGGGCGAGGCAAGGGCAAACATTCCTTTCTCACACTCATAATATAGCACAATTGCACAATAAAAACAAGCAGATGCGCCATATCCACAGGAGCGATTTCATGAAAACAGACCCCATGGCCACCCTCTCCCCGTTGGACACGCTCTGCATCAACACCATCCGCTTCCTGGCGGTCGATGCCGTGGACAAGGCGG
>JAMPXD010000160.1 GCA_023701365.1 Geobacteraceae bacterium
CACAACCTGGCCAGCAGGCTCCTCTGGCCCGGCCATCCGCTCGGGGTGCCGACCATCGGCTTCCTGGACACCATCGCCGGCTTTACCGAGGAGGATCTGAAGGGACATCTGGCGCGCTTTTACGTGCCGCGCAATGCGGTGGCGGTGATCGCCGGCGACATCAAGGCTGACGCCGCCTTCGCCGCCTGCGAAGAGGCATTCGGCGCCTGGAGCGGCCCGGCCGCTCCAGCCTGCTCCCCGCCCGGCACAAGCCAGAGCTCGCCGCAAACGGTCTTCGTCGACGACTCCGACAGCCAGGTCCACCTGCAGATCGCCTTTCGCGGTTTTGCCCGCCCTGATCCGCGGATCATGACCAGCCGGCTGTTGAGAAGGGTCCTCTGCGGGAGCGGCTGTTCCCGCCTCAACCTTTCCCTCCGGGAGAACCTGGGAATCGTCTATTCCGTTGACGCCGGCATCTCCGCCTATGAGGAAACCGGTTCCTTCGCCGTAGAGCTTGCCACGGCCCCGGAAAACCTCGCCCTTGCGGTCCGGGAAGTGCTTGGCGAAACCGGCCGGATGGCCCGCGAACCGGTGACCGGGGAGGAGCTCCAACGGGTACGGCACGGCTATTATTTCGACCTGGAATACAGCAGGGACTCCTGCTACGAGATGCAGGTCCGCTATGGCTGGGGTGAGCTGATGGGGCTGGTGCGGGACATCGAGGAAGACCAGGCCGAAGCCGCGGCCATTGATGGCGAGGCGATCCGGGCGGCGGCGGCGGCGCTGTTCGCTCCGCATAATCTGAACCTGGTGGCGGTCGGGCCGTTGAAGGCCTCCCTGCGGCGGGAGGTGGCGAAGATCCTGGCGGGGTATCAGAAGGAATGGCAGGGGTGAGCTTTCAATAAGTCTCCTCGATCACCTTCGCCGTGACCCGCCCGACACTATCGGCCAGCGCCTCCCGCGACTCCCCATCCGCCAGCGTGATGTGGGTTGCATCCGCCGGCACCTGGCCGAGGCTGGGGTCCACTGCCAGCCATTCCCCCAGACGGCTTTCCGCCCAGCTATGGTAGACAAACCCCTTCCCCGCCTGATAGACCAGTCCGACGACGATCCTGGTGGGGATTGCGGCGGCCCGGGCAAGGGCGGCGTAGAGCCGGACGCGCGACTGGCAGTTCCCCTTCCGTGCCCGCAGGGTCTCCAGAGGGGGGAGGTCGTCGGCCGCACTCTCCGCCACATTGGCGGCGACCCAGCGGGCGAGCTTCTCCACCAGCCGCACCGGTTCCTTTTCCTCCCCCGCGATCTCGTTCTTCTGCGCCAGCAGCTCCGCTTCGTCAGCGGCCAGCGACCCGCCCGGCTCCGGGTCCCTCCCTTCCCCCGGCATATCGGCGGCAGCAGGGGACTGCTGCGCAGGGGCCGGGGGGCGCTCCGTGGTGAAGAGGACGCTGCCGCCGGCGAGCCGCACGGTTTTCTGCCCCCCTCTCGAAACGAGCGGCAAGGCTTCCGGCAAGCCGGCCAACTCCAGCGTCAGCCGCTGCAACTCCGCAGGCCGCGCGATCGGCCGGTCTGTCCTGACCAGGCTGAACGCGAGGATCAGCTCCCTCTTGGCGATGGCGGCCTCGACGATGAACTTCCGGGCCGCCGCGGCATCTTCCGCGCTGGTCACTATCAGGCCGTCCCGCACCGATTCCCTGACCGTGTTCCCCGCCAGGTCGACCCAGATGTCGTTATCCACAAAGGGGTAGAGGTCATTGCGCAGGTGCACGGTCTCAACCCCGCCGGGGAGGGTTTCCCGCCCCAGAGAGGTGATCGTCACCTCCTTCAGCCTGACCTCCTCCGGGTCGAATATCTGGAGGCGCTGCTTCCTCCCCTCCCGCCCCCCCCGGATCAGGGGATAGAGGTTGAGGAGCGGCGGCGGGTAGACCTTTCCCCGCGCCTTCAGGGTCTTCGCCCGCCTCCCCGCCGCCGATTCCACCGTCACCCTCACCCCCCTGGCGGTGACCTCCCCCGTGAGCCGCGTCTGCTTGCCGTCGATGGTCTGTTCCACGGCAAAGGAGTGCAGGGAGAGGTCCCGGTTGACCAGGTAGGTCTCCCGGCCGGAAGCCTCCCGGGCAAAGCCGAGCACCACCATCTTGGAGCTGCCGGCGGCGGAGACCTCGTATCCCTCTGCTGCCGCGCGGATGGCGGTCCGGGCGAAGCCGACCCGTTCGTCACCCATGGTGATGCCGAACCAGCGCTCCCCGAGCGGCGGCCCTGGCAGGGGAGGGAGCGGCTCCGCCGCCAGTGCCGGCCGGGAGAAGAGGGCGCCGAAAAGAATCGTGAACAGGAGCAATCTGCGGATCAGCTGCATGGAATCGGTCCCCGGAATGAAAAGGGTAGGGAAAAACAGAGAGTTCGGCAGGGCAGGGGCAGGTTTAAAGCAGGGCAACCTCCGGAGGGGGGTGCCCTGCCGGACAGCACTACTCGGTGAAGATCGGCTCCTTGGCGGCCTCCGGCCTCTCTTCCGGCTGGGCAGCCAGACGGCACCGGTTTTCCGGCTGCCCCTCTCCTGCGGACAGGCTGGCGCGGGATTTTTTCACCAGAAACGCCGCGTAGTCCGAAAGCTCCTTTTTCCCCGCCGGGTCGAGACGGCGGAAGTCGGCCAGCAGCAGCTGCTCATCAATTCTCAGGTCCATGGGTGCATCTCCTCGCTGAAGTTATTGCTCAGATATATCATAATCCCGCTGTCGTGACAATCTCGGAAAGCCGGGGTGAGATATCGGCCGACAGCACGGCCGGTAAGGGTGGACGTGCCCGGCCGAAATTGAAATCACCATTCTTTTCAGCATGTTATTTAAAATAATTGCTTGCAGGAAGGACGGCGTCTGGCTATAATATAGTTAGAGATAAGGATTGCGAGGGTCGTGCGCAAGTACGATTCTCATTATGCCCTAGCGACTTGCCCTCCTAGTCACTAGGGTGTTTTTTTGCCTGGAAAAGGTGGGCCAGACGTGGCACAACCCGGATTTGTGTGTCACAACTTGCACATAATCTGATTTTGAGTTATATTATCAGTCGCCTGCGCCATCCGCAGAGTGCCGCAATCAGCGAGGACCCATGGAACCGATCATCACCCTCACGGAAAAATGCCGCAAATGTTACTCCTGCGTCCGGAGCTGTCCGGTAAAGGCGATCAAGGTCGACAAGAGCTACACCGAGATCATCTTCGAGCGCTGCATCGGCTGCGGCAACTGCCTCAACAACTGCCCGCAGAAGGCCAAGATCGTCACCGACAAGGTGGCGGTCACCGAGCGGTTGCTGGCATCCGGCCAGCCGGTGATTGCCGTGCTCGGCTGCTCTTTTCCCGCCTTTTTCCATAATGTCTCCCCGGGCCGGCTGGTGGCGGGGCTGAAACGGCTCGGCTTTGCCGAAGTCCACGAAGGGGCCTACGGGGCGGAACTGGTTGCCCCCCTCTACGCGGAGGTGATGGAGATGACAGCCGTCCCCCTGATCTCCTCCCACTGTCCGACGGTCGTCGACCTGATCGAACGCCACTACCCGAAGCTCCTCAGGAACCTGGTCGGGGTCGTTTCGCCGATGGTCGCCATGGGGCGTTTCCTGAAGGGGGCGCTCGGTCCCGAAGCCAAGGTGGTCTATCTCAGTTCCTGCATCGCCGGCAAGTTCGAGATGGCGGCCGAGGAGACCAGGGGGGCCATCGACATCGTCCTGACCTATCGGGAGCTGGACGGGATCTTCAGGAGCCGTTCGCTTGCCCTTGCCACCCTCGGGGAAGAGCCGTTCGACGGGATCGAGCCCCACCTCGGCCGCCTTTTCCCCATTTCCGAGGGGACCTTCAAGGCCTTTTCCATCGCCACCGACCCGCTGGACAGCGAGATCGTCACCGCCGAGGGGGAATTCAACGTCATGGGACTGATCAGGGACCTGGCGGCCGGCAGGATCACCCCCCGGATCGCCGATCTCCGCTTCTGCTACGATGCCTGCATCGGCGGCCCGGGCAAGAACCGCGAGCTGACCGGCCTCTACAAGCGCAACCTGGTGATCTCCCATTTCAAGAAGGAGGATGTCCCGTACCGCACCGCCCCCCACTACCTGGCGCCGCACCCCCCCCTTTCCCTCTCCCGCACCTTCTCCAGCAAGTTCGCCAGGCTCGGCACCCCCAAGGGGAGCGATGTCACCAAGATCCTCCATGCCACCAACAAGTACACCCAGAATGATGAGCTGAACTGCCGCGCCTGCGGCTATCGGACCTGCCGGGAGTACGCCGTGGCGGTGTACCAGGGGCTGGCCAACATGGAGATGTGCCTCCCCTACAACCTCCAGCAGCTGGAGGAAGACCGGGGCCGCCTGATCCAGAAGTACGAGCTGGCCCAGCGGGAGCTGGACAGGGCGTACGGCGATGAATTCATCGTCGGCGCCGACCGCAAGACCCTGGAGGTGCTCGACCTGATCAAGCAGGTCGGCCCCACCCCCACCACGGTCCTGATCCGCGGCGAGTCCGGGACTGGGAAGGAGCTGACCGCCCGGGCCATCCACCGCTACAGCAAGAGAAACGACAAGCCGCTGGTGACGGTGAACTGCACGACCCTCACCGATTCCCTGCTGGAAAGCGAGCTGTTCGGCCACAAGAAGGGGGCCTTTACCGGCGCCATCGTCGAGAAGAAGGGGCTCTTCGAGGCCGCCGACGGCGGCACCATCTTCCTCGACGAGATCGGCGACATAACCCCCAAGCTCCAGGCCGAGCTGCTGCGCGTGCTGGACACCGGCGAGGTCCGGCCGGTGGGTGGCACCCATGCCAAGGTGGTGGACGTGCGGCTGATCGCCGCCACCAACAAGAATCTCGAGGCGGGGGTGAAGGAGGGGTGGTTCAGGGAAGACCTCTACTACCGGCTCAACGTCTTCACCATCACCATGCCGCCGCTGCGGAGCAGGGTGGAATCGATCCCGCTGCTGGCGCACCATTTCCTGGAGAAGGCGAGTGCCAAGCTGAACAAGAAAATCGTCGGGATCGAGGAGCGGGCACTCCGGGCCATGGTGCGCTACCCCTGGTCCGGCAACATCAGGGAGATGCAGAACATCATCGAGCGGGCCTCGGTCCTCACCCACGACGACATCATCAGGCTGGACAATCTCCCCAGCACCTTCGCCGAGAATTATGCCGACCTCCCCGTCGAAAAGTCGGACAGTCACGGCTCTTTCCAGGCAACCCGGGAGCGCCACGTCGGCCGTGTGGAAAAAAACCTCATCCAGCGCTACCTGGTTGAGGCGGGCGGCAACGTGTCAAAAGCGGCACAATTTGCCAACATCCCCCGCAGGACATTTTACCGCCTGCTGGACAAGCACGGCCTCAGGGGGCGCGAGGTCAAGGCCCTGCTGAACGCGAACAGGGGAGAGGATGTGTAATATTGGTGCACCTGTGCCAGACATGGCACATTCACCGGTATACGGCAAAACAGCCGGGATGCCGGCAGACATCCCAGAAACCCTGCAATATAGCCATGTTGCAGGGTTTTTTTGGGGTGGCTGCAAAGTTGGCACAACTGTGGCATATAAACCGTTGTATTCATCAAAATCAAACGAACCTAGAGCAATAGAGGAGGAAACAATGGGAAGAATGAGAGAGAATCCGCGCTACAATGTCATTTCCATGAGGATCAGTGACGAGGAGAAGGACACGCTGGAGCTGATCATGAACAGCACCCACAAGAGCGTGTCGGACATCATGAGGGAGGCCATGGAGCTCCTGAAGAGCCAGCTGACCAATCCCCAGATGAACCGGCAGGCGGCGTAAGCCCCTGTGCACAAAAACGGCCGCGAAAGCGGCCGTTTTTGTATCCAGGTAATTGGGGCGATTCGTGAATCGCCCCTACTTCACCTTCCAGGTCGTCTCCTGCGGCCCGTCCAGAAGGACGATCCCCTTGGCCAGAAGCAGGTCCCTGATCTCGTCCCCCCGCCTGAAATCCCTGGCCGACCGGGCCGCGGCGCGCTCCGCGATGAGCCGCTCGATCTCCTCCGGCGCGATGGTGAGCTGCGCCACCTTGCGCCCCTTGATCCTCTCGAAATAGGCGGCGGGCTCCGAGGTGAAGACCCCCAGCACTTCCCCCAGCTCCCTGATGCCGGCCCGGGCCGCGGCGAGCAGTGGCCGGCTCTCCTCCTTGTTGCCCCCCCCCTCGGCAAGGAAACGGTTGACGCTCCTGACCAGATCGAAGACGTTGCCCAGCGCCAGGGCCGTGTTGAAATCGTCGTCCATCGCCTCCCTGAACCGTTCCGGGAAGGAAGCGCCCTTTTCCCGCAGCTCCCCCTCTGCCTCGGCGAGAGTGGCCGACGCCCCGACCGGCGCCGGCTTGCCTGCCAAGGCCTCGTCGATGCCCGCCAGCGCCTTGTAGATCCGCTCCATCCCGGCCTCCGCCTCGGCCAGGTTCTGGTCGGAAAAATCGAGGGGGGAGCGGTAGTGGGCCGACAGGAGGAAGAAGCGGAGCACCTCGCTGTCGTACTTCTCCAGCACCTCCTTGATGGTGAAGAAGTTGCCGAGCGATTTGCTCATCTTCTCCGCGTTGATGTTGACGAAGCCGTTATGGAGCCAGTACTTGACGAACCGCCTGCCGGTGGCTGCCTCAGACTGGGCGATCTCATTCTCGTGGTGGGGGAAGATCAGGTCCTTGCCGCCGCCATGGATGTCGAAGGTCTCCCCGAGGTACTTCATGCTCATCGCCGAGCATTCGATGTGCCAGCCGGGCCGCCCCTTCCCCCAGGGGGAATCCCAGAACGGCTCCCCAGGCTTCGCCTCCTTCCAGAGGGCGAAGTCCATCGGGTGGCGCTTTCGCTCGTCCACCTCGATCCGGGCGCCTGCCTGCATCTCCTCCAGGTTTCTCCCGGACAGCTTCAGGTAGCCGTCGAACCGCTCGACGCAGAAGTAGACGTCCCCACCCGCCTGGTAGGCGGCGCCCTTGTCGACCAGGGTCCGGACGATGGCGATGATCTCGGCGATGTGCTCGGTCGCCTTCGGCTGATGGGTGGGGAGCTCCAGGCCGAGCCGGGCCATGTCCCGGTCGAACTCCGCGATGAAACGCTCCGATATCTCGTTGAACGGCACCCCTTCCTTAATGGCCCGGTTGATGATCTTGTCGTCGATGTCGGTGTAGTTGCGCACATAGGTCACCTCAAGATCGAGGTGGCGCAGGTAGCGGTAGATCACGTCAAACACCACGTTGGCCCGGGCGTGGCCGATATGGCAGTGGTCGTAGACCGTCACGCCGCAGACGTACATCCTCACCTTCCCCGGCTCAACCGGGATGAACTCCTCTTTCCCGGCGGAAAGGGTATTATAGACTCTCAGTGTCATGGAAAACCCCTAACTGTCCGGGGACGGACTTCAAATCTGTCCCCGGAAAAATATGGCCGAATCTAGCACACCGGGCCGCAATTGTGAAGATATTTCCCCCCGACGCAAAAGGCCGCCTCCTTCCGGGAAGCAGCCTTTTGCCCCTTGGCCAGGCAATTCAGGAAAATTGCAGATCTGTCCCCGCAGGGCTCCTGTCAGCGCTGGGCTTTGGCCAGGAACTCCCGGACAGAGGCGACTATCCCGGCATTGGTGAACGGCTTGCGGATGAAGCCGTCTACCCCAGCCTCTGCGGTCAGCCGGACCAGCTCCTCCTCACTCTTCGAGGAGATGAGAATGATGGGGATCTGCCTGCTGAACTCCTTTTCCCTCAGGAGCTTGGCCTTTTTGTTGCCGTCGAGCATCGGCAGCATCACGTCGAGAATGATCAGGTCCGGCTTGTTTTTCGAAAAGATGTAGCTGTTGGCCTCGATGCCGTTGGTGGCGGCAAACACCTCGTAGCCCGCTTCCTCCAGGGCGTCCCGGGCCATCGCCAGGACCAGCTCGCTGTCGTCCACTATCAGTATCCGCTGTTTCTCCATGACTAATTCCTCCCTTACTGGGCAAATATTTTAGATATCGCCTCGGGAATGCACGGCAGCGGCAGTATTTCATCGACCGCATTGAGGGCTATCGCCGCCTTGGGCATTCCAAAAACTACGCAACTCTGCTCATCCTGGGCGATGGTAACGCCCCCCTGCTCCTTTATCCGCTGCAATCCGAGGGCACCGTCCCTTCCCATGCCGGTCAGCAGGACCCCCACGACCCGGGCACCCTCCTGCTCGGCCAGGGAATTGAAAAATACGTCTATGGACGGCCGGCAGCAGTTGACCGCCTCACCCTGCAGCAGCCTGATCCTGCCGCCATCGAGGACCATGTGGCAGTCGTTCGGCGCCACCAGCGCCTCGCCGGCCCTGACTTCCTGGCCGTCGGTTGCCAGCCGGACCTTTATGGCGCTCTCATGGTCGAGCCACTGGGCAAACCCCCGGGCAAAGCCGCTGGCGATATGCTGGACGATGAACACCGAGCCCTTGAAATCGGACGGCAGGCTCTTGATGATCCCCATCACCGCCTTCGGCCCCCCCGTGGAAGCGCCGATGGCCAGGATGGCCCTGGCCCCCTCCCGGGAGCCGGCCTTCAGTTCAACTTTGCGGCTCTTGCTCGGCCAGCGCCGGATAACCCTGACCCTGGCCAGTATCCTGACCTTCTCGACAATCCTGTCGCCGAATTCGCCCCCCTGCTCCAGGCCGTTGATCCGCGGCTTCTCCATGACGTCCAGGGCGCCTTTCCTGATGGCGGTAAAGGCGTAATTCACCTCCCGGTCGTCCATCGTCGCCGAAAGGACCAGGATCGGCGTCGGGAACTGGGCCATGATTATCTCTATCGCCGCCAGCCCGTCCATGACCGGCATCATGATATCCATGACGACCAGGTCGGGCCGCAGCCGCTCGGTCAGAGCGACCGCCTCCCTGCCGTTCTCCGCCTCCGCCACGACCGCTATGTCGGGGGTGGCGTGGAAAATGTCCTTCAGCACCGCCCTGACCAGGGGGGAATCATCTGCCAGCAAAACCTTTATCATCTCTCTTCCTCAAACCAGACCTTTTCTGGAGCATGTCCCTAAATAACTTTGACGAGAGATCGCGCCCGGATTTATGCCAGATTTGCCCAGGCCGATTGAGCAGAACCGCAGGCGTAGCACCCTCAGGGCGTAAACAGGGCTACTTCGAGGATTCTGCGATTGAGAACTGGTCAAAGATGGCGTGAAGACGGGTGAGATCTCTCAGTCGGTCTTGTCCATGGTATAGCCGATCCTGAACGCCCCCCAATGCCTACCCTTGACATAGACCGGCGCGGAGATGTCCCACATCTTTTCCCCGGTATCGCGGTAGTACACCTGCATCAGCAGTTCCTGCCTGCTCCTGGCCGCAGCCAGCCCCACCGGGTCGTTGAACAGGCGCTTGGTGCGGTTCCATGTCTTGTCCAGTGCCTTGTCACCGGTCAATGGCCTGCTGTACTTGGAGTTGTGAGTCGGCAGGTAGCCGTTTCTGTCCACCAGCACGGCAAAAACCACCTGATCGTCCTTCGCCAGATAGTCATCCTCGATCGCCACAATGGCCTCATCCAGGTAGCTGTCGTAACGGGTATGGTACTTCTGGGGCTCGGTTCCCGGGATCGGCACGTAGTTTTCATCGAAGATATCCGCCAGGGTGAATCTGCCGCTCTCCACCGCCTCGGTCAGGATCCGCTCCATGGTCCGGGCGCCGTTCACGGCGTCGCTTTTACCTTTCGTCTGCAGCTCCTCCTCCATCAGCTCCTTCAGCTTCTCGGTGAGGTCCATGATCTCGCTGATCGCCTTTTCCGTCTCCCGGGCGCTCCCCGCCACCTGCTGCGCCACGTCCCGCACCTCGGTCATGGTCTCCGCCATCTGCTCGCAGGCGGAGGTCTGCTGCTGGGTGGAGAGGGTGATCTCCTTCGCGGTCCG
>JAMPXD010000161.1 GCA_023701365.1 Geobacteraceae bacterium
CACCGAACCGCCGATGATCATCACCCCCCAGAACAGCTGGATCGCCTCGCCGGTGACGATCCCCGACACCAGGGAGGCGATCCCCATCAGGAGGAGGAACACCTCGATCGACAGCAGCCGGCCGATGACCGAGATCTCCTGTTTTTCCTTCTCCTTGTCCATGCATTCCCCTTGTAGGGGCGAGGCATCCGGCCGCCGCAGCCGGAGCTGCTTTGGCGGAGGCGGCTGCCTCGCCCGGATTTCACCTCGATGTCTCAAACGGGCGACGCATGCGTCGCCCCTACAGATTCTTCGACCATTCCCCAAAATCTGCCAGCGCCCGCTCCGCCAGCCGCGCCCGCCGCTCCTTCTTCTTCACCCTCCCGGGGAGGTCGGGAAACAGGCCGTAATTCACGTTCATCGGCTGGAAGTGCCTGGCGTCGGCATTGGTGATGTGGCCGACCAGGCTCCCCATGGCGGTGGTTCCGGGAGGAACCGTCGGCGCCCCGCCGCAGGCGAGACGGCCGGCGTTCACCCCCGCCAGAAAGCCGCTCGCCGCCGACTCCACGTAACCCTCGACCCCGGTGATCTGCCCGGCGAACAGGATGCGGGGCTCCTGCTTCAGCTGAAAGGTGGGGAGCAGCAGCTGCGGCGCGTTGATGTAAGTGTTGCGGTGCATCGAGCCTAGCCGGACGAACTCCGCGTGCTCAAGCCCCGGAATCATCCGGAAGACCCGGCGCTGTTCCGGCCAGGTGAGCTTGGTCTGGAAGCCGACCAGGTTGTACATGGTCGCGGCCCGGTTCTCCTGGCGCAGCTGCACCACGGCGTGCGGCTCCGCGCCGCTCCTCGGGTCGGTGAGCCCCACCGGTTTCATCGGGCCGAAGCGCAAGGTGTCGATCCCCCGCTGCGCCATCTCCTCGACCGGCATGCACCCCTCGAAGTGTATCATCTTTTCGAACTCCCGGGCCGGCACCTTGTCCGCGGCCAGGAGCGCGGCGACGAAGGCCTGATACTGCTGCTCGTCCAGCGGACAGTTCAGGTAGTCGTCCCCCTCCCCCTTGCCGTAGCGGGAGGCACGAAAAGCCTTGGTGAGATCGATCGAATCCGCGGCAACTATCGGGGCAATGGCGTCGTAAAAGTAGAGATAGGAGCCGGTCAGCTCGCCGATCCGGCCGGCCAGGGCGTCGCTGCTCAGGGGGCCGGAGGCGATCACCACCAGGCCGTCGGCGGGTATCTCGGTCACCTCGCCATGGACCAGCTCGATCAGGGGGTGAGAGCCGATCTTTTCGGTGATATAGCGGGAAAAGAGCTCCCGGTCCACCGCCAGCGCGCCACCCGCCGGGACGCGGGTGGCGTCGGCCGCCTCCATGAAGAGGGAGCCGGCCCGGCGCAGCTCCTCCTTCAGGAGGCCGACCGCGTTCTCCAGCGACTCCCCCCGCAGGGAGTTGGAGCAGACCAGCTCCGCCAGGCCCGGAAGCGAATGGGCCGGGGAGAACTTCTCCGGCTTCATCTCGCGGAGGGTGACGGGGACGCCCCGCTCCGCCGCCTGCCAGGCCGCCTCGCAACCGGCCAGGCCGGCGCCGATGATGGTGATTTTATTATTATTCATGGCTCAGGGAATAGATTTTCAGGTTGCAAACACGGGAGATGACATCGAAATCCCGGTCATTGTGGAGGAGCTCCGCACCGTGCTCAAGGGCAATCTGAGCTATCAGGAGATCGATCGTGCTTCGGACGGTATATCCGCTCTTCCGGCATTGCCGGTAGAGCTCTGCGGCAGCGGCATAGGAACCGGTCCCTTTCAGGGAGAGGATGGGAAAAGTAAGGAGTGATCTTTTCACTTCACGATACTCGCGGTCGTTCTTGATTCCCTGCAGTATTTCGGTCACGGCTAGGGCCGGGATAACGAGGTCCTCATCTTCCCGGATCAGGTGCGCGACCAATCGGTCTGCCGTACTGTCGGTCCGGTTCAGGAACTCGATGAAGGCGCTGGAGTCAATCAGTATCAAATCTCCGCCTCCTGCTTTCCACGAGGTCCCCTTCCCACAATCCCTCATGCCGGAGTTCCAGGAGTTTCTTCCGCCGCAGACGCTTCACCAGCTCCTTGAGGGCCAGATCGACGACCTCCTTCTTGGTCCTGAGGGAAGTCAGGTTCTTGGCCTCCTCTATCAGGCTTTCATCAAGAGCTATGTTGGTTCTTGCACCCATGCCGGTCACCTCCATACACCTAACAATTACCAGATAAGGTGTATGATTTCAAGTCGATTCTTTTCCTCTGCATTCTGCCTGAGCGCCATCACTTCCCGCAGCATTTCTTGTACTTGGCCCCGCTTCCGCACGGGCACGGCTCGTTCCGGCCGATCTTTTCGGCAACGATCGGCTTCGGCCGGACCATGGCGCCATCGGTAAAATACCACGCCCCTTTGTCCCTCTTGAACTGGGCGAGCTCGTGATGCTCCCGCGGCGCCCCCTTCTCCCGGTAGCGGGCGATGAATTCGACCCGGCCTTCGGCCTCGTCAGCCCCGCCCCGCTGGCAGGCGACGATCTCGAGCCCCTCCCACTCGGCGCCCCCGGCCCACTCCTCGGTCCCCTTGTGATCGTACCCCTGACGGTGGTCGGGATGGGTGGACTCGAAGAGAAAATCGGTCTTTACCCCGACATAGGCCGAATAGCGCGCCCTCATCAGTTGTTCCGCCGTTTCGGCGGGGCATGCCCCGGTGATTATCGGTTCGCAGCAGGCGGCATAGGCAGCGCCGCTTCCGCAGGGACAACTGTTCATATCTTGTTCTCCTTCCTGGCAGTAAATTGATAGCAACAAAAAAGGCGAGAATGGAAGCCCCCGCCTTTCCTTGTTTTATCACAACCCGCAAGCAAACCCGGCCACTACTTCTCCTTGCCGCCCTCCTTGAAGTCGCACCCCTCCTTGGGGCACTTCACAAACTCACCCTCCCGCTTGTAGACCTTCTTCACCAGGAGCGGGAAGCCGCATTTCGGGCACTTCCGCTCCACCGGCGGGTCCCAGAGGGCGAACTTGCACTGGGGGTAGCGGTTGCAGGAGTAGAACATCTTGCCGTAGCGGGACTTCTTCTCGGTCAGTTCCCCTTCCTTGCACTCCGGACAGACGACCCCGGTTCCCTTCGGCTTCACCAGCGGCTGGATGTTCTTGCAGGCGGGGTAGGCGGAGCAGGCGAGGTACTTGCCGAAGCGCCCCTCCTTGATCAGCATCAGGCTGCCGCACTTGTCGCACTTCTCCTCGGAAAAGACCGGCTCGGCCGGCTCCCCCTTCTCCTTGTCCAGATTGCGGATGTATTTGCACTCCGGGTAGCCGGAGCAGGCGAAAAACTTGCCGAATTTACCCAGCTTCACCACCAGCGGCTTGCCGCATTCCGGGCAGACCTCGCTGGTCGCCTCGGTGGTCAGGTCGGACTTGCTCACCTCCCCCTCCTTCTGCTTCAGGAGCGCGATAAAGGGGTCCCAGAACTCGTGGAGAAGCGGCTTCCACTGTTTCTCGCCGCGGGAGACCTGGTCCAGCTCCTCTTCCAGGGAGGCGGTGAAATTGTAGTCCACGTAGCGGGTGAAGTGGTTGACCAGGAGGTCGCTCACCACCATCCCCACGTCTTCCGGGAAAAAGCGCTTCTTGTCGAGGCGGGCGTACTTCCGCTCGATCAGGGTGTTCAGGGTGCTGGCATAGGTGGAGGGGCGGCCGATCCCGTACTCCTCCAGGGTCTTCACCAGGGTGGCCTCCGAGTAGCGGGGGGGGGGCTGGGTGAAGTGCTGCTCGGGGAGGAGCTTGCGCAGCTCCAGGGTCTCCCCTTCCTTGAGGGCGGGGAGCACCCCTTCCTTCTCCTCGCTCTCGTCATCCACCCCTTCGATGTAGAGCTTCATGAAGCCGGGGAAGCGGATCACCGTGCCGGCCGCCCGGAACCGGTAACCCGCGCCGACGCCGATATCCACCGAGGTCTGGTCGAGGAGCGCTTCGGCCATCTGGCAGGCGACGGTCCGCTTCCAGATCAGGTCGTAGAGCCTGAACTGGTCCGGGGTGAGGAATTTCTTCACTTCCGCGGGGGTCTTGGCGAGGTAGGTGGGGCGGATCGCCTCATGGGCCTCCTGGGCGTTTTTCGCCTTGTTCTTGAAAAACCTCGGCTTGGCCAGGGCGTAATCCTTGCCGTAGAGGGAGGTGATCACCTCGCGCGCCTCGGTCAGGGCCTGATTGGAGAGGGCCACGCTGTCGGTACGCATGTAGGTGATGAGTCCGACCGACCCTTCGCCGACATCGATCCCCTCGTAGAGCTTCTGGGCGGTGGCCATGGTCTTCTTGGCGGAAAAGCCGAGCTTGCGGGCCGCCTCCTGCTGCAGGGTGGAGGTGGTGAACGGTGGGGAGGGGGTCCGCTTCCGCTCGCTCCTGGTGATCTTCTCGACCCGGTAGGCGCAGGCAGGATCTGCCTGACAGGCGTCCAGGATAGCGACGATCCGTTCCGACGCCTCCCGGTTGGGGATGTCGAACTTGCCGAGCTTCTTCCCCTCCGCCTCCACCAGGTTGGCGGTGAACCCCTGCCCCGCGCCGTTGGCGAGCTGGGCGGCGATGGTCCAGTACTCCTGCTCCGTGAATGCCCGGATCTCCTTCTCCCGCTCGCAGATGAGGCGCAGCGCCACCGACTGGACCCTGCCGGCGGAGAGGCCGTAGCGGATCTTCTTCCAGAGGAAGGGGGAGAGATTGAAGCCGACCAGGTAGTCGAGCACTGACCGCGCCTGCTGGGCGTCCACCAGGTCAAGGGCGATGTCGCGGGGATGTTCGACCGCATGGACGATGGCGTCCCTGGTGATCTCATGGAACACGACCCGTCTGATCGGGATCGCCGCCTTCTTCTTGTCCAGCCCGAGGGCCGCCAGCAGGTGCCAGGCGATCGCCTCCCCTTCCCGGTCGGGGTCGGTGGCCAGCAACAGGGCAGAGGCGTCCTTCAGCTCCTTCTTGATGGCGTCGATATGCTTCTTGCTCTCGGGGAGGACGGCATACTTCGGCGTGAAGTCGTGCTCGATGTCCACCGACCCCTGCTTGCTCGGCAGCGCCCGGACGTGGCCGAACGAGGCGAGGACCCGGTAATCCCGGCCGAGGAACTTCTCGATGGTCTTCGCCTTGGCAGGGGATTCGACTATGACAAGATTATGGGACATTATGATCACCCTAAAAAACCTGGCTAAAGGCTAGGGGCTGAGGGCTTAAGGATTTTCACCCTTAGCCTTTCACCCTTAGCCTTTAGCCTGTCAAGATATGGCAAATATCTTGCCGGGGAGCTGCATGATCGCCCCCTTCAACTCCAGGCGGAGTAAAATAGCGGAAACATCCCCCACTGTCAATGCGCTTCTTACGATGATTTCATCGATATGAAGGGGAGCCTCGGCCAGCAAGGTGTAAAGCGCGGCCTCCGGGGGGGTGAGGCCGAAGTCCGGGACGGCGGCCGCGCCGCCGGCCATGCCGCCCCGCTGCGGCAGCTCCTCCAGGATGTCTTCGACGCACTCCACCAGTTTCGCCCCCTGCTTGATGAGGCGGTTGGTGCCGCGGCTGGTGCCGCAGTTGATGTTCCCCGGGATGGCGAACACGTCACGGCCCTGGTCCAGGGCAAACTGGGCGGTGATCAGGGAGCCGCTGTTCTCCATCGCCTCCACCACCAGCACCCCCCGGGAAAGGCCGCTGATGATCCGGTTTCTCCGGGGGAAGTTTTCCGCCAGGGGGAGGGTCCCCATCGGGAATTCGGAGACGAGCGCCCCCTTTTCCGCCATCTCCTCGAACAGCTTGCGGTTTTCCGGCGGGTAGAGGACGTCGACCCCGCAGCCGAGCACGCCGATGCTCCGGCCACCCCCCTCCAGCGCCCCGCGGTGGGCCGCCGTGTCCACTCCCCTGGCCATGCCCGACACCACCGTAATGCCGTGACCGGCCAGCTCGGCCGCCAGCCGCCTGGTGGTGACCATCCCGTAGGTCGAGGCGCGCCGCGAGCCGACCATGGCGACCGCGGTCTCGCTGCTCCGCAGCTCTCCCTTGAGGTACAGATAGGGGGGTGGATCGGCTATTTCCAGGAGGGGCTTCGGGTACTCCGCGCAGAGGAAGGTGACCACTCGCACCCCGCTGCGCGCCACCAACTCGCATTCCCGCTCGGCGAACGGGCGGTATCCATGGCTCCTGATGGCGGCAGCAGTGGTGGCGCCGACCCCCTTTACCCGCGCGAGTTCCGCCTCCGGTGCCCGCAGAGCCCGCTCGGGGGTGCCGAACTGCTCCAGCAGGCGGCGGAATGTGACATTCCCCACCATCGGCACCGATTTAAGGGCAAACCACCAGTAATGTTCCATTGCGGGCTCGTGTCCGGTTCCGGCCGGATAAAAAAAGGACCGGCCACAGCCGGTCCTTTTCCGAAGAAGTTACTGTTATTTGTTCCTCTTGAGTTCCACCCGATCACCCAGATAGATGGTGTCTATGCTTTTCACGACCAGCGCCGTGGCGGTCTGCTCCCCTGTTTCCACGACCACCAGCGCCCCCAGCACGTCGGCGGGGAGTCTGTCGATGGTCCCCTGGACATACTGCTGATCGGGGACGATCTCCCGGACCACGTAGAGCATGTGGCCCACCTCGACCCCGTGCGCCGAGCCGAGATCCAGAAAGACGATATCACCCGCGGATATGGTCTTGTTGCCGGTCTGGGTGTCGATGATGTAACCGGTCAGCTCCCAGGGAGAGGCCTTCAGGGAGACCTCCCGTTTCCTGTCGCGGGCCGGCATCAGGAATGAACCGGGGCCTATCTCCATGAACGACTTGGTGACGATCGCCTTGGAGGCCTTTTCCTCCACCTCGGAAAGCTGGAGGGTCCCCAATGGGATGACCTTGTACCCCATGATGAAGTTGGTCACCGGATGGCTGATCGTTCCGAGATTCATGAAAATGGAGAAACGGTCGCCGACCTTGGCCCCGTGCGCCCTGCCGAGGTCGGTATAGACGATGTCGTCTTCCCCCACCATCTGCCGGTTCTGGTAGGTGGAAATGATGTAGCCGGCGGGCAGGATGTCCTTTTCCAGGAGAAAGCCGGCCCCGCCGCCCACCAGGAAGGTCCTCGCCGGCGTCACCTCTTCCGCGGGGGGTGCCGGCGGGACCGGCGCAGGGGCCTCGGCCTTGACGGCCTGCACCGCCGGCTGCACGGGCTCCACCTCGATCCGGTCGGGGTAGATCTTGACCTTCTGCCCCGGGAAGATGAGATGGGGATTGGTGATGAGCGGGTTATTGGACCAGAGGTTCGGCCAGTAATAAGGGTCCTTGAGAAACCGGTCGGAGATCCCCCACAGGGTATCCCCCTGCTTGATCACATAGACGGTCGGTTCCTCGCCCTGGGCAAAGGCTGCACCGGAACCGGCAACCGTCGCCATGACCAGCAACATGGTGAAAAGCATCCTTCTCATAGGCACCTCGCGGGGGTTAATAACGGCTCAGTCTCTCCCGGGCCTTCGCTGCGGCCTGGCTCTTCGGGTATTTCTCCACCAGCGATTCGAGGGCGGTCCGCGCCTGCTCGGGCTGGTTGAGGCTGATCAGGGAAAAGCCCACCTTCAGCATGGCATCGGGGACCTTTTTCCCGTTCGGGTAGCTGACGACGACCTTGGTAAACGCCTGCAGCGCCCTCGGGTAGTCACGCTGGGTGTAGTGGCATTCGCCGATCCAGTACTGGGCATTGCCGGCGTATTCGCTGCCGGGATAGGTAGCGATGAAGGAGTCGAAGGAGGCGATGGCGCCGCCGTAGTCATTGGTGCTGAACAGCCCGAACGCCTTCATGTAGGCGTCCTGCTCGGCCGATTCCGGCTCTCCGCCCGCCCCCGCCTTGTTGACGACCACGATTCTGGCGGCGGCCGGGGGGGGGTGCCCCTCGGACCGATGGGAGCCCGCCTCCATGGCCGACTTCAGTTCCCGGAAGCCCGGCTTCAGCTGTTCCAGGTCGGTGGCGTTGGCCTTGACCTGGCTCCGGAGCTCTTTCAGCTCATTGCTGATCTCCGCCAGACTGGCGTTGCTCCCGGCGTTGCCCTGGATCAGCTGCTCCAGCCTGGCTTCCATCTCCGTCTGCTTCTTTACCAGGATATCGTTGTTGCTGCACCCGGCAGCCGCCAGGCAGAAAATTACGGCAGATAGCCACTGTTTCGGATCCATTCCCCCTCCCCCGCGCCACAATTAGACATAATTAAAGCCATTTCCCCTTTTTTGTCAAGGGATAAAGAGCCCCTGATCAGTTTTGAGTTTCGAGTTCAGAGTTTTGAGTTTTAAGACATAAAAGCTGAAACTAGCTGTTTAACAACCGCAGGGAATATGTTAGCATTTCCGGGCGTGCCGCTTGCCGCGTTATTCCAATAAAAGCCCAACAGAGATTACAAAATGAAAAAACCCGAACTCCTCGCCCCGGCCGGGAACATGGAAAAACTGCGAATCGCCGTCCATTACGGCGCGGACGCCGTCTACCTGGGGGGAAAGAACTACGGCCTGAGAAACATGGCCGACAACTTCACCCCGGCGGAAATGGCGCAAGGGGTGGCATACGCCCACGCCCGGGGGGTGAAGGTCTACCTCACCATCAACAGCTATCCGGACAACTCCGACATCGCCCCGATCTACCGCTACCTGGAGGAGCTGGCGGAGATCCCGTTCGACGCCTACATAGCCGCCGATCCCGGGGTGATCCAGATGATCGGGGAGGTCTCGCCGGGGCGCCCCATTCACCTGTCGACCCAGGCCAACACCACCAACTGGCAGAGCGCCCTGTTCTGGCAGCGGCAGGGAATAGCGCGGATCAACCTGGCCCGCGAGATGCCGCTGGAAGGCATCCGGGAGGTGAAGGAGCGGGTCGGCGTCGAGCTGGAGGCCTTTGTCCACGGCGCCATGTGCATCTCCTATTCCGGCCGCTGCCTCCTCTCCAGCGTCATGGCCGGCAGGGGGGCGAACCGGGGGGAATGCGCCCATCCCTGCCGGTGGAGCTACTCCCTGGTGGAGGAGACCCGCCCCGGTGAATACTTCCCGGTGATCGAGGACGAGGGGGGCACCTTCATCTTCAACTCGAAGGACCTCTGCCTCCTCCCCTTCATCCCCGAGCTGGTGGGGAGCGGGGTGGACGCCCTGAAGATCGAGGGGAGGATGAAGGGGATCAACTACGTCGCCTCGGTGGTCCGGGTCTACCGGGAGGCGCTCGACCGCTACTGCGACGACCCGGCGGGCTACCGCTGCCGGGAGGAGTGGCTGGCGGAGCTTTGCAAGATCAGCCACCGCGGCTACACTACCGGCTTTCTCCTCGGCCCCCCGCGGGACCTCGACCTGGAGCTCCACTCCCGCTACATCCGCAGCCACGACTTCGTCGGGGTCGTGGAAGCGACGCACCCCGGCGGGGCGGCAGTGGTCGCGGTGCGAAACCGGATCGAAGCGGGGGACGAGCTGGAGTTCATCGGCCGCGGCATGGCCGTTCAGCGGCATCTTCTGGAGAGAATGACCGACGAGGAGGGGACCCCCCTGCGGATGGCCCATCCGAACAGCCGCATCATCCTCACCCTCCCCTTTCCAGTGGAGCGATACGACATCATCAGGCGGGAAAAATGAAATTCTTCACCGATTCGCTGCCCTGATACGCTCGACCATACTAACTCAACTTTCGCACTTGGAGGAAATGTGTAACATGCTGTAATTATTAATAGTATAGCGTCGCAATCTGGGTTAAAATGGCTTTGTTCCCCAACAAATCCACTAGCACAGAAAGGCGACGCTATGAGCCAGATTGTACCAGAGATTGCC
>JAMPXD010000007.1 GCA_023701365.1 Geobacteraceae bacterium
CGATGGGGTGCTACGACGACCTCGATCTCGGGGATACCTTCTTCCTCTGGGGGGCCAACATGGCCGAGGCGCATCCGGTGCTGTTCTCCCGCCTGCTCGACAACAAGCTGAAAAATCCCGCTGTAAAGATCATCGACCTCGCCACCCGGCGGACCCGCACCACCCAGTTGTCCGACATGTACGTGCCGTTCCGGCCCCAGACCGACCTGGCGCTCCTGAACGGGATCGCCCATGTCATCGTTCGGGAAAAGCTCTACGACGACGCGTTCATCCGCAAGCACGTCGTCTTCAAGAAGGGGAAGGAGAACATCGGCTACGGCCTGGAGGACAAGTTCAAGTTCGATGACGAGCCGAAGGGGATCACCTTCGAGGAGTACCAGGAGTACCTGAAGACCTACACCCCGGAGCATGTCTCCAGGCTCTCCGGGGTCCCGGCCGAAACGGTGGTCGAGCTGGCGCGCATGTACGCCGACCGCAAGCGCAAGGTCAACACCCTCTGGACCATGGGGTTCAATCAGCACTCCCGCGGCACCTGGGTCAACAACCTGGCCTATAACCTCCACCTCCTCACCGGCAAGATCGGTCGTCCCGGCGAGAACCCGCTGTCGCTCACCGGCCAGCCCTCCGCTTGCGGCACCGCCCGCGAGGTGGGGACCTTCGGCCACCGGCTCCCCGCCGACATGGTGGTGATGAACCCGGAGCACCGGGAGAAGACGGCCAAAATCTGGGGGGTCCCGGCCGCGAAGATCCCGGCCAAGCCGGGCCCGCACGCCACCGAGATGTTCAAGGCCCTTGACCGGGGCGACATCAAGGTGATGTGGATCCAGGTGACCAACCCGTTCCAGTCGGCCCCCAACCTCAGCCGCTACCGCAAGGGGGCCCGCAAGGAGGGGCGCTTCATCGTGGTCTCCGACATCTACCCGACCCGTTCCACGGAGCTCGCCGACGTGATCCTCCCCTCCGCCTCCTGGGTGGAGAAGGAGGGGATGTTCGGCAACACCGAGCGCCGCAACCAGCACTGGTTCAGGATGGTGGAGCCCCCCGGCGAGGCGAAGAACGACCTGTGGCAGACCATGGAGCTGGCGCGACTGCTCGGCCACGGCAACCTGTTCCCCTACAAGGAGGTGGAGCGGGAGATGTGGGAGGAGTACCGCCAGTTCACCATCGGCACCGGCAAGGACCTGGCCCCGTACGAGGCGTACGTCAAGGCGCGCGGGCTGCGCTGGCCGGTGATCGACGGCAGGGAGACCCTCTGGCGCTACGCCGAGGGGCACGACCCCTACGTGAAGAAGGGGGAGGAGCTCAGGTTCTACAAGAACAAGGCGGCCGACGGCAAGGCGGTCATCTGGGCCCGCCCCTACGAGCCGGCCGCCGAGTCCCCCGACGGGGAGTACCCCTTCTGGCTCTGCACCGGCCGGGTGCTGGAGCACTGGCACACGGCGACCATGACCGGCCGGGTCCCCGAGCTGAAAAGGGCCTATCCCGCGGCGGTGGTGGAGATCCATCCCGAGGACGCGAAAAGGCTCGGGCTGAGGAACCGGGACAAGGTGCGGCTCTCCTCGCGGCGGGGCACCATAGTGCTGCCGGCGGAGCTGAACGGCAGGGGGAAACCGGAGAAGGGGAACGTCTTCGTCGCCTTCTTCGACGAGACCAAGCTGATCAACGAGCTCTGCATCGACGCCTACTGCCCGATCTCCAAGGAGCCGGATTACAAGAAGTGCGCGGTGAAAATCGAAAAGGCGTAATACAGATGGGAAGCCTGAAGAGCGGAAGCGCGGAAGTCAAGATCAACTTCCGCTCTTTCGCTCTTCCGTGCTTCCTCTCTACTAACAGGAGGAGAAAGATGAATTATTTGATCCGGATTCTGGCAGTTGCAGCGCTGATGAGCTTCCCGGCGTTGCCGGCGCTGACCGCCGAGGGAGTGCCGACCGAACAGGAGATCCGGCAGGCCGAGGGGGAACCGCCGGTGATCCCGCACCGGGTAAAAGACACCGACATCGCCGGTGATTGCCTGAAGTGCCACGAGAAGGGGAAGAAGGGCGCCCCGGTGACCTCTCATCCCGAGCGCAAGAGCTGCACCCAGTGCCATGTCCGGGGAGAGGTCAAGGCGTCGAAGCGGGCAAATAAGCGAAAATGACCATGGACCGCAAGACCTTTCTCAAGAAGGGGATACTCTCCCTTGGGGAGATGTTTCTCCACCCCGGCTCCCTCATGGCGGGGCCGGCAGAGGAAGAGCCGTTGCGCCCTCCCGGTTTCGCTGAGGAAGCGGTCGCTTCCTGCGCCGGATGCGACCGCTGTCTGAACGCCTGCCCCGGGGAGCTGCTGTTGAAACGGGAAGGGATCGAAGGGCCTCTTTTCGATCCGTCCCGCGGCGGCTGCACCTTCTGCCATCTCTGCGCCGGGGCTTGCCCCGCCGGGGTGCTGGCCTTTCCGGAGTCCGGAAAGCCGCTGCGGCTCGGCCTGGCGGTCCCCGACAACGGGCATTGCCTGGGGCAGCGCGGCGGCTGTTTCACCTGTCTTGAGCAGTGCCCGCAGGAGGCGATCACCATTGAGCCGGGACAGGGGCTCAAGGTGGATCACGACAGGTGCGACGGCTGCGGGGTCTGCGAGCATGTATGCCCGTTGGCGCCGGCGGCTTTAAGGGTTAAGCGGCTGGAAACCGTGGAAAATGCCTGAATCAGCTTTGCCGCGCTTGCAATGGCGGCATTTCCTGATTAACTAGTTCTTACAGGAATCATGAAGTAATCGGATGCGGTCGCAGCATCCGCACAAAATAACCGCGGTAGAGAAAGGAGAAGCAAGATCATGGGGAACAAAAAGTTGGCCGTATTGGCCGTCGTTGGCGGAACGGCCGCCCTGCTGTCGCTGCCGGTGTTCACCTCGGCGGCAAAGGAGAAACCGGCGGCAAAGATGATCAATGACGGCAGGGGCAAATGCTACGAATGCCACGATGAGATCAAGGCGATGAAGGAAGGGTCCAGGCATGCGAAGCTAGCCTGTGCAACCTGTCACGACAAGCTCAAGGAGCACTTGGCCAATCCGGAGGTGAAGCCGGTCACCCCCATCGACCAGGCGCTCTGTGGCAAGTGCCACAAGGACCAGTACGACAGTTTCTACCAGGTGAACTACGAGAACCCCTGGAAGAAGGAGAAGAGCGCCCCGAACGGTCGCTCCCCGATGCAGGAGAAGCTCCTCGCCCAGCACGGCTTCAACAAGGAGCATAACGAGCCGCGCGGCCACGCCTTCATGGTGATCGACCAGTTCCAGGTCGACCGCTTCGCCGGCGGCCGGTTCCAGTTCAAGAAGGGGCTCTGGGGGATGGACGCTACCGGCAAGACCTGGGACGTCCTGACCGACACCGGCAAGGACCTTCCCGAGACCGCCAAGGCGGGGAACCCGACCTGTATCCAGTGCAAGACCTCCGACCACATCCTGAAGTGGAAGTTCCTGGGTGACAAGGACCCGCGGGCCAAGTGGGACCGGACCTCGAACGTCATCGACGTTGCCAGGGACACCAACAATCCGGTGGGGTGCATCCACTGTCACGACCCGCACGGCGCCCAGCCGCGAGTTGTGCGCGATGCCCTGATCCAGGCGGTTGACAAGGACAGGGGAGGGAACATCTTCGCCAGGGACGGCAAGACCGATCTTAAAGTGGTCGACTTCCGCGGTTTCCGCAAGATCGGCGTGATGCAGAAGACCGATTCCCGCCAGATGTGCGCCCAGTGCCATGTGGAGTACAACTGTAACGCCGGTTCCCAGTGGAGCGACGGCGGCAAGGTGGGCTATGACAACCAGCGCACCAACCACTTCCCGCTGAAGAACGCCAAGGACCTCCTGGAGCACTACAAGAAGCTCGACTTCTTCGACTACAAGCACGAGGTGACCGGAGCGCGGCTGATCAAGATGCAGCACCCCGAGGCGGAAGCCTATGCGGGAAGCGTCCACGACCGGGCCGGGGTCCAGTGCCACGACTGCCACATGCCGAAAGTAAAGGGGAAGAGCGGCAAGACCTTTACCACCCACGGCGTGGTCAAGCCGATCGACCACGTGAAGGAGGCGTGCCTGCGCTGCCATCCGAAGAGCACAGTGGCGCAGAAGAAGTGGATGATCGAGACCTCCCGCAATTACATCAAGGGGAAGATGCGCAAGTCCGAGTACTGGATGGGCAAGCTGATCGACAGCTACGCCAAGGCGAAGAAGGCCGGGGTCGACGAGGCGGTCCTGGCCGAGGCGCGGGCCAGGCATGAAGAGGCCCATGTCCTCTGGGAGTTCTGGACCGCCGAGAACAGCGACGGCTGGCACAACCCCGAACTGGCGAGGGAGACCCTGACCGCTTCCATCACCGCCTCGAAGGCGGGGATAGCGGCCCTCACCAAGGCGATGGAGCCGAAGAAGGAGGAGCCGAAAAAGTAGTAAAACCGGCTTGATGTAGAACGCAAAAAAAGCCCGGATCGGTTAAACCGATCCGGGCTTTTTTTATGAAATGAAGCGGGCTGGCGGGAGGTCAGAACTCTTTCCGGAGCTTTCTCGGCTGCAACAGCATGCCTGCTCGCAGGGAATTCATCCCCCCCACCATGCTGCTTGACGGCTATTCCTGTCAGGCCCCCTTGCTCGTCCGCTTCCTCCTGTTCGGGTCGAGCTCCTTCTTCCGGAGCCGGATCGACTTGGGGGTGACCTCCACCAACTCGTCGTCGTCGATGAACTCCAGCGCCTGCTCCAGGGTGAGGTTGCGCGGCGGCGTCAGCTTGATGGCGTCGTCCGAGCCGGAGGCGCGGACGTTGGTGAGCTTCTTCCCCTTGCAGGGGTTGACGTCCAGGTCGTTGTCCTTGGCGTGCTGGCCGATGATCATCCCGCCGTAGACCTCCACGCCGGCGCCGATGAACAGCACCCCGCGCGGCTGCAGGGCGTCCAGGGCGTAGGCGGTGGTCTCGCCGTGCTCCATGGCCATCAGCACGCCGTTCTTGCGCCCGGGAATATCTCCCCGGTAGGGGGCGTATTCATGGAAGGTGTGGGTGAGGACGCCGGTGCCGCGGGTCTCGGTCAGCACTTCGCCGCGCAGTCCGATCAGGCCGCGGGCCGGGATCACGAATTCGAGGCGGATGGTCTCGCCCATGGGGCTCATGGCAACCATCTCCCCCTTGCGCGGCCCCATCTTCTCGATGATGGCCCCCTGGTACTCGGCCGGCACGTCCACCACCAGGTATTCCATCGGCTCCAGCCTCTTGCCCCCCTCCTCGCGGTAGATCACCTCCGGCTTGGAAACCGCCATCTCGAAACCTTCCCGACGCATGTTCTCGATCAGGATGGAGAGATGCAGCTCGCCGCGGCCGGAAACCTTGAAGGTGTCGGCGTTGACGGTATCCTCGACGCGGAGCGAGACGTTGGTGCGCAGCTCCTTGTCCAGCCGTTCGCGGATGTTGCGCGAGGTGACCAGCTTCCCTTCCCGGCCGGCAAACGGGGAGTTGTTGACGATGAAATTCATGGAAATGGTCGGCTCGTCGATGGAGACATAGGGGAGCGGGATCGGGTTTTCCGCGCTGGCCAGGGTCTCGCCGATACCCACCTCGTCGAAACCGGCCACGGTGATGATATCGCCGGTGCTGCCTACGGCCACATCCACCTGCTTCAGCCCTTCGTAGCCGAGGAGCTTGGAGATTCGCCCTTTGACGATGCTGCCGTCACGCTTGATATGGGCGATGGTTTCGCCGGCTTGCACTCTTCCGTTGAACACCTTGCCGGTGGCGATCCGGCCGATGTAGTCGTTGTAGTCGATATTGGTGACCAGCATCTGGAACGGCGCATGCGGGTCGCCGCCGGGAGGGCGGACATTGCTCTCGATCACCGCGAACAGCGGCTCCATGCTGGTGGAGGCGGCATTCATGTCGAGCATGGCGTAGCCGAGCTTGGCGCTGGTGTAGACGATGGCGAAGTCGAGCTGCTCGTCCGAGGCATTGAGCTCGCAGAACAGGTCGAACACCATGTCCACCACCTCGCTGGGGCGCGCTCCCGGCCGGTCGACCTTGTTGATCACCACGATCGGCTTCAGCCCCAGGTCGAGGGATTTCTTCAGGACGAAACGGGTCTGCGGCATGGGGCCGTCGAGGGCGTCCACCAGCAGCAGCACCGAATCGACCATCTTCAGCACCCGCTCCACTTCGCCGCCGAAATCGGCATGGCCCGGGGTGTCGACGATATTGATCTTGTAACGGCCGTGGTGGACCGACAGGTTCTTGGAAAGGATGGTGATCCCCCGCTCCTTTTCCAGGTCGTTGGAGTCCATCACCCTCTCGGTGATGGCCTCGTTCTCCCGGAAAACCCCGGCATGGCGCAGCATGGCGTCCACCAGGGTGGTCTTGCCGTGGTCTACGTGGGCGATAATGGCGATGTTTCTGATTGATTCCTGCATGGTTCGATTGACTCCTTGCTCTGGGAAGATGGCCAAAATAAAAAGACGAGCATTTATGCCCGCCTTGGGAAAATCAACTAATTATGCCAATTATCGGTTGATATTACAAGGTTAAATTTGAACTGCCGCCCCAGTCCGGGATTCTGCTCCGTCCAGGGCAAAGGATGACTTTCTCGGTAATGAGTAGTTTGTGGAAACTTTTTTAAATCTGTAGTATATAGGACATGCGTTTCCCGGGGAGGGAGCCGGTCATCGACCCGCTCCCGGCTCCCACGGTAAATTCCCCCTCCCCTGACGGGAGGGAGCCTCTTGTGGCCCGTATCGTCATGGATTCAGGGCAAGGAGCGTCCCCTATGCCGGAACAGATTGTCGCCGGGCCGAATGAAACCGTTGAAGCCCCGGAGGTGAGCAAGGAAGAGATCACCCTTGCCACCGAGGTCATGCAGGCCTTCGTGAAGACATCCAAGGGGTTCAGGATGTATCTCCCGAATAACCCGCTCCTTGCCCGCTTCGTCGAGGAGTTGAACGGGAAGATGGGAAAACATCTCTCTCTCTATGGCGACTTCAGGCTCGATATCGACCAGTTCGAGCTGCGGTACAAGGGGAAAACCGTTTACGAGAATCGCGATCCCAAGGATAGCATGGCCTTCAAGATGTACTCCGACGGTATTCGATTCCTCATCTTCAACGAGGGGGTGGAGGAGCACGAGCTCTGCGAATTCCTCGAAATCGTCGGAAAGGACCGGCCGAGCGATCTGGATGACGACATCGTCACCCTTCTCTGGGAGAAGAACCTCCCCAATATCAGCTACGTCCTTGCCGAGGACTTCCTGGAGTTCGATTCGGCGGGAGGGGGGGCGCTCTCCGCTGAATCCCAGCAGGAAAAAATTCACGGCATCTACCGGTCGATCGCTTCCTCGACCCCCCCCGCCGCGCCCCTCCTCATCCCCCAGAAGATCCTCGTCCTGACAGGGGAGGAGTCCGACTGGCTGAGGAAAAGCAGAGAGGCGGAAGAGAAGAGGAAGCCGCTGGATGAGGTGATTCAGATCATTTCCGCGATCCTCGTCGGGGAAAAAGATCCGGAGATGTTCGCTGAGTTTGTCGAGATCATGGCCAAGCTCACCGAAAGCCTCGCCAATGCGGGGGAAATAAAATATACCTTCAGTCTCGCCAGGTTCTTGGCAAATCTGGCCAGGAATGAAAACATCTCTCCCGCCAACAGGGGGAAGATCGACCGGTCCATGGGGCAGATATTCTCCGAGAGGACCGTGAAGGTGCTGGCCCGGATCCTCGATACTACCGAACTGGTCGCCCCGGAAGAGCTGCTGGAATTCCTCCATCTCTTCGGCAGGCCCGCGATCGGCCAGATCTGCGAACTCCTCGGCCTCCTGGAAAAGATGAAGATGAGAAAGGTTGTCATCCAGGCGCTCATCGAGATCGGCCATGACGCTCCGGAAACCTTTTTCCCGTTTCTGGCGGACCAGAGGTGGTATGTGGTGCGGAACATGGTCTTCATCCTGGCCAGGCTCGGCACTCCCGCGGCGCTCGACCGGCTGGTGGCGCTGATGTCCCATAAGGAGCCGGCGGTAAGGAGGGAAGTCCTCAACTACCTGGAGAGGACCCCCGACGGCAAGGCCAAAACGTATATCCTCAAGTTTCTCCGGGACGAATCGAGCGCCATCAGGGTCCGGGCGCTCCAGGTGCTGGCGGGCTCCAGGTGCACCTTTGCCCTGAAGCCGATTGCCGCCATTGCCACCTCCGAGCAGTTTTCGGAAAAGGAGCTGCAGGAGAAAAAGGCGGTGTTCGAGGCAATGGGGGAACTCGGCGCGGACCAGGTGCTCCCGCTGTTCAGGGAAGTGCTGATGAAGAAGTACTGGTTCAACAAGGCAAAGGAGAAAGAATCGGTGCTCTGCGCCGTTTCAGGGTTGCTGAAGGTGCGGAGCGAGGCGGCCGTCAGGCTCCTTGAAGAAGCGCGCGCCGTCAAGGGGGATGAGGTGCGGGAGATATTGACCCAGGCCCTCGAAACCATGACTGCCGAAAGCGGCAGGAATGTCACCGGGCCATAGGAGTTATTGATGGAATCGGATATCAGACCCGAACAATTGGACCGGGAGATGATCCGGCTTGGCAAGGCGCTGGTCACCCATCTCTTCGTCCTTCTCAAGACCGCCCAGAACTATAACGAAGGGCATGCGGCCACCAATGCCCCCCTCACCAATGCCTTCAACGTGATCGGCGAGATCCATCGCAGGAACGAGGAGGCCTCGCTCCGGCTCAGGCATGGCTATCTCATGCTGGGAGAGCTCCGGTTGAAACCGGATGCCGCCGGTTTCGACACCTTCAAGTTTCTGATGGGGGAGATGAAGAGGTATCTGATCGGGGGGATCAGCTTCTCGCCGGAGGTAACCGCCGAGGAGATAGGGAGGTTCGCCTACGTCTTCAACGAGATCGAGCCGATTCCCTCACCCCAGACCTTCACGAAATTCCTGGAGCGGATGCAGCAGCGGATGGTAGTCCATATCGAACTGGAGAGCCTCGGCGAGGATGAGGAATGGTCCGGGGATTTCGACGAGGCCGAACTGACCGACAACCGGGTAAGGTCGCGGAAGATCTACCACCAGACCATCCATGCGGTTTCGGAGGTGATGGACAACGCCAAGATGGGGCAGACGCTCCGTCTCAGGAAGTCCAAGAGGGTGGTCCAGAATCTGATCGATCAGCTGCTTGCCGCCGAGACGAACCTGATAGGACTGACCACCATCCGCTGCCACGACGAATATACCTACAACCACTCCGTCAACGTCTGCATCCTCACCCTCGCCATGGGGCAGCGGATCGGCCTTTCCAAGACGAAGCTGTGCGAGCTGGGGATGGCCGCCCTGTTCCATGACATCGGCAAATCCGATATCCCGCTGGCGATCCTCAACAAGACCACCGAGTTTTCCCGCGAGGAGTGGGCGATCATGCAGAAGCACCCCCTGCTCGGGGTGAAAAAGCTGATGAAGCTCAAGGGGCTCGACGCCCTGAGCGCCAGGATAATCAGCGGCGCCTTCGAGCACCATCTGAACTGCGATCTGTCGGGCTATCCCCGGCTTCCCTACAAACGGCTCAGCCTGTTCGGCCGCATCATAGCCATCGCCGACTGTTACGACGGCCTCACCTCTTCCCGGGTCTACTGCAGGGTTCCCCATGCGCCGGACAAGGCGCTCCGCTTCATGCTGGCGAAGGCGGGGAAGGCCTACGACCCCATCCTGATGAAACTCTTCATCAACTGCGTCGGCATCTATCCGGTCGGGGCGCTGCTGCTCCTCGACAGCCAGGAGTTGTGCGTTGTCATGGAGAACAACCCCGATCCCGAAAAGTGGAACGCTCCGCGGGTCAAGATCATTGCGGATGCGCGGGGCAACGAGACAGATGGCGAGATTGTCGATCTTGCCAGCCACGCGGGGGGGAGGACGGTGGTGGATGCGCTTGACCCCTACCGTCACAAGTTCGATGTGAGCAAGTATTTTGCCTAGTACCAGTTTCCAATCAAGACGGCACTTCTATCAACCACCCCCCAGCCCCTCCTCAGTTCGCGGTAAGTGGAACAATCCTGGCGCTGGGAGTTGCGGAGAAATCAGCTACCGGCGGCAGGAGTTAAAATGTGGGAGTAATGGTCGTGTTGACATCCAAGGTCGTAGTGCAGGCCCCCGTACCGCTGCATCCACCGCCTGATCAGCCCGTAAATAAGGAGTTGGCATCTGGTGCCGCTTGCAGCGATATCACTGAAAAGGACATGGGATTAAAACTCAAAATGTTACAAAATTCGGGGCTCTTTGCCATTTTGTCAATTGTTGAGCTCTGGTCCTATGGCTTATTTTGGGGTCCACCACATAATTGTTCTAGATTTGTCTTTGTTCCTATTGGGAAAGAAACTACAACGTTAAATGTGTTTTCCTTATGCCAGAACATCACAAATTTAATAAGAATATGCAGATAAACATTAAGTTCATCCAATTTCATATTAGGAATTACAAGGTGATTAATAATCAATGTCTTTGCTGCCAGCCACGATAAATCATGCAAACATTCCTCAAAGGCATCCCAGTTATCTCCAAAGTAATCTGGAAAATGTAGAGCATCACAATAGTGTTTGAATAATTCCTTCTTGTCTGTTATTGCGGCAGGAACATTCATGACAATAGTATTATCAAAAGATAGAGCATTATGTTCGGAGAATATAAACAATTCAGTTAAATTCATTTTGTTTGCTCCTTTTTATTTAACTGGAATAAATGTCTTGTAATGATTAGGCGTATAAAAAACCTCGCCGCCTTGTCCAGTTACAACCCGTTGCGGACCAGGTCCATTTGTGTTTGGTGTAGGGACTACATGCTCTTTGTAGTATCCTGAGTTTTTCCGCGGAAGTAGGCCCTCTCGATTCTCGAAAACGCCACCGTCATTGCCATGAGGATATTTAACCCCGCTATTTATTCTTTTTAAAGTAGGTTGTAAATCCACAGTTCCTCGTCCAATAACTTGTCCACGAGATTCAACAGTTACGCCGCTTATAAATCTAGATGATGAAATCTCTGCGGAAGTGGTGCGTATTCCACTTCCTCCCCCTCCTGTGGGCCTTGCCATCGTGCCCTCAGAAGCGCTACGAATACCACCGCCACCAATCAAAACTTTGTTAGTTCCCATTTCTTCGGCTGTCAGCAGAGGCGCCTTCCCATCCGGGTCGATATACCGATAGGGATTGTTCAACGCATACGCATAGGTATTCAGCCGTTGCGGATTTAGCAACATCTTCTCATTCGTCTTGCTGGTCTTCGGGTCTACCGCCCGCACCGGGTCGGGCGCGATGAACCTGCCGGTCTTCGCATCCATGTAACGAGCGCCGAAGTAGGACAACCCGGTCTCCGTATCCTTCTCCTTGCCGACGAACCGCTTGTCATTCACCTGCGTCTGTGTGACGCTCTGCTCCTCCCCAAAGGGCCTGTAGTCCGCCTTCCAGACCACCTTTCCGGTCGAGTCAGTCATGGCAAGAGGTGTCCCTGCATGGTCGGTGTGATAGAAGAAGACCTGCTCGGCTGCAAACGCGGCCTGTGCAGTCACCAGGATCATTAACAGTATCGACAATACTCTTTTCATCGCATCTTCTCCTTTCAACATCACTTGATGGCCAGCTTGTCAACCGTGAGCGAACCGCCGGTAATAGTCAGCGTTCCGGTCACTACGGTCGTTTCCGTGTCCGTGGTGAAGTTGCCGTTGTAACCACCGGTCAGTGATACAGTGACAGGGTTGACAAGGTTCAGGCCTTCAGTAAAACCGACTGCCTGGGACTGGATGACCTGGCCATCCTGCGCGGCATCGAAAGCGGCTTGCAGGGTGGAGTAGGATACAGGGGGACTCCCGAGAATCTGCACTCCATTGACCGGCGTAAGCGTAATTGCTACAAGATTGTTTTTGGTAACGGTATTACTGCCGCTTGCGTTGGAGGCCTGCAAGGTCACCGAGTAGGTTCCCGGCTGCGTGTAGGTGTGCGAGGGGCTTTGCAGGCTGCTGGTCGTGCCGTCGCCGAAGTTCCATGACCATGTATCGGCCCGCAAGGAGGTGTCGGTGAAATCTACCGTAAAGGGGGCTATTCCTGTAGTGGGAAAGGCTGAGTATCCGGCAACAGGGGAGATGATGGTAAAATCGGCTGATACAGTCGCGTAATCATTCAACGATATCGTGCAGGCGCCGGTACCGCTGCACCCTCCTCCGGACCAGCCGGTGAAGGCGGAATCAGCATCGGGTGTTGCCTGTAACGTGACCGCAGAGCCTAAACCGAAGAAACTGCTACAGGTGCCGCCGCAGGATATGCCCTCAGGGGTGCTTGTGACTGTCCCTCCGCCTGTTCCGCTGTTGTTGACGGTCAGGCTGACAGGATTCCAGACGGTGATGTAGTTGCTCTTCATCACCGTGCTGTTGCCGCTCGTTCCGATGGCTTGCATGGTTACAGAGTACGTTCCCGCATGGTCATAGGTGTGAGAAGGGTTCTGCAGGTTGCTTGCAGGGCTGTTATCCCCGAAGGTCCACACCCAGGCGTTGGCCCGCAGGGAATTGTCGGTAAAGTTCACCGACAGCGGCACAAGCCCGGAAGTGGGGGTAGCGGAGAAATCGGCTGCCGGTGGCAGAAGCGTGAAAACGGGGGTAATGGTTGTATCTGCGGTCAAGGTTACCGCACAGGCACCGGTGCCGCTACATCCTCCGCCGAACCAGCCGGCAAAGGTCGAATTTGAATCGGGTGCCGCCTGCAACGTGATCCCTGTTCCTGTAGGAAAGTATGTGCTGCAACCGCTGACGTAGTTGACGCACGTTATGCCGGAAGGGGTGCTGGTGACAGTGCCGCCGCCGTTGCCGGTCTTACTGACGGTAAGCTTATTGGTTGCGCCCTTGAGAGTGCTAGTCCATGTATGGTGGTCCGGCGCGTAGACGACCCAACTGTAAGGTTGAAGCGTATCTCCGTTCCCCGGCCAAGGATCCATGTACCAAAGGTTTTGACCGTCCAGTTCATACCCGTCTCCGACAAGGAAGTGCCCACCTCCTGATGGCCATCCGAACCGCATAAGGAAGGGCCTTCCCGAGTTGATCTCAGCAACACAAGTCGTTTGAGATAGAGCAGATGCTAACGCATTTGTATTCACACCCCAGTGCGTCAGAATACCCTGCAAGCTACCTCCTGGCACATCGTGATCATTGTTGGGACCCCACATATAATTCCACCAGTTACAGGAAGTGTTTGCCCAATAGAATATTCCGTTCCCACAACAATCGCTTCTTCCCCAAGCCCAGTTGGCAATATCACATTGGGCCACAACTGTGCCATAGTATTCAAGCATCGCCTGACTCGAACCCGCCCAGCACCATTGGTCATGCTCCTGGATCTTTTCAGGGACGCTCAGATGGATATCAATGCTGAAGACCGAGGGCACGTGAACAAGTCCTAAGAGGGCCGATAAATAAATCGGCATTATGAATTTCTTCATTTCTCTCATCCAATCTAGACTTTCAATTATCAAGGTCTTTGAAAGACCTAATAGCATCCCTGTCCATTTGCATATTCTGTCTGACGACAGGCCGCAAATCCATCAATACCGCGCTTGGGGCACGCAGGTCTCTAAGATCGAATACACCTCTTGGTCTCTCTTTCTTAACAATCAAGGAAGTCAAGGGAATGATGCCAAGGACCTTACCTTCCAGGGAGAGTTCTAACAAGTCCGATGTTGCCTGATATACTCTGATAAACCTGTACTGATACCCGGAAGACGCGGGCCATGCCGCCAGAAAGCCACTCAGTTCTTTTGCGAGTACCGATGCACCTATTCCAACAGGAATCCATTTACCGTCAACAAAGTTGACTTCCAAGAGCGCATTTGCCTTGTCCCCAGTTACTACAAGAAATTTCCATTGATTAGTGGGAGCCACGAGGGACTGAAAATCCATAGAAACAGACTCATCCAGGAGTTTGCTGGGATGGATAGTGAATATCTGAAACCCCTCACCCAATTCAGCACTGTCAATATCTGCCCGGCTCTCAAAACCGAGACGGTGAAGACCACCAATCCGGCTATCCTTCAGAAAGACGGCAATCCCTTCATTGGCCGCTCTCTTGATGTCATCGGAAGGAGCGCCACCCGCAGCTGCTAGATATGGTGCTGACAGTGCAAGAACAAGTATCATAAGAAAAGCGCCATAAACAAAAGTTCTCGTCATCTATACTTCTCCTTCTCAAATCTACAAAGGCAGGGCAAGTGTTGTTATTTTAGAATATCTCTGCGTATACCCGATAAACGAAATCTCCTTATGGAAGACCGACATATTTAATCTTGATTTAATTATTTGTAGGGGTATTAACTGCCATCACCCCAGGACCTGCGTTGCTGTTTTCTCTTACGGAGAGATAAGCGCAGATGCACGTCTGGTCTTTCGCGAGTATCCAAAGGTACAAAGGCTCGCTTGAGAATTTCTCTGTAATGCTATACTTGATTGCGGATATGCTTTCTCCCGCATGTGGAATCAGCGAATAGCCAGCCTGCTCACACACATTTTCTTTAACTCCCCAATTTGCATCGTTAAACTGTTGAGGCAAAGTGAGGGGCGTAGTGGTGGGCGAGCCTTCAACATGAAAATTATACTGCTGAATGATTTCCGCCCCAGGCAGAGAGCTGGATGTGTTGGACGAACTTCCGCACCCCATGATTGAGAAAGAAACGGAAATATAAATAATTAGAATAAAATAGGATGCGTTTCGCATGCAATCTCCTTTACAATTGCTGATGAACTATTAAATTCAGCAGTGCTACAGAGTCAGTTGGAACTTTAATTATATTCTTGATAATCTTCAAATTCCCAATAACCGAGACGACTAAGTTTGGCTGCGACATCCTTCCATGTGTTGCCATAACATGTTTGCACATATTTATTAATATAATTTTGAATTCGATCTGAATTATACTCTAATACAATCAATTTATGCCTTCCGTTAATTACATCTTCTTTGTTGTGTTTACTTAATAGCCACTTTGGGGTGCAAATTTCAACATCAAAGGATTCCTCACCATCTTCACCTTTAGGCCCGACAATTAACCTCAACAAAAAACTAAAGCTCTCTGTATCTTCAGGGAAGTAACTATCAAATCTTGAACATCATTAAGATATAACGCTTTTATCTCTGCTTGCATTTGTCACCTAATGTCAATGATTCTGGTGGGTGCTATTTATCTTGTGCATCTGTGGCTCTATAAATAACACTCACTACTTACACATTATATATTTCTTTAGTGCCTCTATCTTAGCAATATAATTTTCTCCATACAGAATAGGATTAGCTAGTCTATTAACCACCTCCTGAAAAGACTCTTCTTCAAATCCTAAATCTTCTCTACATTCAATAGCATTAGCCCAATCTTCGAGGACTTTGGCACTTATTTCACCACTAATATACGAGTCTAACATTTTACAAATATCGTGAGAGGTCAAAATTAGTAATGGCTCTTCGCAGTCCCAAGGAAATTTTGATAACTCTTGCACTAAACTTGAAATATCCTGTTTGTTTCGAACTAAATCATTTAGTATATCTTTTCTTTCTCTCATATTTATTGTCCTATTTTGTCTTTGATATGTACAATTTGCCCTTTAGGGTCTACAGTTGTCTTCAAATAGCCTGTTGTCTTGCCGGCAGCATCGACTGTCTTTTCATAAATTGCTTTTGAACCAGGAACCTCTCCAGGGGAAGTGGCTGTAAATCGATACCCACCACTTTCTATTGATTCTATAGCAGCACTTGATTTTGAATTTGCGGGTATCTTTTTCACAAAACGAGCGAAGTTACTCTGTATAGCAGAAGGAATCTCTGCTGCTCCCTTAATTTCTCTTACGGGAAAAACTTTACAAATAAGTTCATGCGATATAAATATCTACATCAAGGCTAGCTTGAATTCTGCTTATCAAATAAATAATTTCTTTTGGGAAATTCAGCTCCGGACTTTCATCACCTTCAATAGTACAGTTAAAATATATCTCACAGTCATTAAAAAGTTTAGCAAATTTATCAATTGAAGGTTCAACTCTCTCAAATAGTTTTTTGATCTGTTTGTCAAGAGGAACTTGATTTAAAGAAGGGTCAGAAACTATAAACCAAGCATGCTGTTCAAATTTCATCACACTTGACCTAGGCGAACGTGGCATTCCCATTACCCAGCATTGGTCATAAGCAATTGTTAATAATTTATTAATTTCTTCTGCCGAATATTTTTTTGAATAAATACCCAATTTTATCCCATATTTAACCATTACTTACTCCTTATAATTTTTCATATTTAAGCCAGTAGACTCCCCTCCGCCTTTTCCACCTTTACGAAATTGAAATATTTCTCCAGATTTATCCTTGTATAAATCATACTGTGATGCTCCTCCTGTCCCCTTTATGGCATGTATATCTTCACCTGCATTTTTGAGCATTTTAATTTCGCCCTTTGTAACTTTTCTCATATCTTTTGCAAGGGCGACCCCCTCCATTTTTTCAAGAGCGTTTGCTGACGTTTTCCCTGGCGAGACAGGTGCACTCATCAATGCAAGGCCGAGTTGCTCCAGTCTTCCAGCCCCTGAGATTTCATTTCCTCTGAAGTCATAACCAGTCAACGCAGCATTTAGCTGGCTGGCACCAATGGCTTCACCAAAACGTATGAAAGCTTCACTTGATACCATTCTATTCCCCAACTCACTTAAGGGCTCCCTTCCATCAGGGTCTACATATCGATACGGATTATTCAACCCATAGGCATATGTGTTCAGCCGCTGCGGATTCAGAAGCATCTTCTCATTGGTCCTGCTGGTCTTCTCATCCACCGCCCGCACCGGGTCAGGAGAAATGAATCTGCCAATTTTATCGCTCTCATATCGGGCACCGAAATAAGACAACCCGGTCTCCGTATCCTTCTCCTTGCCGACGAAACGCTTATCGTTCGGGATGGTGGAGGTAACTGATTGCTCTTCCCCGAACGGCTTGTAGTCAGCCTTCCAAACAACCGTGCCGCTGGAGTTGGTCATGGCGAGCGGCGTTCCGGCCGGGTCGGTGTGGTAGAAAAAGACCTGTTCGGCGGCACCCGCTGTTTGCACCATAATCAAGATGATAAACAAGATTGGTAGAAATATTTTCATTGGCTCATTCGCTCCTGTATTCTTTGCTCAATGTAGCATCGTTCATTGAAAATGCCACCATCCACTGTTAGTAGTAGTCAAAACCCACGAATTGTTGCTGAAGCGGTGCAAGGGGAGGCGTAGCCGGATCACCCAGCAAGCTGACGTTATTAACGATAACGACGCCATTAGTCACTGTAAGCGTGCCAGTTATCACCGTAAGCCCTGTATTTGCGGCATAGTCGGGGCTGTACCCCCCATTGAGCGTGACGCTGCCAGATAGATTTATATTCAAGCTCTCCGTGAATGTGAGAGCCTGGGACTGGACAACCTCGCCATCCTGGACCGCATCGCAAGCGGCCTGTAAGGTGGGAAAGTAAGCCAGGGGCACACGGGGGATCTGGACGAGAGGCGCGACGTAGATGAGGTTGTCTTTCGTGATCGTATTGCTGCCGCTTACGACATTAGTCACCTTGAGGCTTACTGAGTAGGTGCCCGGCTCCGTGTAGGTATGCGAAGGGTTTTGGAGGTTATCGGTCGTCCCGTCGCCTAAAGTCCATTCCCAGATGTTGGCGCGCTGCGAGAGATCGGTGAAGGAGACGGAAAGCGGCATGTTGCCGGTGGTCGGGGAGGCGGAAAAATCTGCGACGGGAGGCAGAAGGCTAAAGATTGCTTCTATAGTGGTATTGCCACTCATGGTGATGCCGCAGGGGCCTGTACCGCTGCAAACGCTTTTCCAACCGCCAAACGAAGAATCCGGCGCCGCTGTAGCTTGCAAGGTCACAGCCGTTCCGGTAAGGAAGGTGCTGCTACATACGCCGCCGCAGTCTATGCCGGGCGGCAAGCTGGTAACTGTGCCGCTTCCTGTCCCGCTTTTTGTGACAGTGAGAAGCGGATAGATGCCGTTGCCATTCAAGGATACGGGTACATTCGGTGTGTCGGGATCATCGGAAGGGATGTTGAGCGTGGCGCTCTTTGCGCCGATGGCGGTGGGTGTGAAGGCTATGTCTATGGTACAAGGGTTGCCGGCAACAAGTATCCGACCTGAGCAGTTATCGGCCGTTTTGGCGAATTCCGTAGGATTGGCCTCGGTCAGGGTGATGGTCCCGATCTGAAGATCGGCTCCCGTCGTATTACTGATAGTTATCTGGCTGACAGATGCAGTTGCAACCGGGACATCGCCAAAATTTTTCGAGGTCGGGGCAATTGAGATATTTGGAATTGCCGCAACCTTGGCAACAAGCTTTCCGTTCAGATAAACATAGTCGGCGATGAAGTTGCCATTTCCGTCATCTTCCGACAGAACCCTGCCCCCTTGGTCGGAGTGATAGACGGTCTTTGAACCATTGGCCGTTTTGGCGACCCGCATGCCGTCTCCATCATATGCGAAGTCGGCTAGCGACGGCACTCCCAGCTTGTAAGCCGTCAGGTTATCGAAGTCATCGTAAACGAGAGTGTAGCTCCCCCCCTGCCATGACCCGCCCGCGAGCGTGCCGTTATCGTTGTAACTGTAGGACGCCGGCTCGGCGCCAGTCGATGACGTCAGCCTGTTCTTGGTGGCATAGGAATAGGATGTCACCGCGCCGGCGACCGTTTTGCTCTTGCGATTTCCGAGGCCGTCCGGATGATACTCGTACGAACCGCCTCCCCAGGCGCCATTGAACGTGGTAATCCTGCTAAGATTGTCATAAAGGAATGATTGATTTTTTGTACTATCCAAATGATTGGTAATCGGGCTGGTATTGCCCCTGCTGTCGAAGCCGTATCCAAGGTTTACTACCGAGCCTGCGACTATTGAATCGGCAAGATTTCTGCCGTTGTAGTGAATAGTGCTACTTATTCCGTTCGAGTAGGAAAAGTTGGTGGGCAAGCCGGCAGTGTTGTACCGGATGGGATTGCTGGCCGACGAAACACTGCCTCCGAATCCTGTCACGTAATTCACTTCGTTATTGTCGTTGTAGTGATATGTAACCTCCCTTTGGGTGACCGGGTAAGTTATGACATCTACTAAATCGTTGGCATTATAGTGATATTTAGTTGTGTAGCTCCTTCCGGCCATGGTTTCGTTTTTCTCATATTGCCTGTTGACCTCATCGTATTTAAAAGTGATCGATGCCGAAGGGGAATTGAGTAAGGTTCTGTTGTTGGCATTGTCGTAGTCGAACGTAATTGTTGTTCCTGTACAAGAATTATTGATAAGACTTATGCATTTAAGGTGATTTAAGCTATCGTAGATGTAATATTTAGTCCCCGAAGAGTCGGTTTTGCTGGTCATGTTGCCGACCTCATCCCTGCCGTAGGTAATGGTACCGGTTTCGGGATTTGTCTCCGACATGAGGAAGGTCTTTCTGTCCTGATGAAGTGGGTCATTATATGAGAAGGTCCTGGATATGGTGCCTTGCCCTTGGGAGATGCCGGTTAGATTACCCTGGATATTGCGGCTGTAGGATGTGGTCTTTTGATCCTGATCGGTGACAGAAACAATATACTTCTCATCGGGATTGCCGAAAGCGTGGTAAGTCAGTGTATATGTCTTGTTATTTTTATCAGTGACTGTGACTTTTGGGTTAGTATCATAATTATAAGTTTCGTAATAATCATCCTTGTCTGTCACCTTTGTCGGGCGGCCGAAATAGTCGAGTTCAACCTTGTCTCCAATGTTTGAATCAGTGAAATCCTTTACCCCGTAGGCGTTGTAGCTTGTAGTCGTGGTAACCCCTTTGCTGTCACTACTTCCTGTTGGCCTGCCGAAACCATCGTAGGAATAAGTTGTGCTGAACCCACCTCGTGTGACAGTCTTGGTGGAGCTGTCCGGGGAATACGTTATTTTTGTTGAATTAGATACCGTGGCTGGATTTCCATTATATGGGATTATGTCCGTCAACCTGAGATTGTCATCATACTTGTAGCTTGTTTTGTAACCTCTGCCATTTATTTCATCATCTGCGTAGCCCTTGACGTTTATGGTTCGATACTCTGTGTACATGGGATTCTGTTTTTTTGATATTAACCCATATTTCCACCAATAATAGGTATAATACGTGAGACCATTTTTTACCCATTTCTCCCATTTTAGATTTCCGTTATCATCATAATCATAATCCTTTACAACCCCGTCCTTGTTGACCTTGGTGACATTCCCGCTATTATTGTCATAGGTCCAAGTCGTTGTGGTAGAACCTGTAAACGTGCCGGTCACAGTTTCAGTATGAGGTTTACCCTTGACGATATTTTTTGAGGCATTGGTCCAGTAATCCACACTGCGGATGCGGGAGATATCGCCTGTTTCTGAAATGAGCTTGGGATTCCCATAGTCATCATAATAGTTAATGTCATAGCTGGTGGTGTATGTCTTGTTGTCACGCGTGATGATCTTATTGGTAAGAAAAGGAACATAAATCGCGGAATCGTAGACCCACCCGCCCGTACCATTCCAGTTCGCATTCCCAATCCGATCATTGGAGACCAAAGTACCTTGTCCCCATGTGTAGGATTCCGAAAGAGAAAAATCCCCGCTGAATTCTTTGCTCATCGGCAGACCGACTTTCCATAAATAATTGCTACCCGTATTACCCCATCCGTAAAATTTATGAGTTTCGGTCACTCCGGGAGCGGTGATCGTCGTAGTGTGGTCACCAGAAGAAGGAGCATTGTAAGAATATATCCAGGTGCCGTCTTGCGGCCCGCCCCGCTTATATGTCGTTTTGCCCGTAACAACCCTGAATTTAACGGTGGCAGATGATACACCTGTGGCAAATGAAACATCGCTGTAACTGTATGCGATGCGTCCGCCTGTTGGGTATGTGATGGAGTTGAGTTCGTAGGTGTTGCTGCCCGGTTCGTAGTCGTAGGTCCAGGTGTTGCCGACGGGCGGGGTGAACGATGAAAGGTAATTGTAGCCGTAGATCGTTTTATAACCGTAATTTAAAGTCCTGTTGTCGACGGTAATTGATGTTAGCTTGTGAGCGGGGTAATCATAATTGAATGTAACTGTGCGATCAGCAGTTTCGGAGCTGGTTTTCGGAATGGTAATAGTCTTAAGATAAGAATATCCGTTGTAGTTATAATAGCTGATGTTTATTGAGGCAGTATTGTCAGCATTTCGAATTTTAGTAACTTGGCCGATTTTGTCAATGACAGCGCCGAAATCATCGGTTATGCGATAACCGGCATTACCGGTGAAATATTCAAACGTGTATACTGTGCCATCGGTGAGGGTTAATTCATACACGCCAGCGCTGATGTATTTGTATACCCAGAACTCTTTGCTGATGAAGCGGGAGGTGTCATTCTTGTCGTTATAAAATACATGCTTGGAACCATCCGGCATTTCCACGATCGGATTATCAGGTTGGAAACTTTGCCAGTATCCGCTTCCTTGGCCAGCGGGATTGTGAACAATCCCCATATGCATCGTCCAACCAATGCCGAGGGGACTTCGCTCATTCTTTGCAACGAGGCCAGGGAAAGAGGTGTCCCGACGGCCCCAGATCATGCTGTTGTATGTGCGAATGAGATTGACATCGAGCCCGCCGTTGCCTGGCAAGTGGAGATCGGTATGGGCCAGTGTGAGAATACCGGAGAACGGGTCAACGTTCTCGTAAACGGTGTTCGTTTCAGGCGCTGCAAAACTGCTTCCCCCTGTATAAAAGGGGTCTCGCGTAGGGTCTGCAAAAGCAAGAGATGACAGGCAGGCAAGGCATATCACAGAAACTATCGCGATGATGTGATATTTCTTCACTTAATACCTCCGAAGTTTTCCCATAGTTTCAGTTCAGAGCAAAGGTTCCGCCTTATTCTTGTCATCCGGCAAATCAAAAAACCGCTCCATCAGCCACTGCTGGCAAAAGCGGCTCCGGATAAATTGTCATGGCCCCAAAACATCACTCCTTGAGGGTTATAGGTAAGTAAACAAAACTAAATGAGGGTCACCTTACGCGCAGGCCTAGCAGGCGTCAATAAAAAACATTCATTATTTCACATGGTAATTCCGGAGACATCCATACTTAACTCTTAAGGGGTCGCCCCCGAACAAAAAAACCGCCTCACCGGCGATATCCCGGCAAAGGCGGCTCTTCATGCGAATCGAATCGAATCCGTGAGATCCCAAGAGCAATGCCCTCCGTAGCAATTCACCCAAGCCTCATCCGCCGCCACCGGCGCACGGAATTGATCAGGTAGACATCCTCCGCGGAAGACAGTTCCTCCCGCAGGATGACCCGCTCGCGGATGACCCCCTTCTCCAGCAGCTCCTCCCGGAAGACCCCCGGCAACAGGCCGCAGGCAAGGGGCGGGGTGATGAGTGCCCCGTCGATCTTTGCCACAACGTTGTTGTTCGCCCCTTCGGTCACTTCTCCCCGTTCGTTGCAGAAGATGACGTCGGCACAGCCGGGGTGTCGGCCGATCTCGGCGGTGTTGAGGTCGCGGCGGGTGGTCTTGTGGTAGAGGAATGGGTCACGGGAGTCCACCCGCGCCTCCGCAAAGGTGGCGGCAACGGTCGTGCCGGGTGGCTGCGGCGGCAGCGGCTCGGTCTCGATGGCAAACGTCCCCCTCCGGGAGAGGAGGAGCCTCACCTTGTGGTTTCCCGCCAGCTGTGCGGAGCGCCGGGCCAGGGCCTGCCGGACCGGGTCGGCGCGGAAGGGGAAGCCGAAATAGGCGGCGGAGCGCCTGAGCCGCTCCAGATGGCGCTCCAGCAGGAAATAGCCGGTCCCCTCCTCGAACAGGATCGTCTCGATCAGCTGAAACTCCGGCCGGCCTTCCCGGGCGAACACCCCCTTGGCGAGGCACTCGGCGAATTCGGCATCCGCCCGGGAATCCCAGGTGATGCCGCTCCCCACCCCCAGCTCCCCCGTCCCGGTCGCGCTGTCGATGACCACGGTCCTGATGGCGACGCTGAAAACAGCTTCCTGCCCCGGCGAGATGTAGCCGATGCAGCCGGTATAGACGCCGCGCGGCGAGCTTTCCAGCTCTCTTATGATCTCCATGGCCCGCTTTTTCGGGGCGCCGGTCACCGAGCCGCACGGGAAGATGGCCCGGAACAGCTCGGCGAGGCCTGTCCCCAGTTTCATCCTGGCGCTGATGGTGGAGGTCATCTGGTGCAGGGTGGGGAGGGTCTCCACGTCGAACAGGGAGGCGACCCGGACCGACCCGGTTTCCGCCACCATCCCCAGGTCGTTGCGCAACAGATCGACGATCATCAGGTTTTCCGCCCGCTCCTTCGGGTCCTGCCGGAGCCGCTCCTTCGCCTCCTCGTCCTCTTCCCACCATCTCCCCCGGGGGGCGGTCCCCTTCATGGGGCGGACGGTGATGTGCCCGTCCCGCAGCCGGAAGAACAGCTCCGGCGAGGCGGACAGCAGCTGGAAGCGGCCGATGTCCAGGAAGGCGCAGAAAGGGGCCTGCTGGGAGCGGCAGAGGTCGCGGTAGAAGGCGGCCGGGTCGCCGGCAAAACGGAAGCGCCGGCGCAGGGTGAAGTTGACCTGATAGGCGTCGCCGGCGGCGATGTACTCCCTGATCCGGGCAACGGCCGCGGCGTGCTCGCCGGCGGACAGGTCGGTGCGCCATTCCCTCGTCCCGCTGGTCCCCGGAGCGGTGCTCTCCCCCTGGGGCGCGGTTACGGTGGTCCTCTTTTCGAATATCCCGAACCAGAGGAGAGGGAGCGGACCCGCCTCGTGGCTGGCAAGGATCGGGTCGAGCCCGCCGGCCGCCTCGTAGGAGATGAAGCCGGCGGCGTGAAGTCCCCGGGCGACTGCCGCCTCGATCCGGAGCAGAGCGGGAACCACCTCCGCGGCCGAGCGGGCCGTGATTTCCTCGACAAGACCGGCAAACGCGTAGGAGGCGGAGTCCCGCTGCCGCTCGAACGAATCAAGAAGAACGGCCGGGCTCATGGTCTCCCCCCCTCGCACAGTTCGGTTATGGGACAGGCGGTGCAGCGGAGACGGTCCCTGCCGTCGCACCCCTCCGAGATCCCCAGGTGGCAGAGGGGGAAATCGTACTTGACCGGGTCAAAGGGGTCGAGCTCCCGCAGTGCCCGGGTGATCTCCCGGGCCATCCGCCAGTCGGCCTGGCTGCGCCGGGTGAGGCCGAGATAGCGGGAGATCCGCTGAATGTGGGCATCCACCGGGATGACCAGTCTGGCGGGGGAGACCCCGTGCCAGAGCCCCAGGTCGATGCCGTCGGCGGGCCGGACCATCCAGCGCAGGTACATGCAGAGCCTCTTGCAGGCGCTCCCCGAGGCGGGGGAGGGGAACAGGAAGGGGAAATAGGAGCCGGCGGGGATCTCCCGGCTGCCGAACACCGCCGAATAGTCCATGGCAAGGATGGCGGCGCTGAACTCGGTGAGGGACGGGGTGATGTCGTCCGCGCTCTCGTCGTGGCACCCCAGAAAGAACGTGCCGATGGTGTCGGCCTCTTCGATCATGGTGCGCGCCGCCAGCAGGAGAGCGCAGAGGTCGCGGCCGTCGTTGAAACGGTGTTTGAACCCGGCGAACAGGAGAAGCCCCTGGGCCGGCTCGAATTCCTCGACGAACCGCCGCGGCGAGGGACCCATGCGCGCGAAGATGGTCTCCAGGTTCCTGAGGATGATTTTGACGTTGCCGTAGGCGAAGCAGGAGGCGATCAGCCCCGCGATCTCCCGGTCCTCGGCGGTCCGGTAGCGATGGCAGAAGGAGAGGGGGTCATTGGCCAGGTGGGCCAGGGAACGGGCCGCGTACAGATTTTCCAGGAGGGTCCTGAGTCTCGTGCTCTTCACGCTGCACCATTCACTTTTCACGGCTCTCCAGGATGAAGGTGACCGGTCCGTCATTGACCAGCGAGACCTCCATCATTGCCTGGAATACCCCGGTTTCTACCGGCACTCCCAGGCTCTTCACTCTGGCGACGAAGCATTCATAGAGCCGGTTCGCCTCGGCGGGGGGGGCGGCGCCGTCGAAGGAGGGCCTCCTCCCCTTGGCGCAGTTCCCCGCCAGGGTGAACTGGGACACAGCCAGGAGCGCCCCGCCGATCTCCGGCAGAGCCTGGTTCATCTTCCCGGCGTCATCCTCGAAGAGGCGCAGGCCGACGATCTTGTCCGCCAGCCGCTCGGCGTCCCGCTCGCCGTCCCCCTTCTCCACCCCGAGCAGGACCAGGATGCCCCGGCCGATCCGACCGACCGTCTCCCCGGCCACATCGACCCGGGCGCTGCTCACCCGCTGGATTACCGCCTTCATCCAAAAATCTCGTCGAACTTTTCCCGGTAGATGGCCAGCGCCTCCGCGCTGTACAGGGCAAAGACCACCTTTTCAATCTCCGGGTACTGCGCCAGGGCCGCTCTTGTCTCGGTCAGGGCGATCTCGCACGCCCGCTCCATCGGATAGCCGTAGACACCGGCGCTGATGGCGGGGAAGGCGAGCGATTTCAGGCCGCTCTCGTGGGCGAGCCGGAAGGAGCGACGGTAGCAGGAGGCGAGCAGCTCGGGCTCCCCCTTATCGCCGCCGTGCCAGACGGGACCTACCGTGTGGATCACATGCCCGGCCGGAAGGCGGTACCCCCTGGTGATCTTCGCGTCGCCGGTTTCGCACCCCATGAGCGTCGCGCATTCCTCGACCAGTTCCGGCCCGGCGGCCCGGTGGATGGCGCCGTCCACCCCGCCCCCTCCCAGAAGCGTCCTGTTGGCGGCGTTGACGATGGCGTCCACCGCCAGCAGGGTGATGTCGGTCTGGATGATCTCGATCTTTTCCTTCATGGTTGCCTCCGGTGGGTTTCCCTTCCAGCCTTCCGCGCTTGCGCGCTTCCGCTCTCCACAAGGTCCCGCAGCACCTTGAGGTTCACCGCGTCCATCTCGTCGTTGTCCCCCTTGGGGGTCTCCAGGAGCTTGGGGACCCTGGCGAAGCGGGGGTCATTCATCAGGAAACGGAACGGGGCGAGCCCCATGGCCCCCTGGCCGATATGCTCGTGCCGGTCGACCCGGCAGTTCAGCCCCTTCTTCGAGTCGTTCACGTGGAAGGCCTGGAGCCGGTCAAGACCGATGATCCGGTCGAACTCGGCGAAGGTCTGCCGGTACCCCTCCTCGGTGACGAGGTCATAGCCGGCGGCGAAGGCGTGGCAGGTATCGAGGCAGACCGCGAACCGCTCCGGGCAGGGGGAGCCGTCGATGATCGCCCGCAGGTGCTCGAAGCGGTAGCCGACGTTGGAGCCCTGGCCGGCGGTGATCTCCAGGAGGACCTTGCCGGTGTAGTCGGGAACCTGGGGGAAGAGTTGCTCGAAGGCCTCGCAGATCCGCCTGATGCCGGTCTCTTCGCCGTCGCCGGTGTGGGCGCCGGGGTGCATGACGATCTTCGTTATCCCGAGCCGGCTGCAGCGCTCCATCTCCTCCCGGAAGCCGACCAGGCTCTTGTCCCGGACCTCGCCCGGCGGGGCAGCCAGGTTGATCAGGTAGATGTCGTGGGAGACGATCTCGTGAAGCCCCGATTCGCCCCATTTCTCCCTGAACAGGGCGACGTCCGCGTCGGAAACCGGCTTTCCCCGCCACTGGTTGGAGTTCTGGGTGAAGACCTGGATCACCCCGCACCCCGCCTTCATCCCCCGCTCGGGGGCGAGGTGGATGCCGCCGGAGATCGACATGTGGGCGCCGAGATAGTCTTTCATGAGGGCCTTTCATCTGGCGTGGACTTAATGGACTGATTCAGTCCGTGTGAGTCCATGCCGTCCATCAAGTCCATGCCGTCCATGTTCAGGTTCTGTGAAGTGCAGCCTTTATCGCCTGTATCCGCCCGGCATACTCTGCCGGCGCGAGGATCACCTCTTCATGGGGCTCGCTCCAGATCGGCCGCGGCCAGAGCGGGTCGCCCTGGAAGCGGGGGACCAGGTGCCAGTGCATGTGGGGGACCATGTTGCCGAGCAGCTCATAGTTCATTTTAGCCGGCTTGAAGAGGTTGTAAAGGGCCGCCGCCACCGCGTTCACCTCCTCGACCACGGCTGCCCGGGCCTGCCGGTCCAGGTGGAACAGCTCGGTGACGTGGTTTCTGGTGAACACGAAGGTGTATCCGGGAAAGAACTGGTCCCGGTTGAGAAGGACGTAGCAGCGATCCATCTCGGCGATGCGGAGCTCGGGCTGGTCGTGCCACATGGTGCACATGGGACAGGTTTGCATGAGAAACGCGCCTTTTCCGCAATATCTGCGTAAGTCTTCGGGGTTCCTTGTACGGCGTAGCGCTGTTTATGCCCGCAGGGTGCTACGCCTCCGCGTCACCCCTCGACAGCCTTGATCTTGCGAAAAAATCGCGTTTCTCAGGTCAAGGCTGGTGCATGAACATACTACAGGTTAATCTCCCCGGTAAACACCTCCACCGCCGGGCCGGTCATGTACAGGTTGCCGTCCTCGGCCCATTCCAGCTCCAGGTCGCCGCCGGAGAGATGGTTGAGGATTTTCTTTTCGGTCACCCCGTTCAGCACCCCCGCCACGCAGACAGCGCTGGCGCCGGTGCCGCAGGCGAGGGTCTCGCCGGCGCCCCGCTCCCAGGTGCGCTGCCTGACCTCGGTGGGGGAGATGATCTGCACGAATTCCACGTTGGTGCGGCGCGGGAACAGCTCGTGGTTTTCGATGAGCGGCCCGTACTTCTCCACCTGGAAGTTTGCCACGTCGTCCACGAAGATCACGCAGTGGGGGTTCCCCATGGAGGCGCAGGTGATCCGGAAGGTGGTGTGGAGGATGTTGAGCGGCTCGTTGACCACCCGTGCCCCGGGTTCCCCCAGCATCGGGATTTCGGCGCGGGTCAGCCGCGGGTTCCCCATGTTCACCCGCACCCGGTCCACCCTGTTGCGGTCATCGGTGAAGAGCTGGAGGGTCAGGATGCCGGCGCCGGTCTCTGCGGTGATCTCCTTCCTGGAGACGATGCCGTGGTCGTAGGCGTACTTGGCCACGCAGCGGATGCCGTTGCCGCACATCTCCGACTCGGAGCCGTCGGAGTTGAACATCCGCATCCGGACGTCGGCCTTCTCCGAGGGCATGATGAGGATGAGGCCGTCCGAGCCTATGCCGAAGTTCCGGTTGGAAACCTTTATGGCCGCATCCCGCGGGTTGTCCACCTGTTCTTCGAAACAGTTCACGTACACATAGTCGTTGCCGGCCCCGTGCATCTTGGTGAATTTCATCGGCTGACTCCTTTTCCCGGTGATTGCTGCCGCTCAAGTAATAGCAAAAAAGCCGGGCGGCAACAAGCAAAAACCGGCGCTCTTGCCCTCCGCAGGCTATTGATGTTATCATGAAAAAAATTGACAGGGAGGTCGCGGATGGAACTGAAAAACAGGATATGGATGACCGGCAGCCTGGACTGGTACGCCTACATCGGCGAGGACGAGGTCTTCCTCGGCCGCCGCGAGGTCCCCTACCCCCTTGCCGAGGGGGACAGGTGGACCAACGAATTCGGGGACGTCTTCCAGGTGGTAGACGGAGAAATACGCCTGCTGGAGCGCGTTGCGCCGCCCGAGAGGCATTGGTGAAGCGGGCCGACAATGTGCGGGAGCGGGGGTTCACCTAAACAAGTCGATCTGGATGGAGAATCCATTGTTACATATATTTATGATCTTGACAAATTGGCTGTGTAACCGTATATGTTGAATTATCCCAAACCGAGGTAAAATCCTATGAAGCTTTCGACGAAAAGTCGCTACGGCCTCCGCGCGCTATTCGACATTGCCTACAATTCCGGTAACCTTCCCGCCCAGATCCAGGACATCTCCCGCCGGCAGGACATCTCCCCCCGCTATCTGGAGCAGATCTTCCAGGGCCTGAAGAAGGTGGGGATTCTCAAGAGCAAGAGGGGCCCGCAGGGTGGCTATTTTCTCACCAGGAGCCCCGAGGAGATCACCGTCAAGGACATCGTCATCGCGACGGAAGGGGGGATGGCCCTGGTGGACTGCGTTTCCAGCAAGAGGAAGAAAAAAAACGCCTGCACCTTCGAGGGGTGCTGCGTTACCCAGACGGTCTGGGACGAGGCCACCGCCAGATTGAACGATTATTTTGCCACCCTTACCCTCAAGACCCTCTGCGAAAAGGGGCAGGCCATGGGGCTGAAGAGGGAACAGGACCACAGGTTCATGTATTACATTTAGGTCGATAGACTGACCCGGCCGCCGCAGCTTGAGCTGCTTTGGCGGAGGAGGCAGGCTGAAGACTGTAAGGAATAAATCATACGTATCGCCGTCGATATCCTTGAATGATCTTCAACCTTCACCTTCAACCTTCAACCTGCAATCTGCAGCCTTCAGCCTTCAGCCTCAACACCTGATATAAAAGGAGTTACCATGCCCGTTGCGAAAAGCGCGAACATTCTGGAACAGATCGGCAACACCCCCATCGTCAGGCTCGAGAAGCTGGAGGAGCCGGGCTCGGCGGCAATCTACGCCAAGGTTGAAGCGTTCAATCCCGGCGGGAGCATCAAGGACCGGATCTGTCTTGCCATGATCGAGGCGGCGGAACGGGACGGCTGCCTGAAGCCGGGTGGGGCGGTTGTGGAGCCGACCAGCGGCAACACCGGGATTGGCCTCTCCATGGTCTGCGCCGTCAAGGGGTACAAGGTGGTTCTGACCATGCCCGACACCATGAGCATCGAGCGGAGAAGGCTGTTGGCCGGCTACGGGGCCGAGCTGGTGCTCACCCCGGGAGCGCAGGGGATGCGGGGTGCGGTGCAGAAGGCCGAGGAGCTGGCCGCCACCCACGGCTACCTGCTTCCCCAGCAGTTCAAGAACCCGGCCAACCCCGATGTCCACCGCAGGACCACCGGTCCCGAGATCATCAATGCCATGGCCGGCCTCCCCATTGACGCCTTAGTGGCAGGGGTGGGGACCGGCGGCACCATCACCGGGGTCGGCGAGGTGCTGAAAAAGTTCAACCCCCAGGTCCAGATCGTGGCCGTCGAACCGGCGGATTCCGCGGTCCTGTCGGGCGGCGAGCCCGGCCCCCACAAGATCCAGGGGATCGGCGCGGGGTTCATCCCCGACGTGCTGAACACCAAGGTCTACAGCGAGGTCGTCAAGGTCACTAACGAGGCCGCCTACGCAGCCACCAAGCGGCTGGCCCTCGAAGCCGGCCTGCTGGTCGGCGTATCGTCCGGCGCCGCTTTTGTCGGTGCGTTGCAGGTTGCGAAAAAGCTCGGCAAGGGTAAGAACGTGGTGGTGATACTGCCGGATACCGGGGAGAGGTATTTATCTACTGGAGTTTTCGATTAGGAATTTGACCAAACGTAGGGGCGACGCAGCCATCTCCGCCAAAGCAGCTCCGGCTGCGACGGCCGGATGCGTCGCCCTGTTTTCGGAACGAGATAAAGGGCGAGGCGTGCCTCGCCCCTACATGGATGCCCCTTTACGGGGCATTTTTGTTGGAGAACCATGGACCAACTGCACGAAAAATATGAGAAACTTAAGCAGATAATAACCGAGATGGGGTCGGTGCTGGTCGCCTTTTCCGGGGGGGTGGATTCCACCTTCCTGCTCAGGGTCGCCCATGATCTCCTCGGTGAGCGGGCCTGCGCCATTACCGCCACCTCCCCCACCTACCCGGAGTCGGAGTTCCGGGCGGCCGCGGAGCTGGCCCGACAGATCGGCGCCCGGCAGGTCGTGGTGGAGTCCAACGAGCTGGAGATACCGGGCTTTGCCGCCAACCCGAAGGACCGCTGTTACCACTGCAAGCGGGAGCTGTTCGAGTTGTGCGCGGCAAGGGCCGCGCAGTTGGGTTACGCCTTCATCGCCGACGGGAGTAACTGCGACGACCTCCATGACTACCGGCCGGGGCGGCGTGCCCTGGCGGAGCTGGAGATCAGGAGCCCCCTCCTGGAGGCGGGGCTCGGCAAGGGCGATATCCGCGCCCTGAGCCGTGAACTGGGGCTCCCCACCTGGAACAAGCAGGCCTACGCCTGCCTTGCCAGCCGCTTTCCCTACGGGGTCGAGATCACCCCGGAGCGTCTGGGCATGGTGGAGAGGTGCGAGGAGTTCCTGCGGAGGGCGGGATTCACCACCTACCGGGTCAGATACCACGGGGATACCGCCCGGATCGAAGCGGCCGAAGGGGAGATGGCGCGCTTCCTGGAGCCCCTCTTCCGCTGCTCTCTGCTCTCGTTCTTCCGGGAAGCGGGCTTCACCTATGTGTCCCTCGACCTCCAGGGGTACCGGACCGGGAGTATGAATGAGGCGGGCTAAGGGCACAAGGCGCAAGGTTAAAGACTAAAGAAAAGACTTCCCCTTAGCCTTTAGCCTTGTGCCTTGTGCCCGGTTTATTTCACTTCAACGGTGATCTGCTTCGGCTTCTTTTCTTCCCGCTTGGGGAGGATGAGGGTCAGCACCCCCCGCTCGCAGGTGGCCTTGACCTTTTCCTGGTCTATGGTGGGGGGGAGCGAGAAGCTCCGCTGGAAGGGGCCGTAGTAGCGCTCGACCCGGTGGTAATTCTCCTTCCTGATGGACTGGTCGAGCTTGCGCTCCCCCTTCAGGGTCAGGGTGTTGTCCTCGATCCGCACCTCGATGTCGTTCTGGTCGATGTCGGGGACCTCCGCCTTGATCACCACGCTCTCCTCGTCTTCGTAGATGTCCACCGACGGCTGCCAGATCCCTTCCTTGACTTCTTCGCCGGCCTCCCGGTTCCATGCCAGGTCGAGCAGCCGGTTCATCTGTTCCTGCATGGTCCGCAGCTCCTTGAAGGGGTTGTACCTCACGATCGCCATATCTCTTGTCCTCCTTGGGCTCAGTTTACGTTAATATAATGAGCTTTACCGCAAAGTCAAGGGGGGAGGAACATATCCGTTCCTCCCCCCTTGACGCCTTGCATGCCGGCCTGATGCCGGGCTTCTTTATGAGTTATCAGGAAGATTTCATCCCTTTGGGTATCTTGTGCTTGAGTTTCTTCGAACCGTCGTAGAGCATCTGCTTGGCGACGGCCCGTTTTTCCTTCAGGTCCTTCTTGTCGTAGTCGGTTTCGAGAATGACTTCCGCCTTGTCGGCCAGTTGCTCGATGGTTTCCTCTTCTTTTTTTGTCATACGAACTCCTTTTGGCGTTGATGGTGACATGTGATGGCCGCTATCAGCTTGGATCCTTGCCACCTCCTTTCTTTTTCAGATAGTCTACCAGATTCCGCATTTGATGCAATCCGGGAAAAGGGGGGTGATGGGGACTATTTGCCTTGAAGCAGTGGCGGTTATCGGCTAATATTCCGTGACAAAACCGGCGGGGAGGTGCTTAGTGCTGATATACAAGGTGGTGGAGCTGAACACCGTTTCCGAGGATATGCTGGAAGAGGTCCTCAACGAGTGGACCGCCAAGGGGTGGCACTTCGACGGGATGCAGTTCGCCATGCGGGAGTCGCAGAAACGGCCGAGCATGGCGTTCGTGCTCTTCACCCGGGAGGAGGGGGAGTGATAGGTGATCTGACTATTGTTCATTGAATTGAAAAATGGACTTGGCTGTATTTCAGTTGCATAAAATGGCCGCATGGAAAATGCTGGAATGCCCTTCCCGCCATTTGTGCCGGGTTGCCACGAGTTTGATATTTAGAGAAGCTCCCCAATACTTCCCATAGTTCATAGGTGGAATGAATGTCATGTACCAAACTCCATGACGGCCACAGGGGGCGTCTGCGGAAACGCTTTCAGGATGAAGGCCTTGACGGTTTCGAGGATCATCAGATTCTGGAACTGCTCCTGTTCCAGGTAATTCCCCGTGGTGATACGAACCCGATAGCCCACCGGTTGATGAATCGGTTTGGCTCGTTGTCGGCAGTGCTGGAAGCCGATCCGAAGGATGTTGCGACCGTGGAAGGAATCGGCGATAAGGGGGCTGCTTTCCTTGCGATGATTCCCCAGGTGACGCGCCGTTATTTTCATGACCGGGTTCTGCGGGACCGTCCGAAACTGAACAGTTCAGAAGCGGTGGCGGAGTATCTCATTCCTCTCATGGCGGGCCGGCCGGAGGAAGTTTTCTACGTCCTTTGCCTGGACACGCAATGCCGTGTCGTCTATCCGGCGCTCATCAGCGAAGGGACGATCAAGGAAGCCGCCGTCTATCCGCGTCACGTAGTGGAAGAGGCGATCCGGCATCGGGCCGCAGCGGTCATCCTGGCCCACAATCATCCGGCCGGCACTAGCAAGCCGTCCCAACAGGACCACCAGCTTACTCGCCTGCTTGTCCAAGCGCTGGGGCCTCTGGATATCAAGGTGCTGGACCATATCATTGTTGCCGGGAACCAAGCATTCAGCTTTGCTGTTGAAGGAATAATGCCCTCTTTCGAGATTCGTTGAGGAGTCAATGGCCGCAAGTAAACAGCGGCGGCCTAGATTCACCGGGCAAGTCGCAGGACAAGCCAGCCTAATATTTAAACAGGAGAACAGCCGCCTTGACCTCCAAATATGAACGATACTCCAAAGAAGAGCTGGTCCGCATCATCGATGAGCGGGACCGCAAACCACGGTTCGGCCTGGTCTGGGAGCGGGACGAGATCGATCACGACCGCTCGCTGAATCAGGATTTCGTGGCACTGGACCTACTGCCGGAACATTCCTGCGGCGACGGGCCGTGGGGGAATCTTCTGATCGAGGGGGACAACTTCGATGCCCTGCGCTACCTGCGGATGACCCATGCCGGGCGGGTCAAGTGCATCTACATCGACCCCCCCTACAATACCGGCAACAAAGACTTCATCTACAACGACCATTTCATCGACAAGGATGACGCCTACAAGCACAGCAAATGGCTGGAATACCTTTACCGCCGCCTGCTGCTGTCCCGCGACCTGCTGGCCGAGGACGGCGTGTTGCTGGTTTCCATCAATGACGAGAACCGGGCCAAGCTTGAGCTGCTGCTGGATCAGGCGTTGCCGGGGATGCGAATTGGTTCGTTCGTCTGGCGGAGTCGTACCGGCGGGAATGATACGGGTGGCGCCTTCCTGTCAAGCAACCACGAGCATGTTCTGGTGTACGGCGGTGCAGCATTCAGGTTTTCCGGTGACGAGAAGAGTTATTCGATGTACCGCCATCAAGACGGAGATCGGCTATTCCGACTGGATAATCTGACCTCACCGAAAGATTATACGGAACGCCCCAACACCTATTACCCTGTTTATGATCCAGAAACCGACATCTGGTATCCATGCAACCCCGATTGTGTCTGGCGATTTTCCAGCAAGCACAAACTGAAACCTGGACAAAAGACCCGTAGTGATACGATGGAGGAGTTGGTTGAAAAGAAACTGATCTGGTTTCCAAGGAATCAGCGAGTGGAAACCTATCCGACCATAGAGGCGCTGTTGACGGCCATTGACTCCGGTGATGTCCCCAAGAGTGCCAAGACACAGCTATTGCGCCGCGACCTGCCTGAGCTGGAAGCGTGGGTTGGCAAGAAAATCGGTTTCGGACGCCCGGCCTTCAAGCGCTACAAAGAGACCCTGAAGAACGAGAACCAGCCGATTTCCTCGTGGCTGACGCCGAAATCCGAGGCCGACACCGCCATTGAAGAGCTGAACATGCCGATTGTCGGTACTACCGAGGAAGGCTCGAACCAGGTCAGAGAAATTTTGGGCGGGAAGGCTTTTTCCTATCCCAAACCCCTTTCCCTGATTCAAAACCTGATTGCCCAGGCCACCAGTTGTGACGACCTGGTCATGGACTTCTTCGCCGGGTCCGGCACCACGGCCCAGGCGGTGCTGGAACTGAACCGGGAGGATGGCGGCAGCCGCCGCTTCATCATGGTTTCCGCCACCGAGACAACCGGTGACGAGCCGGAGAAAAACATCTGCCGCGATGTCTGCGCCGAACGTATCCGCCGGGTAATCGGCGGCTACGGCGGCAAGGAAGGAACCGGCGGCGACTTCGCCTATCTGCGGGTGCGGCGCATACCACAAGAGGATGTACTGACGGAGATTGACCATTCCCAGGTCTGGACTGCGCTGCAGTTGATTCACCGGCAGAGTCTCAATTCTCTCCCTCCCATTCAAGGGGAGGGTCGGGGAGGGGATGGGGTAGATTACGGAATTACTGTAAGTTGCCAGAACAAAACCCATCCCCATCCTAACCTTCCCCTTGAAGGGGAAGGAACTAAAATCTCTAAATCCCTCCCTTCGCTTCTGGAATCGGTTGATTCTAGCAGCGGCCTTGTATATGTGACAGACTTGCACGAAAAGACCATCAACCGCATTGCCGCCCTGGCCGGGCAACTGCCGCACCTGACGGTCTATTCATGGCAGCCTGGGCTGTTGCGGGAGCGCCTCCCGGCCCAGGGAATCACGGTTGAACAGATCCCCCACTTCCTGGTAAACCGGCTGGGAGGTGTGTCATGATCGTCAAACCCAAGGGATACCAGAGCGCCGCCAAGGACAATGTCCTGGAGATCTTCCGCTATGCCAGTGCCCAGATCGACGGAGCACCGGACCCGGACAGCCGCCGGGCGGCCAGCGCCCACAATGGCTGTGTGCTGATCCAGGCCCCCACCGGTGCGGGCAAGACCCTGATTGCCGGGCTGGTGGCAGAGGAGTTCTCAAAGGATACCAAAATTGTCTGGCTCTGGTTCACCCCCTTCGCCGGGTTGGTGGAACAGGCGCGCATCGCCATCAAAAGCCAGTTTCAGGGCTTGCGGGTGCGGGATATCGGCGCTGACCGGGTGGCGCACAGCAGCAGAAGCGGTGATGTGTTCGTAACCACATGGGCGGCGGTATCCGGGCGCAAGGATGGCAAACGGCTGCGTCGTGACGGTGATGAATCGGTGTCGCTGGACGGTCTGCTGGAACAACTGCGACGGCACGGCTTCAAGATCGGCGTGCTGGTGGATGAAGCCCACCACACATTTACGACCGGAACGGAATCGGTCAAATACTATCGTGAGGTTGTCCAGCCCGATTTCACCCTGATGATCACGGCGACGCCCGATGATCAGGACGCTGAGAACTTCCGCAAGGCATCCGGCATTGCTGTCATGCACCGGATCACCGTCAGCCGCCTGGACGCAGTGGAAGCCGGTCTTATCAAGGATGGCATCAAGTCGGTGGCCTATCTGGCCGGTGACCAGCACCGGGAGCTGATCGATTTCGGCCTGGCCGCTCTGGGAGACGGCGTCAGGGTTCATAACGCTATCAAGTCTGAATTGGCAGCGGCGGGGATCGACCTGGTGCCGCTGCTGCTGGTGCAGGTATCATCCACCGACAAGAGCGTGGACAAGGCGCGCAAGGACCTGCTGGCCCTGGGTATTCCCGATGACGCCATTGCCGTTTATACCTCGGATGAACCGAGTGACGACCTGATGGCCGTGGCGCGTGACGAGGCCAAAGAAGTGTTGATCTTCAAGATGGCAGTGGCACTGGGCTTCGACGCCCCACGGGCTTTCACTCTGGTCTCCATGCGCGGCGCCCAGGACAAGGATTTCGGCACCCAGATCGTCGGCCGCATCCTGCGGGTGGACTGGCGGCTGCAAGGCCGCAACATCAGTGATTTTCTCAAATATGGATATGTGTTTCTGGCTGACGCGGAAAAACAGTCCGGCCTGGTCGGCGCCGCCGATCGCATCAATGACCTGCGCACGGAACTTTCCAGTGTCAGCCCCTTTACCATGCTGGTCAAGATAGGCGAGACCGCCACGTTGCAGGTGGTGCAGAACGGTCAGCCGGCGCTTATACCCAAGACTTGGACACCACCAGTTCCGGCAAAGTACGCCGATACACCCGAATCCGTCTTGAAACCGCAGGTTTCCACTCAAGACCTTTTGACAGGATTCATCTTCCCGCCTCGGTCTGCAGAGCCTGATGACATCTACAACCCCACAGCGCCATCAACTCCCTCGTCCTCACCGGGGACAAAACAGTACGGATTACGCGCCGGGATGCCGAGGATTTTCAAGAAAGAACAGCTTTCTCTCAATACCTCCGGGTTGTTGCAGTGTGTTGAGAAGCGGATCCGAATCGACGACAAAGTGTTTACCGAGGCCTTTCGCCAGGCGGTGAACATCAAACGCAAGGAAGTCGATATTTTCACTCACGATGTCAGCTACGGCGAGTTCCAGGCTCATCTGTCCGACGGTGAGATTGCCCGACGGGCGCAACGTCTGCTGTTCGAGCCCGATTACCTCGACCCTCGGGATTTGCAGGCCGCGCTGGTAAACAAGCTGAAGGCGGAGATCAAGGAACGGGGGATATTTCTGGAGCTGCTTGATTCTCCGGAGAAGCTGCGCCGGGCGGTGCACCTGATTCTGGTCTCTCACCCGAATCTGCTGCGCGATACGGTACGGGGATGTTGTGCCGATAACGCAGAGGTGGTGGATACTGCTCCATTGCCGGAGTCGGTTTCCTGGCCGAGCGGCTGTACAACGGCACTCCTCGGCGCTTACGGCGCGTACCCGCCGGATATGAACAATGACGAAACAGCCTTTGCGCAACTGCTGGATGCGGATATGAGCGGCACGGTGGAGTGGTGGCATCGCAACGAACCGCGCAAGCCCCATTCGGTTGGCCTGGTCATGCCGGACGGCAAGGGTTACTTCCCGGATTACATGGTCAAGGTGAAGGGGAGGAATAAGGGAGAGGGCATCCTCTTAATCGAGGTGAAGGGCGAATACCTCATCAATAGCCTGAATACCCCGGACAAGGCGTTGGCTTCCCACAAGGTTTACCGCAAGCCGTTGATGGTCATGAAGGAAATTTCCGGGCGCTGGATGACGCTGCGTTTCAACGAAAAGACCGGCAAAAACGAGCCGGACGCGATCTTCCGGGTTGAGGCGATGTCAGAGTATTGATCACGATGCTGCCGTCGGACTTGGGCAGGTCAGGTGGGAGGGTTGAATTGTTGATTGCCGAGGAGGGGGAGATACTCTGATGGAGGGGAAGTGCTAATAATGGAAAAATATCCAACAGATGCAAATAATTGCTTGCATTGTACTGTTTTACGATATAATATCCCTGAACCTTGCGTACCAGATGCATATAAATGGGGGTATTGCCATGAATACCAAAATCAAAAAGATATATGTTGACGGCTACAAAAACCTTGTCGATTGCGAGGCCGAGCTGCACGACTTTAACGTGCTCGTTGGTCCCAACAATAGCGGCAAGAGCAATTTCCTGGAAATTTTCACTTTTGTGAACGCCCTGTTATTCGGTTCAGAAGAACACAAAAAGAACATCTTCGAGAGCGCAGCCACGCCGCGCGGACACGCTTCTACTTGCCATATAGATGGACACCAATGCAAACCCATCTCGATTTCTTTTCTTCTCGATCATTTTGAAGGCAGCATCATTAGGGAGATAGAATATTCCCTGTCCATTCAATGCGCCGATCCTTTCATTGGTGTTGATGCAAGCAAGAAAAATATCGGCTTTATAAGCGAAACTCTGACTATTAAAGACAAGACTAAAACCGGCAAGCCCGTAACTTTATTCAGGCGGAATTCCAATGTAGTGGAAATAAATAAAGAGGGAAGATTTTCAAAACACAAGATAGACAAACTAACATCAACGTGTAATGCAATCAGGGTTTTGTTCCCTGATTTTGAAGGCTTAGATCCTATATTTACGCTTGCTATGTCTATTCTGGCGGATCTGTTCTATACAAGGGTTGTGTTTATTTCCCCATATGAAGTAAGGAAGAGTATTTATGGTGGGAAAGGTGTTGTTTACGACCCTTCGAGAGCAACCTCGCTTGATATTTTGCCCGCGATTGCTGAGATAGAAAAAGATAAACTCTCATATAATCAATTTAAGAATGTCCTTTGTCAGATACTGGATATTGAGGATGCAAATTTATCTTCCTTCAAGCTGCCAGCAAACGTTAGGAAAGAGATAAAGGGGGCGCCGGAAGTGTTGCATATGTTCCAGCTTAAAATGCCGGGACAACCTTTTTCCGATATCATGAATTTTTCTGACGGTACTCTGATGGTTGTTGCGATTCTGGTGCTTCTTATGTCGCCGGAAAAGGATTGTCCCCTCATATGCATTGAGGAACCGGAGAATTGCCTGCATCCCAAGGCTTTGAAGACATTGCTGTCTTATCTTAAACAGAAAACTACGGACTTCCAAATCCTGGTCACAACCCATTCTCCATTTCTGCTGAATCAGGTAAGCCCTGAAGATGTTATAGTCGCAGGTGTGCAGGATGATGGGAGCACTCATTTCGAACGGATAAGCAATTTAAAAGAACTTTACAGAAAACTGAGGAAGGGATTCATAAGCTTTGGCGATATGCTGGAGACCGGATTTAAGGAAGATGCAGGGGTTATATTCTGATGACTCGGGCCGCGGCTAGACAAAAAGAAGTCGCCCTCATTTACGTGGAAGGAGATACTGAAGAGGAATTTTATACGGAGCTCCTCAAGAAATACCTGAATGGCATTCCAAAGTCTGTCAGAAATATGAATGGAATCTATAATATTCATCGTAAAGTCTTGGGGAAGACCGAGGCATTTCTTTATAGCCATAAAGAAACAGTAGTACGGGTATACTGTTGCATTGATCGGGAAAGCAGGGACCATAACCCCCCATTGGATATTGACGAGCTTCGCAAATCCTTTAAAGAGATCAAAGGCTTCAAAAGAGTCTTGAGTGTCGATGCCATAATCGCCACTCAAATGCTGGAGTCATGGTTTTTTCATGATATGGAAGGCATTTACAAGTTTTTGAGAGTCCCGCGTAAAGAAAGAAATCCCTCCAAATTCACCCCTCCCGAAAAGTTTACTCACATTCACTTGGCGAAATTGTTCGAACGTTACGACAAAACATATATCAAGGGCCATAAGTGCGCAAATTTTATCAGCAACCTTGATATTGAAAATATATACAACAACTGTAGAGAGCTCAGAGAAGGGATTGAACTGATCAAACGGCAGGCTGGCAGATGAGGAAATATTGTGACTAAGATAAACCCCTCCAAAATAGTCCAAACCTCCACCCGCATCCTTCCACCGCTCAAGGAGCAGAGCGCTTATTTCTCACTCGACGCCGTCCCCTGGCGGGAGGTCTTCCCGGAGGTCAGTGGGAACGAGGCCGGCGCTGCTCTGCGGGGGCTGAGGCTGAGGGAGGATCTGACCCAATCCCGGCTCTCCGAGCTTACCGGCATCCCCCAGCGGCATATTTCCGAGATGGAAAACGGCAAGCGCGCCATCGGCAGGGAAATGGCGAAAAAGCTCGCGGCTGTGCTCCATAGCAGCTACAAGGTTTTTCTTTGATTACCGACACAATAAGGACTGACTCATGACACAACAAACCAAGCCACGCCCGACCCTCTACCTGATCGACGGCTCCTCCTACATCTACCGGGCCTACTTCGCCATCCGCCACCTCTCCTCCCCCAGCGGCTTCCCCACCAACGCCCTGTACGGCTTCACCCAGATGCTCCTCAAGGTGCTCAAGGAGCGCCGGCCCGACCATGTCGCGGTGGTGTTCGACGCCGGCCGGCTGACCTTCCGCAACGAGATCTACCCCGAGTACAAGGCGAACCGGCTGGCCATGCCGGACGACCTGCGCCCCCAGCTCGCCCCGATCAAGGAGATGGTGCGCGCCTTCAACATCCCGGCCCTGGAGCTGGCAGGTTTCGAGGCGGACGACATCATCGCCACCATCGCCCGGGAGTGCGAGGAGCGGGGGCTGGCGGTGGTGGTGGTGACCGGCGACAAGGACCTGATGCAGATCGTCACCGGCAACGTGCGCCTCTTGGACACCATGAAGGAGAAGGAGAGCGGCATCCCCGAGGTGGAGGAGCGGTTCGGCGTGGAGCCCGGGCGGGTGATCGACATCCTGGGGCTCGCCGGGGACAGCTCCGACAACATCCCCGGGGTCCCCGGCATCGGCGAGAAGACCGCCATCAAGCTGATCCGGGAGTTCGGCACCCTGGACGCGCTTCTGGAAAGGGCCGGCGAGGTAAAGGGGAAGATGGGGGAGAAACTGCGGGAGTTCGCCGGGCAGGCCCGCCTCTCCCGGCAGCTCGCCACGGTGGAGCGGAGCGTCCCGCTTGAATGGAGCTATGACGAGCTGGCGCTCTCCCCCCCGGACACCCGGCGGCTGGGAGAGCTGTTCAAGGAGTACGGCTTCACCACCCTGATGAAGGAGCTGACCGGCGCCGCCACCCTCGCCACCGACCAGTACCGCACGGTACTGGAGGAGGCCGCCTTCCAGGAGCTTATGGAGAGGCTCCGGGCGGAGGAGCGGTTCGCGGTGGACCTGGAGACCACCAGCCTCAACTCACTGGAGGCGGAGATCGTCGGGATATCCTTGAGCCTCCGCGACCACGAGGCGTTCTACATCCCGGTCGGCCACCGCTACCCCGGCGCCCCCGGGCAGCTCCCGAGGGAAGAGGTGCTGGCGGAGCTGGCGCCGCTCCTGACCGACCCGGCGAAACGGAAGATCGGCCAGAACCTCAAGTACGACTACCAGGTGCTGCGCCGGGCCGGGGTTGAGATGGAGGGGGTCTGGTGCGACACCATGATCGCCTCCTACCTCCTCAACCCGGTCCGCTCCAGCCAGGGGCTCGATTCCCTGGCACTGGAGTTCCTCGACCACAAGATGGTCTCCTACGCCGAGGTGGCCGGCACCGGGAAGGAGCAGAAGAATTTCTCCCAGGTGGAGGTGGAGCGGGCCTCCACCTATTCCTGCGAGGATTCCGACGCTGCCTTCCTGCTCCACCGGTTGTTCCTGCCGCGCCTCGGGGAGCTGGGGATGGAGCGGCTCTTCTTCGAGGTGGAGATGCCGCTCGTCAAGATCCTGGCGGAGATGGAGCTGGCCGGGGTGAAGCTCGACCTCAAGCTCCTGCGCAAGCTCTCGGACGGCTTCGGCGAGCAGCTCGCCCTCCTGGAACGGGAGATCTACCGGCTGGCCGGCGGCGAGTTCAACATCAACTCCCCCAAACAGCTGGGGGAGGCGCTGTTCGTCAGGATGGGGCTCCCCACCGGCAAGAAGACCAAGGGGAAGTCCGGCTTCTCCACCGACATCTCGGTCCTGGAGGGGCTGGCGGAGGAGCACGAGATCATCCGCCAGATCCTCCAGTACCGGAGCCTTTCAAAGCTGAAGTCCACCTACACCGACGCCCTCCCCAAGCTGGTGGAGAGCTCCACCGGCAGGGTCCACACCTCCTACAACCAGGCGGTGACCAATACCGGCCGGCTCTCCTCGTCCGAGCCGAACCTGCAGAACATCCCGATCCGCAGTGAGGAGGGGCGCAAGATCCGGCGCGCCTTCGTGGCCGAGCCGGGAAGCCTGCTACTGTCGGCCGACTATTCCCAGATCGAGCTGCGGGTTCTCGCCCACCTCTCCGGGGACCGGGTCTTCTGCGACGCCTTCGCCCGGGACGAGGACATCCACACCCGGACCGCCAGCGAGGTGTTCGACCTGTTCCCGGAGATGGTCACCCCGGAGATGCGCCGCCAGGCCAAGACCATCAACTTCGGGGTGATCTACGGCCAGGGTGCCTTCAGCCTGGCAAAGCAGCTGGGGGTGGCGCCCAGGGTGGCCAGGGAATTCATCGACAACTACTTCGCCCGCCACAGCGGGGCACAGCTGTTCCTGGAAAGCTGCGTGAAAACCGCGGAGGGACAGGGGTACGTCACCACCCTGCTCGGCCGGCGGCTGCCGATCCCCGACATCATGAGCAGCAACGGCAACGTCCGCGCCTTTGCCCAGCGCAACGCCGTCAACTACCCGATCCAGGGGTCGGCGGCGGACATTATCAAGCAGGCGATGGTGAACGTCTTTGCCCGGATAAGGCGGGAGGGGCTCGCCAGCCGGCTGATCATGCAGGTCCACGACGAGCTGGTGTTCGAGGTGCCGGAGGGGGAGCGGCTCGCCATGGAGCTGCTGGTGCAGCACGAGATGGAGCATGCCGTGGCGCTGCGGGTCCCGCTCAAGGTGGATATCAACTTCGGCCATAACTGGAGCGAGGCGCACTAAAGGCAGTTTTGAGTTTTGAGTTTTGAGTTTTGAGTTAACATCAAGATCGCGAATCCCGAATCCCGAATCCCGAATCCCGAATCCCGAATCCCGAGAACCGGATGAGATACGTCTGCATACTCATCGCTATTTTTTCCTCTCTGCCGCTGCCGGCGCATGGCGGGACCTATCCCGGCGACATGGAAATTGTCGGGATCGTCAAGAAGCATAAGGTCCGGCAGGGAGAGTCCCTCATCGAGCTCGCCCGCAGCTACGATCTTGGCTACAATGAAATCGCCGCGGCAAATCCGAACCTCGACCCGTTCGTTCCCCCGACCGGGGCAACGGTCGTCATTCCCACCGCCTGGATCCTGCCCGCTGCCGTCGCGCCGGAAACCGTCGTCATCAACCTTTCCGAGATGCGCCTTTACTATCTGTCAGACCATGAGCAGAGCAGCCTCCTGGCGACTTTTCCGATCGGCATCGGCAAAGAAGGGAGCGCAACACCTGCGGGGGACTACCGGATAGTCGAGAAGGCGGCCAATCCCTCCTGGACCGTCCCCTCGTCGATAAGAAAGGAGAAACCCTGGCTTCCCCGGGTGGTTCCCGCCGGTCCCGAGAACCCCCTCGGCAGCCATGCCCTGCGGCTCTCTGAAGGGTCTATCCTGATCCATGGCACCAACAGGCCGTTGGGGGTGGGGAGGCGGGCCAGTCACGGCTGCCTCCGGCTCTATCCGGAGGATATTCCCCGGCTGTTCGCGCTGGTTTCCATCGGCACGGAGGTCGCCGTGGTACGGGAGCCGGTGAAGGTGGGGAGCAAGGGGAGACGGGTCTACATCGAGGTGCACCGGGACGATGAGCTGAAGATGGACTATGGCCGGGAGGCGAACCGGCTGCTGGCCGACCGGGAACTGCTGGAAAGGGTCGATGGCGGGAAGCTCGACGCGGCCATCCTGGAGAAGAGGGGTATCCCGGTCGACATTACGAAATAGGGTGCCGGAAAACCAAGGGCCGCGGGCTCCGAGAGCCGCGGCCCGGGGGCCGGCCGCCGGATCATTTCTTCTGTTCCAGCTCGAAGGCCTTGACCGCCTTTTGTGCGGCCGTTTCCGCCCTGGTCGCCGCTTCTCCCGCCTTGGCCGCCGCGGCCTCGGCCCTGGTTGCCGCGGCTTCTGCCCTGGCTGCCGCGGCTTCTACCTTGGCTGCTGTGGAATTGGCCTTGGCCGAAGCTTCCTCAGCCGCTTTCATCGCCTTCTGGATCTGCCCCTTGGCCTCCTCCAGCTCTTTTCTCACCCCCTGCAGGTCGGCTGACTGGGCATCGACCTTTTTCGTCAACTCCCCCAGCCTGTCATCGACCGCCGCCATCCTGTGCTCCAGCTTCGCGATCCTTTCGGCCAGTGGCTCCGCCTGCTGCCGCACGTAAGATTTCGTAGCGCAGCCGAAAGAGAGCAGGGCGCACAGCCCGATCACCACTCCACGCACTCCATTCATCGCGATTCCTCCTTTTCCGCTATTATCCACCCAGTATCAGGATACCTCCGGATTGGCCATAGTCAAATTTCAACATAACAACGGCAATTGGACACGGATTTACACGGAAAAAGCGGATTAACGCCGATAAATCAGAGACATATCCTGCTTTAATACCACAACCTTTGGGTTAATGGTCACAATGGTTTAAATCCGTGAAAATCCGTACAAATCAGATTTGATCCGTGTTCAAATGCTTTTTCAGGTTCAAGGGTTTCCCCGGACCGGGGACTGAGGGACACTTCCCCGGGGAACGGGGAAGGCATGGCCCGGGCAGACAGAAAAAAAGCCGCTCCCGCCGGC
>JAMPXD010000162.1 GCA_023701365.1 Geobacteraceae bacterium
CCCGTCCATCAGCGTGGCCAGCTCTTCCAGGGAGATGGAGAGGGGGGGGAACACCACGATCACATTCCCCAGGGGACGGAGGAACAGACCATGCCTTCGAGCCTCGCGGCAGACCCTGATCCCGACCCGCTCCTCCCAGGGGTAGGGCTCCCGCGTCTCCTTGTCCCGCACCAGCTCGATCCCGCCGATCATCCCCGACTGGCGCGCCTCCCCCACCTGGGGGAGCAGGCTGATCCGCTGCAACCGCTCCGCGAGAAAGGCGATCTTTTCCGGGAGCGCCTCAAGCAGCCGCTCAGCCTCGAACAGCTCCAGGCTTGCCAGGGCCGCGGCGCAGGCAATCGGGTTGCCGGTGAAGGTATGGCCGTGGAAGAAGGTCTTCAGCTCCCGGTACTCTCCCAGGAAGGCGTCGTAGACCCGCTGGCTGGTCAGGGTGGCGGCGAGCGGCAGGTAGCCGGCGGTGATCCCCTTGGAGAGGGCCATGATGTCCGGGGTCACCCCCTCCCGTTGGCAGGCGAACATGGCGCCGGTCCGGCCGAAGCCGACCGCCACCTCGTCGGCGATCATCAGGACGTCGTAGCGGTCGCACAGCTCCCGCACCCGGCGGACGAAACCTTCCGGCTGGACGATCATCCCCCCGGCTCCCTGCACCAGCGGTTCAATCACCAGCCCCGCAGTTTCATGGGCATGCTCCGCCAGCAGCCGCTCCAGTTCCTTGAGGCAGAGCATCCCGCAGGTCTTGCAGTCCTTTCCCGGGGCGAGTTCGCAGCGGTAGCAGTACGGGGAGGGGGCCTGAATGGTCGGGAACAGCAGGGGACGGAACACCCCGTGGAACAGGTCGATCCCCCCCACGCTCACCGCGCCGATGGTGTCGCCGTGGTAGGCGTTCTTGAAGGAGATGAAGCGGTTCTTTTCCGGTCGGCCGAGATGCTGCCAGTACTGGAAGGCCATCTTGACGCCGATCTCCACGGCGGTCGAGCCGTTGTCCGAATAGAACACCTTGCAGAGCCCCGCCGGCGCTATCTCCACCAGCCTCTTCGCCAGCAGCACCGCCTGGTCATTGGCGAGCCCCAGCAGGGTCGAATGCTCCAGCCGGTCCACCTGGGCCTTCACCGCTTCGTTGATCTCCCGCCGGCAGTGGCCGTGGACGTTGGTCCAGATCGAGCCGACTCCGTCCAGCCAGCGGTTGCCGTCGCTGTCGATCAGCCACGACCCCTCGCCCCGCTCGATCACGATGGGGGGGTCGTTTTCCCACTCCCGCATCTGGGTGAAGGGGTGCCAGACATATTTCCGGTCGTATTCCTGAAGGGTCCTGGTGTCCATGATTAAAATCCTCGATCTTTGTCACAGAGGTCACAGAGGTCACAGAGGAAGACAAAAGTAACCCGTGAGTTGGAAAGATTGTGTGGCTGTTTTTCTCTGTGTTCTCTGGCTCTGTGGCGAAATTATGGTATCCCGATCTCCCGCAGCATGATCCGCGTCGCCGGCTCGGCCGCCAGTCTCGTCGCCAGCCGCGCCACCACCTCCCGCAGGTCGTCTCCCGGCACATGGGGGAAGACCCCGAGGAGCGGCGCTCCGGCCAGGGAGTCGATCAGGTGGGGGGCCGATTCCTCGGCGCGGTCGGGGCTTTCCGGGTAGTTGTTGATGATGACCCCCTGCACCGGCAAGCCGAGCTGTTTCGCGGCAAAGCAGGTGAGGACCGTGTGGTTCACGGTGCCGAGGGCGGGGCGGGCCACCACCACCAGCGGGAGGCCGAGCCGGGCCGCCAGGTCGGCCACCAGCAGCCCGCCGGCGAGCGGCACCATCAGGCCGCCGGCCCCCTCGACGATCATGAAGTCGTGGCGGGCCGCGAGCCGGTCAAAGGCCTCCCTGAGCCGGCCGAAGTCGATCCGCATTCCCTCCATGGAGGCGGCCACAGAGGGGGCGATGGCTGCCCGCAGCAGGTAGGGGGCGACGTCCTCGGTCCGGTCGCAGCCGGCCCCCCAGAGCAGGAGCTCCGCATCCTCCGAGACCAGCCGGCCGTCCACCTCGATGCAGCCGCTGGTGACCGGCTTCATCACCCCGACGTTCACCCCCCGCTCCTTCAGCAGGCGGGCGATGGCCGCCGCGGCAATTGTCTTGCCGACCCCGGTGTCGGTGCCGGTTATGAAGATCCCTGTAGCACCCATTTTCTAAAATCCTCATTCGCAGCAGCTAGAAACAGTCAGCTCCAGGTCCTTCAGCATCTGCCAATCCTGTTCCACCGGCCTGCCCGCGGTGGTGAGATAGTTCCCCACCATGGCGCCGCTCGCCCCTGCCATGAAGATCCAGGATTGGAGGTCGCGCAGGTTCTTGTCCCGGCCGCCGCAGACCGAGATCCTGGTGGCCGGCAGGATGAAGCGGTACAGGGCCACGGTCCGCAGGCACTCCAGCGGGGTGATGTGGCAGGCCCCCTCCATGCGGGTCCCCGGAATCGGGTTCAGGAAGTTGAGCGGGACCGAGTCGACTGCCAGCTCCCTGAGGGTCAGGGCCAGTTCGACCCGCTGGGCCGCCGTCTCGCCGAGGCCGAAGATCCCGCCGCAGCAGACCTTGAGCCCCGCCTCCTTGACGACCCTGACCGTGTCCACGTCCTCCTGGTAGTCATGGGTGGTGCAGACGTTGGGGAAGAAGGAGCGGGCGGTCTCCAGGTTGTGGTGATAGGTCTCCATCCCCGCCTCCTTGAGGAGGAGCGCGGTCTCCCGGTCGATGATCCCGAGCGAGCACGATGGGGAAATAGCGGTCTCCTCCTTGATCCGGCTGATGGCGCGGAGTATCCGCTCCAGCTCCTCCCCCCTGGCGATCCCGGTGCCGCTGGTGATGATCCCGTAGCAGGAGGAGCCGGCCGCCTCCGCCTCCTTGGCGCAGGCGACCATCCGCTCCTCGTCCACCAGCGGATAGACCGGCGCCTCAGTCCGGTGATGGGCGGACTGGGCGCAGAACGAGCAGTTCTCCGGGCAGCGTCCCGATTTGGCGTTGATGATCGAGCAGAGAAAGATCCCGCTCCCGAGGAACCGCTCCCTGATCCTGTTCGCCTCGGCGAACAGGAAGAACAGGTCGGGGCCTGTGACCCCGGTCAGCTCCAGCGCTTCCGTATCTGTGATGGCGCCGCCGGCGACGATCCGGTCGGCTATGGCAGCAATGGCAGATCTCATGGCGTACCCTCCTTTATCCTCATTAACATAGGGGAGGGATGCTTGTCAACCTGAAACATGGTGGGGGTTAACAGGTGGTTCCGCTGATCCGGCGAACGCTTCCGGCAATGCCTCTTTTGATGGGAAAGTAGCTGCTCTGAATAGTTGCACCTTCACCTAAAATGTGTGCCGTAACTGCTGGAACCTGCGCAATAAGGCAAGGTGGCGTGGCCGGATAAGCAGATATGCCGATAAGTAGGTAAACGCGCAGCTGTTTATCGGGTGGGCGGAGGGTGGTCTGCTTGCAAATTGCCCGGAATAGGGTAGAGTTTCATTCAAAGGGATGCTGTTCGGGATGTGAATAGGGCAAAATGGGGATATGAATTCAATGACGTTAATGGTACGAAAAGGAGCATGAAAAAATGAACACCATTCAGGCCCGGGAAATCAAGCGGCGCGGCATTGCCGCCGTGGATGCGCTCATCGCAAAGGGTGACGTTCATGTGATCAGGAACAACCGGCCGCGCTATGTGATCATCTCCGAAGAGCGCTATCATGAACTGGTGGCGGCCGAGAACGAGTACAAGACCTGCCTTGCGGGTGCCCGGGCTCCACTGGAGGAGGTCAGGACGGGGAAGGTGAGAAGGTTCGCGACCGCCGATGAACTCTTGCAGGCGCTGGAAGTGGTTGGCTGATGCCGGTCGCATGACGGGCGCCTAAAGGTACTGCTCCACCAGCTCCTCGATCAGCTCGCCGATTGTGGTACGGCGGGTGGCGGCGGCAATCTTCAGCTTCAGATGGAGGTCTTGCCTGATGTTGGCGGTGAGCCGCACGTCTCCTGCCGGCACCGGCCCCGGCGCGGCCTTGGCTGTCGTCCCTTTTTTCACGGGTCGGGGGGCTGCTTTCCGCATCGATCCCCCTGCCCCGGTTTTTTTCAGCTTCTTCTCCGCTTGCGGTTCCTTTGCCGCCGGTTCTTCCACTCTCTTCGCCTCTGTCTGCTGCTGTTCCGGGGGGGCGGATTCTTCCTCAACCTTCACCTCTACCTTTGCCTGTCTTTCCGCGGAGGCCGGTTTTTCCAGTGGCGGGAGATCGAACAGGGATATCTGCTCCTTTGTGTCTGCCTTTGTCATGGATGGGAGATCTCCTTGAATCTGCGGGGTTAGTATTGCGTTGTCATTATAAGCGTAAATACGTATCTAAGTAAATATATAAATATGCTGGAGGTTTTGCTGCCCCCGCCCCCCCTGCGCAGTTCCCTGCCCGATCCCTGCCGGAACAACCGGCAACGCCTTATTTTGGTGGCAAGGAAGGAGGGAATCTGCTAAAAATATTACCAGGGTCTGCCATCGAACAACCATTACATGCAGCGCGCCATGATGTTGCGGTTATTTCCTGACGGACCCTGGCATCGGGGGAGCAATGAACGACGACAGGCTTGCCCGGCTGCTCGGCCGCTTTGCCGCGGCAGCGAGGGCGCATTATGGGGCGCTCGAAGCTCTGGATGAGGCGCGGGCCAACGCCCATGCGCAGCTTATTGCCGGGCTTTACCAGTCGATCGTCCGCGAGGGGACGGCCGGCCGGGAAGGACTGCTGGCACTGGTTGACAGCGACGACCAGGTGGTGGCCGGAATGGCTGCTGTCTACTCGATCCGCTACAACCCGGAGCGGTGCGTGGCTGTACTGCGAAGACTGGCTGCCGGGGAGGGGTTGCTGGGGTTCCGGGCCAAGGTGGCGCTGGAGCGGTGGGAGGCGGGGGAGTGGGAGGACAGTTGAGAGGTACGCTACAATGAGCAGGCATCGGCCACCGGAAGCGCCCCGGTCCAACTACATCACCCCGGAGGGGGCGAAGCGTCTGCGCGACGAGTTGGACCGGCTCTGGAAGGAGGAGCGGCCACGGGTCACCCAGGCGGTTTCCGAGGCTGCGGCGCAGGGGGACCGCTCGGAGAACGCCGACTATATCTACGGCAAGAGGCGACTGCGGGAGATAGATTCCCGGGTCCGCCATCTCACCAAGCGGCTCGATGCCGTGACCGTGGTCAGTGCCCCGCCGACCCATCCCGGCCGGGTCTTCTTCGGGGCCTGGGTAAGGCTGGAGAACGACGCGGGAGAGGAATTCGAGTACCGGATCGTCGGACCGGACGAGTTCGACGTGGCGAAGGGCTTCATCAGCATGGATTCTCCGATGGGGCGGGCCCTGATGGGGCGGACCGGGGGAGACGAGATCGTGGTGCAGCGGCCGGCCGGCAAGGCGGTATTCACCATTCTGGAGGTGAGCTACCGTCCGTTCGCTGCGGAATAGCCAGCCCCGCGCCGGGTTCTCGAAACCCGCCTGCGGGCCGAAGCCCACAGCGGGCCAAGGCTCGATCCCCGTTTTGCCGGTTTTTCCGTGACAAACAGCGAGGGAGTCTGGTATTAATAGCATTAAGCGTCAACGAGCAGACAGGAATCCAGCCCATGGGAAAAATCACAACCTTTGCCATAGCAGTGCTGCTATTTATGGCGACCGGCGCTGCCGCCGAGCCGCTCTGTTTTGACGAGGCGGGCTCCCAGTATGGCATCAACCCGCAGATCCTGCGGGCGATAGCAAAGGTGGAGTCGAATTTCGACCCGCGCGCCATCAACTGGAACACCAACGGCACTTACGACTTCGGCGTGATGCAGATCAACTCAATCTGGGCGCCGACCCTGGGGCTGGAGCGGTGGAACACCCTGGGCGATCCTTGCAGCAACATCAAGACCGGGGCCTCGATCCTCGCCAACTGCATGAAGAAATACGGCTACAGCTGGGAGGCGATCGGCTGCTACCACAGCCAGACGCCGGACAAGCGGGACAAGTATGCGAGGCTGGTGTTCAAGCAGTTGCAGCGTATCGAGCGGGACGAGCGGCAGCTCAAGGCCAACCTCGAAGCCGCGGTCCGCAACCAGATCGAGGAGCTGGTAAAGGCCGACCAGAACGGCCAGGGGGGCGAGCTCATGATAAAGGTCCAGGCGGCCGCGCCGGTCCCGGCCGGAGCCCTCCGCGACCTGCCGGCTCTTCGTCCCGGCGAGCAGCCACCCGCGCCGGAGGCGCGCGGTGCAGAGCTGAGGGCATCATCCCTGTTCGATGGAAGCACCACCGGCATGTAGTCTCTTGCGAAGCGCAACAATCATCCCCCATCCTTCATCCTTCATCCTTCATCCCTTCCGATCCCCCCCTTTTTAGACAATTCCGACGCTGAAGGTATACTTGTATCCGTAACCTGGAAATGTCACGGGAGCCATTCCCGGATCGGACAAGTCATGCGAGAGAGGCCGCTCAGGATAGTGACCGCGGTGGCTGCCTATGACGGCCACGATGCATCGGTGCTCGCACTGAACCGGGCGCTGCTGGCCGGCAGCCGGCGCGTTGAGGTGATCTACCTCGGCTTCAACATGACCGGCGAGAGAATCGCCTGCGCGGCGCTCCAGGAAGGGGCCGACGCAGTGGCGGTCAGCTCTTACAACGGCGGCCATCTCCAGTTCTTCCCCCATCTGGCCGGGCGTCTGGCGCAGATGGGGATGGGGAGAACCCTGCTTTTCGGCGGCGGCGGCGGGACCATCCGCCCCGAAGACGCGCAGACCCTGGAAGCAGCCGGCATCGAAAAGATCTACGGCCCCGGCTGGCCGCTGGACGCCATTGCCGCGGACCTCTGCGAACGGACCGCGTGCCGGGCCGGGAATGGGGCTCCAATCCCCGACCCGCTCGCTTGGAGTGACGGGGTCCCCCCTCCGGCCGATCTCGCCCGGCTCCTCACCCTGGCCGAGCATGAACACGGAGAGCTCCCCCCAATATTGCACGACTGGCTGACGCGGCTGGACGCGGGAGCGGCCCGGGTCGTGGCCGTTGCCGGCGACGGCGGCAGCGGCAAGAGCACCATGATCGACGAGCTGGTCGGCCGTTTCCTGGCGGCCTTCCCGGACCGGAGGATCGCCATCCTCGCCAACGACCCCAGCACCGCCACCGGCCGAGGGGCCACCGCCTTTCTCGCCGACCGGGTCAGGATGAACCAGATCTACCACGAGCGGGTCTGGCTTCGGAGCGTCGCCACCGGAAGCCCCTATGCCCCCCTCAGCCCGGCCCTCCCCCGGTTGCTGCGGCTGCTCCGCGCGGCCGGCTTCGACCTGGTGCTGGTGGAAACGCCGGGGACCGGCCAGACCGGCCTCGACCCGGGGTCGCTCAATGCCGACCTGCTGCTTTGCGTCAAAACCCCCGAATATGGCAGCGCGCTTCAATTACAGAAGGACCAGCTGCTGCGCGATGCCTCCCTGGTGGTGCTGAACAAGGCCGACCTGGAAGGGGCCGAGGCGGCCTTCGGGGAGATGCAGGACTTCTTGGCCGGCCTGGGCAAGGGAGAGGTGCTCTTCCCCGCCATCGCCAAGGCGGCTCGCGATCCGGGGCTCGACCGGCTGTTCGCCTCGCTCTGCGGCCTGCTCGGCTGGCCGGCCCCGGAGGTTCCGCAAGGTATCGACATCTTCCGCTACGCCAAGCAAAACATGCTGGTGCCGCACCGGCGGCGCGCCTACCTGGCGGAGATCGCCGACCGGGTCCGGGCCTACGACCGCTGGGCCACGCGCGAGCTGCAAAAGGTCCGGGAGGCGCCGAACGATCCGGACCGCCTCGACCCGCTCTGCGCCCGGCTCCTGGAGCGGTGGCCCGAAGAGTGGCGGGAGCTCTCCCTCCAGGCGGCCCGCCGCGCCGGGATCGACCCGGTCATGGAAACCCCCAACGGCCTCAGGCTCCCCCGGGTGGCGCTCCCCGACCCGGAGGACCGTGCCGAGTCGCTCCGCTTCCTCCTGGAGGAGGGGCTTCCCGGCCGGTTTCCCTATGCCAGCGGCAGCCACCCCTACCGCCCGGTCTCCGCCGGGGAGACCACCCGCCAGTTCGCCGGGCTGCGCGGCCCGGAGGAGACCAACAGCCGCCTCCACCTCCTCGCCCGGGGCGTGGCGAAACCGCGGCTTTCCATCGCCTTCGACGGGATCACCCTGTACGGGGCCGACAGCGACGAGGACCCGGGCAGCATCGGCAAGATCGGCGAGGGGGGAGTGGCCATCGACAGCTGGGAGGACATGAGGCTCCTCCTGGACGGGTTCCGCATCCCCGACATCAGCACCTCCATGACCATCAACGGCCCGGCGCCGACGGTGCTCGCCATGTACTTCGTCGCGGCCCAGGAGATCGAGCTGGAGCGGGCCGCCCGGGAGAAAGGGGGGGAGCTCGCGGAAGGGGAGCGGCAGGAGGTGTGCCGCAGGACCCTGGAGGAGCTGCGGGGCACGGTCCAGGCCGACATCCTGAAGGAGGTCCAGGCCCAGAACGAGAGCATCTTCCAGCCTGACTTCGCCATCAGGCTCCTGGGGGACGTGCAGGAGTGGTTCATCGCCCACGGGGTGCGGCGCTTCTATTCACTCAGCATCTCCGGCTACCACATCGGCGAGGCGGGGGCGAGCCCGGTCCAGGAGCTCGCCTTCACCCTGGCCAACGGCTTCACCTACCTGGAGAACTTCCTCGCCCGGGGGATGGCGCTCAACGCCTTCGCCCCGAGCCTCTCCTTCTTCTTCAAGGTTTCCCACGAGGCGGAGTGGCTCGCCTACGGCGCGGTCTGCCGCAAGATCTGGGCGATCGCCCTGCGCGACCTGTACGGCGGCGACGAGCGCGCCCAGCTGTTCAAGTTCCACACCCAGACCTCCGGCCGGGCGCTCCAGGCCGAGGAGTGGGACACCCTCAACCCGGTCCGGCTCACCTACCATGCGCTCCTGGGGCTTCTTGCCAACTCCAACTCGCTCCACGTCGATTCGGCCGACGAGCCGATGACCACCCCGGGGGAGAAATGGGTGCGCCAGGCGACCATGATCCCCAACTACCTGCGGGAGGAGGCGGAGGGGTTCGTCATCCAGAACCTCCTCTCCGGCTCCTACGCCTTCCGCGCCCTGGTGAGGGAGGTGCAGGCCCAGGTCCTGGCGGAGTTCGACCGGCTCGACCAGCTGGGGGGGGTGGGTCCGGCCACCGAGCGGGGCTACCAGAGGCGCTGCATCGCCGAGAACAGCGCCAGGTACGAGCGGGAGCGGCGCCGGCCGACGCCGGAGCACCCGGAACGGCCGCGGCGCACCATCATCGGCTACAACGCCTTCGAGCTCCCCGATGGCCACCCCGGCAAGTACCCGCCCGTTGCCGAGCTGGTCCGCCCCGGCCCGGCCGACTGGGAGCGGCAGCTCGCCAGGGTGCGCGACTTCAAGGAGCGCCACCGGGATGCCCCGCTCTATCTGGCGCGGCTGAAGGAGGTGGCCCTCTCCGGCGGGAACGTGTTCGGGGAACTCCTGGAGACGGTGCGGCACGCCACACTGGGGCAGATCACCGGGGCACTGGCCGAGGTGGGGGGAAGGTATCGGAAGATGGTTTGAAGGGGGGGACCGGGGACCGGGGACCGGGGACCAGAGACCAGAGACCAGAGACCAGAGACCAGAGACCAGAGACCAGAGACCAGAGACCAGAGAACAGAGACCAGAGACCAGAGACTGACCCGAGGCGAGTCACAGGTCAC
>JAMPXD010000163.1 GCA_023701365.1 Geobacteraceae bacterium
CTGGACGACCTTGACGTAATTGCCGGTGGCGTTCTCCGGGGGGAGCAGGGAGAAGGCCGCGCCGGTGCCGGCCATGATGCTCTCCACGCTCCCGGTGAATTTCTTCCCCGGGTAGGCGTCCACCCTGAATTCCACCCGCTGCCCCTCCCTGACGTGGCTGAGCTGGCTTTCCTTGTAATTGGCGGTCACCCAGGCGTCATCCAGGGCGACCACCGCCATCAGCGGTTGTCCCGGCTGCAGGTTGTTACCCGGCTCCACCGATTTCCTGGTGACGTAACCGTCCGCCGGGGCGTAGATCCTGGTATAGGAGAGGTTGAGCCGCGCTTCGTCGAGCTTTGCCTGCTTCTGGGCGACCCGCGCCTCCTTGCCGCCGTTGCCGGCAAGGCCCAGGCGCCCCTGTTCCTTGCGGAGATTCTCCTCCTTCTCCCGCAGCTGCGATTCGGCAACCTTGCGGGAGGTCTCCAGCCTGTCGAGCTGCTCGCGCGGGATGACCTCCCGGGCGAACAGGGCCTTCCCCCTCTGCAGGTCGAGCCCCGCCTGGTCGAGCCGCGCCCGGGCAAGATCGATCGAGGCCCGGGCGCCTTCGACCCTGGCGTAATCTCCCGATGTTTCATTGCGCGCCATGTCGAGCTCGGCCCTGGCGTTCTCCAGGAACACCCGGTAGTCGCCGGGATCGAGCTCCGCCAGCAGCTCCCCCTTCCTGACCGGCTGGTTCTCCTTCACCGGCACGCTGACCACCGTCCCGGGGACCTTCGCGGAGATGGAATGGATGCGGGCCTCGACGAAGGCGTTGTCGGTCCCGATGCGGGTCTTGCTCTTGATCCACCAGTTGATTCCCATGACGGTCCCGGCCGCAACGAGTAGCAGGATAACGATGCCGGCACGTTTCCTCTTGCCGTTGCCAGCCTTCTCCGGAATTGCCGGGGGAGCTTCCTGGTCCGACGCCGGTTCAATCGGTTGCATTTCCTCTTCCATGCCTTTCCCTCTGCTTTATGCGTTATAGTTCGCCCCGTGCCCGTTTCACCCTGGCCAGGGCCACTTCATAGTCGAAAATCGCCCGGTAATGCTCTGTCCTGATCTGGGTGAGGAGGGTCTGGGCGTCGATGACATCGGTGGCGGTCCCCACCTGCTCCTGATAGCGGTCCCTGTTGATCCGGAGGTTCTCCTCCCCCTGCCTGATGGAGGTCTCGGTCACGGCGATCCGCTGTTTCGCCACCCTGGCGTCGTTGACAGCGATCCGGTATTCCAGGGCGAGGTCCGACTCCATCTTGCGCAGTTGCTCCGCGGTGCGGGAGCGGTTCTTGACGGCCTGACGAAAGCGGGCGCTGGTGGCATAGCCGTCGAAGAGATTGACCTTGAGGCCGATTGTTGCGGAGTAGATCGTCTGTTCCCTGACCTTGTCATTCTCCACGTAGTCGAGTCCCGCCTTGGCGAAGAGCTCCGGATAATAGCCGGCTCGGGTCTCCCTCACCTCCGCTTCCCCTGCGTCGAGAAGCTTCTGCTGCGCCTGCAGCTCCGCCCGCATGGCAACCGCCTCCTGCGCCGGCTTGTCCAGGCCGGCCAGGTCGATCTTTGTTTGCTCCACCAGTTCCTGCCGGGATTCGGGGGGCTCGTCGATCTGGTCGTTGAAGTCGAGCCAGGCGTTCTCCAGCCGGTTGGCGGTTTCCAGGCGGCGCTGTCTGCTGCTGGCGAGCCGCACCTCGGCCTGGAGGAGGTCGTTGCGGGTCACCACCCCCTGCTCGTAGAGGTTGCGGGCGATGCGGAGGTGGTCGGTCATCTGGGCCACCTCCTCGTCGGCGGCCTGAAGCAGTTTCTGCTCCTGGAGGATGCGGAAGTAGGCGGCGACCGTCTGGAGAAAAATATCCTGTTCCCGGCTCTTGTAGCCGAACCGGGCCGCTTCGCGGGACGCCTCTGCCCGATTGTAGCGAGACTCGGTGCGGCCGAAGTCGTAGATGGTCTGGGTGATGGCGAGGCTGGCGAAGGCGTAGTCCGCCTCCTGGGTCTCGAAGGAGCCGAACTGGGTTGTGACCGATTGCGGCTCCAACTGGGCGGTATAGCCCCCCTGGATGTCCACGCGGGGGAGATAGCCGCTCCGGTTGATCAGGACGTTTTCTGCGGCGACCTGCTCGTCGTAGGCAGCGATCCTCAGGGTCCGGCTGCCTGCGGCCCTCTTCGCCAGGGCCTCGGCAAGGGTGAGCGGCTCTGCGTGTACTGCGCCGGCGGTGAGGAGGAACAGTGTGGCGCTCGTTATAACGGTTCTCATCATGGATACCTCCTCCTCAGTAGCGGAGTTTTCCCAGGAGCCGGATCAGCGTTGTCTGTTCATCGGCCGTCAGGGGGGCATTAACCTTGCTCTGGACCCGGTTGGCCACGGCACACAGCTCATCTTCCAGGGACTTCCCTTTGGCGGTGAGATACACCTGGTAGGCGCGGCGGTCTGCGGGGTGGTTGCGCCGCTCCACCAGCCCCTCCTTTTCCAGCCGGTCAATGATCCCTCCCATGGTGGTGCGGTCGATCTGGCTTCTCGTTGACAGCTCCGCCTGTGAGAGGCCGTCCTCGGTCCAGAGAAAGGCGAGGAGACCGAACTGCTGCGGGGTGAGGTCGTGGCTGTCGAATTCCTCCTTGAAGATGGCGCAGGCGCGCTGATAGGCCTTGGCCAGCAGGAAACCGACGCTTTTCTCGATGTCGATCATGGTGGGGTCTCCGGTTGGGTTATTAAGTCATTATACAGATAATCAGTATGCTCGCAAAGTTGTTTTTGAAATAGGAGAGAAGCTGTGTGCGACCGGAGGAATTGCGGCGGAATGATTGGCCGGGCTCACTTGCCGCGCGGCGAGGAGTCGGCCTGGATGAGCCGGGGTTCCACTTGGGGAGAAGCGGCGGGTTGAGGCGGCGGGGTCTCCTCCTTTTCGGGGAGGGTGGCGGCCTTTTCAGGAGCGGCGGGCCGGCCCAGCCGGTACAGCCTGCTGTAGATTTCGGCGTTCGTCAGCACCTTTTTCACGTACTCGCGGGTCTCGGCAAAGGGGATGCTCTCCACGAATTCGTCCGGGCGCAGCCCGCCGAAGGCCTTCCGCCAGCGGTTGACGTTGCCGGAGCCGGCGTTGTAGGCCGCGACCGCCAGGACCAGGTCCCCCTGGTAGAGGTCGAGGAGGTCGCGCAGATGCCGGGCGCCGAGCCGGATGTTGGTCTCCGGATTGGTGAGGCTGTCGGGGTTGAATTTCCCCCTGGCGCCGTTGGCCATCGATGCGGCCGTGGCCGGCATCAGCTGCATCAGGCCGACGGCGCCGGCCGGGGAGAGGGCGGTGGGGAGGAAGCTGCTTTCGGCGCGGATTATGGAATAGACGAGGCTTTCGGGCAGGTCATGGGCGGCGGCGGTCTGGGCGACATGATCCCGGTACCCCAGCGGGAAGCTGAGCCCCCACTGGTAGATGGTGTCTTTTTCGAAACTGCGCGGTCGCTCGTTCCTGAGCAGGTTATAGGCCCCGTTATAATCATCCATCTCCAGGTAGAGCCTGGCGATGCCGGAGACTGCACCGTTTTTCGCCGCTCCCTTCTTCTTCGAGAAGGCGAGCTCCTTGCGCGCCTCGTCGAGGAGGCCGAGCGTGATGAGCGCCTTCACCCGGTCGAAACCGGGGGGGACGGGGAGGATTTCGCGGACGTCCCCGACCGGAAGGGAGATCTCCTCCTGGTCGAGCTTCACCTCCTTCCGGTACGACTGGGCATAGAAGCCGAAGGGGAATTCTGCCAGCAGCGCGGAGAAGGTACCCTGGGCGCCGGGGATGTCGCCGGCGGCGGAGAGGGTGCGGCCGTACCAGTAGAGGGCCTTTTCCCGGGTGGCCTCGCCCTCGGTGAGGGGCCTGAAGTATTCGGCCGCGGTCTTCCAGTCGCCGGTCTGATAGCTCCCCCAGGCGATCTGCCAGGTGACGCTCTGCTTGAGGGGTGAGCTCGGATGGGAGAGGAGGAGCCGTTTCAGGATGGCGAGCGCCTCATCTTTCCTGTTCTCTCCTTTTCTGATCAGGGCCGCCTCGAAGAGGGCCTTGTCGGCCAGCCCGGAAGCGGCAGAGGACTCGGCCAGCCTGAGGAAGGTGGTGAAGGCCTCCCCGTCCCGGCCGCTCCTGTCGAGCGCCTTCGCCAGCCAGTAGCCGGCCTCGTCGGCGATCTCGCGGCTGGTCGCTTTTGCCTGGAGGGCCGCAAACGCCGCCTCGGCCTCCTTGTACCTTCTCCCCAGGTACAGGGCCTGGCCCGCCTTGAGCAATCGCCTGCCGGCTGCTCCCGGCAGCTCTTCCTCCAGGCGCAGGCCCTGGAGGGCAGAGGCCGCCTCATTGTACCTTTTCAGATCGTACAGCGTGGTGGCGCGCCGCAGCAGCTCCTCGCCGCTGTAAGGTTCGACCCGGACCCCGCCGGCCGCAAGCCGTTGCAGGTCTTTTTCGGCCTTGCCGGCGAAGGTCGAGGCGGGATACCTGAGCCAGATGTTTCGCAGCGCCGTCACGGCGCCCGCCTGTTCACCCAGCTGTTCCAGGCAGAGGGCGGAGTTGTAGGTGGCCGACAGGGAATCTGCGCCGGTCGGGAATTTTTCGATGAATTTCTGGTAGGCGGAGTAGGCGTTCCTGAAATCCCCGCTCTCGCGGAGGGTGTCTGCCAGGAGGAGCTGGGCGGAACGGAACAGGGGGGAGTCGGGGAACTCCCTGGCGAGTCGCTGCAAAGGGGGTAACGCCTCGCCGAACCGGGCAAGCCGGTGGAGGGCGCGGCCCTGGTTGTAGAGGGCATGATCGGCCAGGAGCGGGAAGGAGTCTGCTGCCCTGGCGAGATGGTCGACCGCGGCCTGCCACTCCTCCAGCCTCATGGCGGAGATGCCGAGGAGGAACTCCCTTATCCCTCCCTGCGGGGCCTTTGCCGCCGAGTCACGGGCCTCCCCGTAATTCTTCCGCCTGAATTCCCTGGCCGCCAGGGCAACCTGTTGATCGGGGAGCGGGAACAACTCGGTGGCCGGTGCCGGCAGGGAGAGGGCAAGGAGCAGGACAAAGACGATGATACCGCGGCAAAGCATTACGACTCCGGGAAGCAGGCTGAATGGGGAAAGATTGACCCCCCATAGTAAACGGAACATGGCAAAAAAATCAAAAGAATTTTGCCCCGGACGCGCTAAACTGTTTGACAAATAGCGGACCTTCTTTGATATTCAACCAGATACCGCGAACAACAACGACGGCAGGGAGCATTATGAAGATCAGAAAAGATGCGATAGCGCGGTTTTTCCAGGAAAGCGCCGGGGAGGCCTACGAGTTCAGGGAGCTGATGCGCCGGTTCGGCGTCGGCAAGGGTGAGCGGCTCCAGCTGAAAACGGTCGTGGATGAGCTGGTGGACGCCGGGAAGCTGGTGAAGCTGAAGGGGAACCGTTACGGCAAAGCCGCCGGGGCAGCGGTTGCGGTTGTAACCGGCAGGCTTTCCGCCCACCGCGACGGCTACGGTTTCGTCACCCCCGAGGGGGGAGGGGAGGACATCTTCATCCCCGCCCGCTACCTGCGGGAAAACCTGCACGGCGACCGGGTCGAGGTGCGGGTCATCGCCCGCGGCCGCACCGGCAAGCCGGAGGGGCGGATCGTCAGCACCCTGGAGCGCGCGCTCACCCGGCTGGTCGGCAGGTTCGAGAAAAGCAAGAACTTCGGCCACGTGGTCCCGGACGAACAGCGGATCACCAGGGACCTGTTCATCCCCCCCGGCTTCACCGGCAAGGCGGAGAGCGGTCAGGTCGTGGTGGCCGAGATCACCCTCTACCCGACTCCCCACCGCTCGGCCGAGGGGCGGATCGTCGAGGTGCTGGGGTGGCCGGATGACCCGGGGGTCGAGGCGGAGACCATCATCAGGAAGTTCGATCTCCCCCACGCCTTCCCCGACCAGGTTCTCGCCGCGGCCAGGGCGGTTGCCCAGAGTGTGGCGGCGGACGAGATAAAAAAGAGGGTCGACCTGCGGGGCCAGCAGACGGTCACCATCGACGGCGAGACCGCCCGGGACTTCGATGACGCGGTCTCGGTCAAGAAGGAGCGGGGCGGGAGGGTCCGCCTCTGGGTCTCCATCGCCGATGTCTCCCATTACGTGAAGCCCGCCTCCCCCCTCGACGCCGAGGCGTATCTGCGCAGCACCTCGGTCTATTTCCCCGACCGCTGCATTCCGATGCTGCCGGAGGAGCTTTCCAACGGGATCTGCTCGCTGAACCCGGAGGTGGAGCGGCTGACGGTAACCGCCGAGATCCTCTTCGACAAGGGGGGCAACCCGGTGCAGGCCCTGTTCTATCCGAGCGTCATCAGGAGCTGCGCGCGCCTCACCTATACGGCCGTGAAGGGTATCCTGGCGGACAACGACCCGGAACAGCTGAACAGCTGGTCCCACCTGGTGCCGCAACTGCGGCTCATGGAGGAGCTGGCCCTGCGGCTGATGGAGAAGAGGGGGAAGAGGGGGAGCATCGACTTCGACCTTCCCGAACCGGAGATCATCCTCGACCTGCAGGGGCAGACCGAGGCGATCATCCGGGCGGAGCGCAACATCGCCCACCGGATTATCGAGGAGTTCATGCTGGCGGCCAACGAGGCGGTTGCCGCCCATATCGAGGGGGAGGGGGTCCCCTCTCTCTATCGGGTCCATGAGGCGCCCGACCTGGCAAAGCTGAGCGACTTCAGCGAGTTCATCCGGGGCTTCGGTTACGAGTTCCGGATCGAGGGGGAGGCCATCGATCCCCGGGAATTCCAGCGGCTGCTGGCCGAGGCCGAGGGGAAGCCGGAGGAGAAAATGATCAACGAGATGCTGCTCCGCTCCATGAAGCAGGCCCGCTATGCGGCGGAAAACCTGGGACACTTCGGCCTGGCCGCCCCCTGCTACACCCATTTCACCTCGCCGATCCGCCGCTATCCCGACCTGGTGGTGCACCGCATTCTCAAGGGGGTCCTGGCCGGGAAGCTCAAGGAAAAGGAGCGGGAGCACCTGGCCGCGACCCTCCCGGAGATCGCCACCCATACCAGCGCCCGGGAAAGGGTGGCGATGGAGGCGGAGCGGGAGATCGTGCTGCTGAAGAAGATCCAGTTCATGCGGGACAGGGTGGGGGAGGAGTTCGACGGCTTCATCACCGGGGTGACCCCTTACGGTTTCTATGTCGAGCTGGTGGAGCTCTTTGTCGAGGGGATGGTGCCGGTGGCGACCCTGCCGGCCGATTTCTACCGGTACCTGGAGAAGCAGCACAGCCTGGTGGGGGAACGGGGCGGGGCGCTCTACCGGATCGGCGACAGGGTCAGGGTCAGGCTGGCGCGGGTGAGCACCGAAAGGAAGCAGATCGACTTCGTCCTGGCGGGGCTGAAGCTCTCCGGAGCGGAGGGGTTTCTGTCGGCGCAGGAGCAATACCCGAAGATCCCGGTAAAGGGGAAGCGGCCGGGGAAAGGGCGGAAAAGGGGGGGCGGCGGCAACAGCTGATCCTGGGTGAGATGAGGAGTGAAACCTGTGGCATGAAAGCTGTTGCGGACGGGGCGAGTGCTGTGGTATTATCCGTGGCTTGTCATGCGACTTCATGAAGGATAGTGGATAAATGACCGACGAAAAAGTCCTGCCGTTCATTGAGCACCTGGTCGAACTGAGAAAACGGTTGATCATCTGCGTGGTAGCGATAGTCATCGGCATGGGGGTTTCCTGGAACTTTTCTCCCCGGCTGTTGAGCTTCGTGGAAAAGCCGCTGACCGGCGAGACTTATCTGACCGGGATCAAGAAAAATGTCTACCAGCAGGTCAAGGAGCGCTACCCGGCACTCTACGAGCAGTTCAAGCTGGAAAAGGACCTGGCCGGTACCACCAAAGAGCGGATGTTGAACTACAGCGCCCCGCTGGAGCCGTTTTTCATCCAGTGCAAGATCTCGATGATTGCCGGCCTGATTCTGGTCCTGCCGGTGGTGTTTCACCAGCTGTGGCTGTTCATCGCCCCGGGACTGACCCGCAAGGAAAAACACCTCGTCGTGCCGTTTGTCACGGTCAGCACGATCAGCTTCTGTGCCGGGGCGATGTTCTTTCTCCTGCTGATCTGGCCGGTCATCATCAATTTTTCCCTCTCCTACGAGGCGGAGGGTCTGCGGAGCTGGTTCAATCTGAGCGCCTACGTCAACTTCTGTCTCCGCCTGATCCTGATCTTCGGCCTGATCTTCGAACTTCCCGTCATCTCCATGCTCCTCTCCCGGATGGGAATCGTATCGTACCGGCTGCTGGCCAATAACCGCAAGTACGCCGTGCTGGCGAGCTCCATCATAGCCGCTTTCCATGCCGATCTGATCACCATGTTTGTCATCATGGTGCCTCTTTATTCGATGTACGAGGTGAGCATCTGGGTGGCGCTGCTGTTCGGCAAGAAGAAACCGGCGCAATCCCCGACCTAGCTGTACTGGATTTCAATACGGCAGCGGAAGTTCCTCTGACATGATAATCTTCAGGAATCTGGACGACATTAGGGACAAACTCGCCAATGCCGTGGTGACCATCGGCAACTTTGACGGGGTCCATCTGGGCCATCGCGCCATATTTCGCCGGGTCAGGGAAGCGGCCGCGGAACTGGGCGGCGTGTCGGTGGCGATAACCTTTGTTCCGCACCCCCTGAGGCTCCTCCCCTCCCGCAAGAGCCTGCGGCTGATTACCCCGTATGGGGAGAAGGAGGGGCTGATCGCGGCGTCGGGGATCGACTATCTGGTGATCATCCCCTTTACCGGCGAATTCGCCGCCATGTCGGCCCCTGATTTCGTCTCCCGGGTCCTGGTGGGGAGGATCGGGATGAAAAAGCTGGTGATCGGCTATGACTACGCGTTCGGCCGCAACCGGGAGGGGAATGTGGCGCTTCTGCAGAAACTGGGGGGGGAGCTCGGCTTCGACGTGGAGGTGCTGGCGCCGATCGGCAACGGAGACAACGTCTACAGCAGCACCAGAGTCCGGGAGATGATCGGTGCGGGCGAGGTGAAAGGGGTGGTCTCCCTGCTGGGGCGCCACTTCTTTCTGGACGGCACGGTTGTCCATGGCCATCATCGCGGCAAGGGGCTCGGTTTTCCCACGGCCAACCTGGCGACGGAAAACGAACTGATCCCGAAAAGCGGCGTTTATGCGGTGAAGGTCAAGATCGATGATGTGCTTTACGACGGGGCCTGCAACATCGGGGCAAACCCCACGTTCGGCGACGAGGCGATCTCGATAGAGGTGTTCATCTTCGACTACGCGGGGGACCTCTACGGCCGCCGGCTGCGCCTCCTTTTCGTCGACAGGATCAGGGACGAGATGAAATTCCCGGATGCGGCCGCCTTGCAGCAGGCCATCCGGGCGGATGTGGCAAGGTGCAGGGAGATTCTGCGCGGCGCGACCGTGATCGAATACCACGAGCAGCCGGGAAAGAGCGACAGTGCGGACAACTAAAGTTGACAAGAAACTCTGGATCGGCATCGGCATCAGCGTCTTTTTCCTGTTTCTGCTGTTCCGGAAGATCGACTTCAACAAGCTGCTGGCCGCCTTGGCCGAGATGGATTACCGCTACCTCCTCCCCGCCCTGCTGTTCACCTTCGTCAGCTATTTTTTCCGCGCCGTCCGCTGGCAATTTCTCCTGAAGCCGATGAAGAGGACGCTGTTGCGCAACCTCTTTCCTGCGACGATCATCGGCTATATGGCGAACAATCTCCTCCC
>JAMPXD010000164.1 GCA_023701365.1 Geobacteraceae bacterium
AAGGGGGGCGACGCCCACAAGGCCGCGGTCACCGGCGACACGGTCGGCGACCCTTACAAGGACACCGCCGGCCCGGCGATCAACCCGATGATCAAGATCATCAACATCGTCTCCCTGATGATCGTTCCCCTGCTGAGCCGGATGGGGTAGGCGGACAATCGGAGACCAGTCGCGCCGAGGGACGGCATCCAATGGATGCCGTCCCTTTTTTTGCGTTTTCTGGCAATAGTTTTCAAAGACAATTGCTGCTTCCCGAAACTCCCAGCTGTCTGCCGATCAGGTGTAAAATTACCCGTCACACCTGTCGGGATGCCTTACACCTGATTGATTATGAATCGACAGGCTGGGGCAAAAATACAATAATATCAATACGGAGCTATTTGGCAGATTTATTGCTAGACCTTATCGCGGAGCATATTGCATGCGCCCCTACACCTAGAATGCTCCGATTGCGGTCGTAATACTGGCATTTCAAAGGAGACGTAACAGCTATGATAATGAAAAAGAGCCTATTGGCAATTTTCACGGCGGTTCTTTTTATGGCAACACAAACAGAGGTGGCGCGCGCCATCCCTTGGGCAGGGAGTGTCACCCTCGGCGGCACAACCTACCAGGATGTTTACGGCTTGGACTGGACCACGGTAACAAGGCCGAACTTAGCCAATGAGGTGGTTTTTACCGGCTCCCAATTAACGGCTCTGCTTAATTCCTCGGGAGAGCAACTGGGATTAGACAATGGGCTTGGAGGTAATTTCCCATATGTGACGTTGGATTACACCTATAAACCGGACAGTGCCAATCCTGTCGAGGCCCAGGGTTTTTTCTCCATATCTGACTCCACCTATACCAGCATATTCGGCAACAATGTCATCATGATGGGCATTGTGGATCGTATGAATGCCCAAACTTGGATAGACACCAATCCTGATGTTGCATTGAATACAGGGTTCTCCCTGATGGCGACCGTGACGGCCTTTGATCCCAACGTATTCTCGGGGTCCGGCATCGGGGAGTTTCTCCTTACGGGTATCTACTCTGCGGATTTTTTCAATCCGGATGTGATAAATGTCGATCTTGAAAGCACCCCGGCGTTTACCGCTGTTCCCGAGCCGTCAACCATGACGCTTGCAGGGCTCGGGCTGGCCTGCCTGTTCCGGGCCGTCCGCAGGAAGCGCAACAACTCATAGTCCATTGCTTGTTGCAGAATAGGGAGATGAGCTTCCACCATTTAATCACGAGCACAGGGAGGGTTTCATGAAACGCCTTTTCACCGCTATGTTGTTACTTTTCTCGTTGCATGGCGGTTTCGCCCACGCCGACGACCTCTGGACCGGGGCACTATGGAAGGGTACCATTGACCGGAGCAGCGGCGTCTTCGTCCCCAATATGGTCTTTGCCGACTGGATATCGACCGGGACCGGCAACGCCACCGGACTGGGGCCGATAGGCATCGGCAGCCCCCCCAAGGCCGTGGTGGGGCAAAAGTTCACCCTTCGCTTCCAGAGCTATCTGGGTGCCATCAACGGGGCGGACAGGCAGATCATCGTGCTGCCGGGGCTGAATTCATCGTTCGAATATACCGTCATTGCCCAGATCCCCTGTGAGATCACGAGCATAGTGACAGTGGATACGCGCCGCACCCAGTACTATTTCAGGGCCGAGTCGAGCGGAAAGATTTATATCCTCAATTCCGCCAGTAACAAACTGACCAATGGGACAGGTTTCGATGACGGTGACATAGTTGCCCAGTTCAATGTCCCTGCCGGGGCTGTCAACAACAGCATAATCTTCGATACGTCAACCGGCAAGGTGGTGACCGGCAGGATGAACCTGGTAACCACCCCGACGACCATTGCAGCGGGCAATCCGGCAAATCCCTCCTTTCTCAATCCGGCCGACGCGATCCGAACGCTCAATCTGGACAGCACGTTAATCTCGCCAACATTCACTCCCCCCACCGCTTACTTCTCGAACGGCGCCATTTTCCCGACCTTCAATCCCGGCCCGAACGACCTCAACCTGAAAATGGACGCCTACAGCTCCTTTGGCAGCCGCTGCACCGGCAGAATCGGTGACGTCGTCTGGAACGACCAGAACGGCAACGGCATCCAGGATGTCGGGGAACCGGGCATTGACGGAGCCAAGGTGACCCTTAAATCAACGACCGGCATACCGATTGCCATCCAGACTACCGGCGTTAACCTGAACCAGCACGGCTACTATCAGTTCAAAGGGCTCTGCGCCGGGGACTACACTATTGAAGTGGACGCCGCAACCGTGCCGGCCGGATATACGCCATCACGCAGCTTCGAAACAGGCGACGCCAGCCTCGACAGCAATGGCAGCCCGGCCGCCGTCACCCTCGCCACCGACGGCAGTTCCGATCAGACGGTTGATTTCGGTTATGTCCCCCCGTCAACCTGCCAGGGGTCGATCGGCGACAATGTCTGGCACGACGCAAACCGCAACGGCCTTCAGGATGAAGCGGGGATCGAGGGTATCGATAACGTCTCGCTCAAGCTGTATGACAACATATCGGGGTTGCTGCTCGCCACCACAACCACCGGGCCGGTCTCCGGGTCGCCCCAGGGATATTACCAGTTCACCAATCTCTGCGCCGGACAGTATCAGGTCGTCATTGACGCCGCAACCGTTCCCGCGGGCTTCACCCCCGCGACCAGTCCGAATGGCGCCGATCCGGCTCTCGACAGCGACGCCAGCCCGGCGATCGTGACACTCCCTTCAAACACCAGTTCCGACCAGTCCGTCGATTTCGGCTACCTCTCACCCTGCTCCGGCGTCATCGGAAATCTCGTCTGGCACGATTCCGACCGCAGCGGCCTTCAGGACCAGGGCGAAGCGGGTATCGACGGCGTCACGGTCCGTCTCTACAACCAGGAGGGGACGCTCCTGGGGACGGCAACAACCAACCCGGAGGGCATCTACCAGTTTCCCGGGCTCTGCGCCGGCACCTATTCGGTTGCCGCCGACGAATCGACCCTTCCCGCCGGGTATACCCCGACCACCAGCGGCGTCGGCGCCGACCGCGCCACGGACAGCAACGGCAGTCCCGCCGCCGTCACCCTGGCCGATGACGCCGGCGCCGACCTGGGCATCGACTTCGGCTACCTTTCGCCCTGCACCGGCATCATTGGCGACATCGCCTGGGAAGACATGAACGGCAACGGCATTCAGGACCTGGGCGAGCCGGGCATTGCCCTGGTCATGGTCAATCTCAAGGACCTGAACACCAACGCCATCCTGAAAACCGCCGCGACCGACGCAAACGGCTGGTATCAGTTTACCGGGGTCTGCTCTGGCGATTACAAGGTTGAGCTTTCCGCGCCAAACGGCTACGTCCTCACCACTGCCAACGCGCCGGGGAGCACACCGGACAATGACAGCAATCCCAACCCCGCTCCGGTGTCCCTGGCAACGGATGCCGGCTCCGACCTTTCGCTCGATTTCGGCCTGTACCGGCCGGTCGCCCTCGGCGATTTCGTCTGGGAAGACCTGAACGGCGACGGCATCCAGGATGGCGGCGAAGCCGGCATCGCTGGAGTCAATGCCGAGCTGTACAGATATGGCGAGGCGACTCTCCTGGCCGCGACCGGCACTGATCAGGGCGGCAATTACCTGTTCGACAGTCTCCTGCCGGGAAGCTATCAGGTCAGATTCTCCGCGCCGGCTGGATACCTCTTTACCCTGAAGAATGCCGGAAACAGCTCGATCGACAGCAATCCCGAACCGGCGACCGGCTTGTCCGACAGCATCACCCTGGTTTCCGGGCAGCAACCCGACCTGACCATCGACGCGGGTCTCTACAGGACCGCTTCCATCGGCGACCGGGTCTGGTCCGACGGCGACAACAACGGGGTGCCGGACGGCGGCGAGGCCGGCCTCAACGGCTGGACCGTCACCCTGAAGCAGGGGGCGGCCGTCGTCGCCACTACCGTCACCGCCGGCGACGGCAACTACGCCTTCACCGGCCTGGCACCAGACAGCTACACGGTCTGCACCACGCCGATGGCCGGCTATCTCCAGAGCTACGACCTCGACGGCCTCGCCACCCAGAACTGCGCGACCGCATCGGTCGCCTCCGGGGAGAACCGCACCGATGCCGACTTCGGTTACCTCCTGTCGCAACCGGCCGTAACCATCGTCAAGCAGACCAACGGCGTCGATGCCCCCGTAGCCCCCGGCCCGTACATCAACGTCGGCGCCGCGGTCAACTGGACCTACCTGGTCACTAACAGCGGCAACGTCCCCTTGGCCGGCGTTACCGTCAGCGACAGCATGGGGCTTGCCGTCACCTGCCCGCAGAACACCCTGGCGGCGGGCGCGGCCATGACCTGCACCGCCTCCGGTACCGCCACCATCGGCCAGTATGAGAACATCGGCTACGTGACCGGCAGGGACCCGCTTGATGCCGAGGTGACCAGCCAGTACGCCAGCCACTATTTCGGCCAGACCCCGGCCGTCGCCATCGTCAAGAAGACCAACGGGATCGATGCCCCCGTCGCTCCCGGTCCCTATGCGGCGGTCGGCTCCACGGTCAGCTGGAGCTACGAGGTCAGCAACAGCGGCAACGTCCCCCTGACCGGGGTCGCGGTCAGCGACAGCATGGGGGTCGCGGTAAGCTGCCCGCAGACGACCCTCGCTCCCGCCGAGGCCATGAGCTGCAGCGGTTCCGGCATTGCCGTCGCCGGCCAGTACGAGAACATCGGCTACGCGACCGGCAAGGACCCCAACAACGCCGACGTGACCAGCCAGTACGCCAGCCACTACTTCGGCCCCGCCCCCGCCATCGCCATCGTCAAGAAGACCAACGGAGTCGACGCGCCCACCGCCCCCGGCCCCTATGTCGCGGTCGGCGCCCCGGTCACCTGGAGCTATGAGGTCAGCAACAGCGGCAACGTCCCGCTGACCGGCGTCACGGTCAGCGACAGCCAGGGGGTCACGGTCACCTGCCCGCAGAACACCCTGGCGGCCGGCGCGGCCATGACCTGCACCGCCTCCGGCACCGCGGTCATCGACCAGTACCAGAACATCGGCTACGCGACCGGCAGGGACCCCCTGAACGCCGAGGTGACCAGCCAGTACGCCAGCCACTACTTCGGCATGACCCCGTCCATCTACCTGGTCAAGAAGACCAACGGGATCGACGCCCCCACCGCCCCCGGCCCGGGGGTCGAGGTCGGCTCCACGGTCACCTGGACCTACGACGTCACCAACACCGGCAACGTCCCCCTGACCGGCGTCACGGTCAGCGACAGCATGGGGGTCGCCGTCACCTGCCCGCAGAGCACCCTGGCAGTGGACGCGGCCATGACCTGCACCGGTTCCGGCATTGCCGTCGCCAACCAGTACGAGAACATCGGCTACGTGGTCGGCAAGGACCCGAACAACGGCGACGTGACCAGCCAGTACGCCAGCCATTACAACGGCCAGGCCGGCGGCCGGGTCATCACCATCGTCAAGAAGACCAACGGGGTCGACGCCCCCGGCGCCCCGGGCCCCTATGTGGCGGTCGGCTCCACGGTCAACTGGACCTACCTGGTAACCAACACCGGCACCTCCACCCTGACCAGCGTCGTGGTCACCGACAGCAAGGGGGTCACGGTGAGCTGCCCGGCAACCTCCCTGGCTGCGGGCGCGTCCATGACCTGCACCGCCTCCGGCACTGCCGTCGCCGGCCAGTACGAGAACATCGGCTACGTCACCGCCCTGAATGGCCTCAAGAACGTGGTGGACCAGTACCCGAGCCACTACTTCGCCACGGTCCCGTCACCGGCCGTCGCCATCGTCAAGAAGACCAACGGCTACGACGCCCCCAGCGCCACCGACAGGGCCATGTGGCCGTACATCGAGGCCAACTCCACGGTCAGATGGACCTATGAGGTCTCCAACCCCGGCAACGTCCCCCTGACCGACGTCACGGTCACCGACAGCAAGGGGGTCACGGTGACCTGCCCGCGGACCACCCTGGCGGTGGGCGCTTCCATGGTCTGCACCGCCTCCGGAGCCGCCGTCGCTGGCCCGTACGAAAACATCGGCACGGTAACCGCCAAGACCCCCACCAATGACACCCTGGCCAGCCAGTACGCCAGCCACTACGCCACCGACGTCCACTATACGGTCACCGAGGGGGATTCGGCATCGGTTGGCTGGTGGGGCAACAACGGCCAGACCCTGATCGCCCAGGTCAACGGCGGGGGGAGCTCGACCCTGTTCGGCACCTGGCTGGCCACCAACTATCCCAACCTGTTCGGCTCGCTGAACGGCCAGACAAATGACAAGGTGGCGGCCTTCTTCAATGCCTTCAAGGGGGGTACCGGCAATAAGGAAGCCCAGATCATGGGGGTCGCCATGGCCGCCTACGTCAGCAATTACGCCCTGGCCGGCACCCTGGCCGCATCGACCGACTACAAATACCGGGTCCCGATCACCAACGGCATCGGCATCTTGGGCAGGACCTTCCTGGTCGGCTCCACGGTCACCGGCCCGACCGGCACCGTCGTCGAAACCGACGGCATCGACGCCGGCCTGACCAACGGCGTCTCCTATAGCGTCGAGTTTCTCCTGTCCAGGGCGAACGAGTTGAAGGCGGGAGGAGCGTGGTCCGCCAAGGCGCTCACCTCAATCAGCGGTATCTGCTCCGCCATCAACCAGCAGGGGCACGTGCCGAAGTGATGGCCACATTGAGCTGCTGAACCGCAATCCCAAGCGGAAAATCCGAACCGCAAGACAAGGCCTCCCGGGGATACCCCCTGGAGGCCTTGTCTTTGCCTGAACATCGCCATCAGCCCCGGCGGATCCCCGTTGTCCCGAGCTTTTCCCTTGACTGGGGCGGCCCCTTCCACTACCATGAACGGCCGAGATTCCCCGACAATCCACGCTGTTCACAGAAATGGGACCCTTGCTCATGCTCGACGCCCTGATCCGGAATATCGCCAGCTTCGCCCTCATCCTCCTGCTCTGCTTCACCTTCGCCGGCTGCGGCATCCTCTTCCTGAAGAGGCTGCGGCTCACCTTCTCCTCGGACGGGGAGCAGCTGTTCTACGCCTTCGGCATCGGCGCCTCGGTAACGGGTTACGCGGTGTTCGCCCTCGCCGCCGGCCAGCTCCTCCACCCGGCCGCGCTCTACTCCCTGCTCGCCCTCCTGCTCGCCCTCTCCTGCGCGGGGTGGCGCAACGCCGGGATTTCCCTTTCCCTTGGCAACCTCCGACCACGGGGTACCGTGGAGCGCATCGCCGCAACCCTCCTGGCGATCCTCCTGGGAGCGGCCCTGCTCCTGACGCTCACCCCGGAAACGGGGCGGGACGCCCTGGTCTATCACCTGGCCGTGCCGAAGCTGTTCCTCAAGCACCACGGCTTATATTTCGTGCCGGGCAACATCTCCGCCCACAACCCGTTCCATACCGAGATGCTCTACCTCCTCGCCCTGTTCCTCCAGGGAGACGTACTGGCGAAGCTGATCAACTTCGCGTTCCTGCTGGCGATTCTCCTCGGCATCCGCCAGTTCGCCCTGCACCGGCTGGAACGGAACGCCCTCCCCTACTTGAGCATGCTCATCTTCGCCATGATCCCTTCCGTTTTCGTGGAGGCGCACACGGCCTACGTCGACCTGGCCGTCGCCTTCTACACGATGGCCGCCCTGTTCGCCTTCATCAGCTGGAACAGCAGGAAGGAACGGGGCTGGCTCATCCTCTGCGCCATCTTCACCGGCATGGCGCTGGCGAGCAAGTATACCACCCTCCTCATTCCCTTCATCGGCTGCCTCGGGGTCCTCTGGGCGCACCGCGACGGGGAAAAGGGGGGAGCGGTGTTCCGGGACCTCTCCCTCTACCTGGGCGTGACCCTCCTGTTCGGCACCCCGTTCTACCTGAAGAACTGGCTGATGACCGGCAACCCCCTCTATCCCTTCCTCTACGGAATCTTCGGCGGAAACGGATGGGACCCCGAGCAGGCGCGACTCTATGACGGGATGGTGCTCTACATCGGCATGGGGCGCAGGCTGGTCGATTACCTGCTGCTGCCGTGGAACCTCAGCATTCACGCGAAGCTTGACACCATCATCTTCGACGGGGTCGTCAGCCCGCTCTTCCTCCTCGTCCTCCCCTTCCTGGCGGGAATGCGCAGGATACCGGCCGCCATGAAGATCATCATGGTCTATTGCGCCCTGCTCTTCATGTTCTGGGCCTCGGCCTCGCAGCAGCTCCGCTTCCTCATCCCCATCTTCCCCCTGCTGGCGCTCCTGACCGGAGCGGTCCTGAGCCACTACCGGGAAAGCGCCAGGGTTTCCCTTTTCCTCTGCGCCGTGGTGGCCGGCTGCCTGCTCTTCAACGCCTACCACGACGGCCTCCATTTCCTGAGATTCAAGCCGCTGGGGGTGGTGCTCGGGCTGGAGAAGCGGGACGCCTTTCTCGAACGCAACCTCTCCCCCTACCGGATGTACCGCTTCGTCAACACCCTGCCCGCCGACGCCAGGGTGTTCCTGGTCCACATGAAGAACTGGACCTTTCTCTGCGACCGGGAGTGCTATTCCGACTACATGTTCGAGTACTACACCCTGAAGAAGGTCCTCGCCGCCTCGGCCTCCCCGGCTGAGGTGCACGGCAGGCTGAAGGGGATGGGGTTCACCCACCTGATGTACGACGTGAATCACGTCACCGGCGCGAAGAGCATGCTCTCCCCCGAGGAAAAGGCGCTGTTCACGGCCTTTCAGGGGAAGTTCCCGACCCTGGTGAAAAACGACCGGTTCTATTACCTCTACCGGCTGTGAGGCGGGGCCGGGAGGTCGAAGTTCCGGCTTGCGGCCGACGACACATATATGGTTTTTTGAATTGTTGAACCAAGAACGGCATTTGCTGCCACAGAGGTCACAGAGAACACAGAGAAATCAAAGCTCACTGCCAAAGCCTAAGCCGGCAAAGCTGGAACCAACGAGGAAAAAGCAAAACCTTAACAGGACGCAGAAAAGGCGGAAAAATCTGATAAAGGCTGATTAACCCTTAAGCCCAAACAATGATGTTTTCAAATCAGCTTTGATCAGCCTTTTCCGATTTTTCCGTGCCTGCGCGCTGTAGCGCTTCGGCGCGCAAGCGCGTTCCATTAGATGTAAGGTTTTGGGGAGGGAATTGGATGCCTATCTACGAATACGTCTGTGAGGCATGCGGCGAGCAGTTCGCCAAATTGCAGAAGATGGGGGCGGCTGAAGATGAGACCGCCTGCCCGAAATGCGGGTCGAGCGAGGTGAAGCGGCGGATTTCCGGGTGCAGCATCGGCAGCGGCGGCAAGGACCCGGGCGGCCCGGCCTGCGGCAGCGGCGGCGGCTGAAGGCCACGCTTCTGAACCGGTCGGTTCAGTGACTTACAGAACCCTGGAAACGTGGATTTTTCGCAAGGTCAAGGCGATCGAGGGATGACGCGGAGGCGTAGCATCGCTACGCCGCACAAGGAATTCCGAAGATCAACGCAGAGATTGCGGAAAAGCCGCGTTTCTAACAGATGCGAGGCAGTTGCTCCCCCGCCAGCATCTCCACCCCCCTCATCCCCCCCACCACGGTCTCCAGCG
>JAMPXD010000165.1 GCA_023701365.1 Geobacteraceae bacterium
TCCAAGGACTACCGGGACCTCGGCTTCGACATCGAGACCGAGCATTACACCACGTTTCTTGAGCGGCTGCTGCGCGAAGGCAAGCTCAAAATCAACGCCGAAGGCTTCGACTGCACCTACCACGATTCCTGTTACATCGGCCGTTACAACGACCTCTACCGCGAGCCCCGCGCCTTGCTCGCGGCGGCCGGCGCAACCATCCGCGAGATGGAGCGCTCCCAGGCGGAAAGCTTCTGCTGCGGCGCCGGCGGCGGCAGGATCATGGCGGAAGAGAAACTCGGCAGCCGCATAGCCGTGAGCCGCGCCAAAATGGCCGCCGCCACCGGCGCCGGGATGCTCGTCTCCAACTGCCCCTTCTGCCTGACCATGTTCGAGGATGGGGTGAAGGGTGCGGAGTTGGAAGGGGCGCTGGTGCCGCGGGATATTGCAGAAATAATGGTCGAACGGCTGGCTGATTAAGAGTCGATGACATTGACTAAAGAATCCCCCCTCCCCTTCAAGGGGAGGGTCGGGGTGGGGATGGGGCAAAATCCGCCGTTAAAACAAACCCCATCCCCCTCCTGACCTCCCCCTTGAAGGGGGAGGAACCAGCGGAAGATTCGAAGTAATCAGATAAGTCAATGGCATTGAATTAAAAGTCTTTACAAGAAAAGGGGGAGCATCATGAAAGTTCTTGTCTGTATCAAGCAGGTGCCGGACATGGAGTCCCGTTTCAAGCCGAACGGCGGCGGGGTATGGTACGACGAGGCGGACCTGGCGTACCGGATTAACGAATACGATGAATACGCGGTGGAGCAGGCGGTCCAGCTCAAGGAGCAACTGGGCGATGCGCCGGACGTGACGGTTCTCTCCATCGGCCCCGATCGGGTAGGGGAGGCGCTTAAAAAGTCGCTCGCCATGGGGTGCGACCGGGCGGTGCATATCCAGGACCCTGCCGCCGCGCTCAAGGACCCGTGGCAGATCGCCTCGATCATCGCCAACTTTGCCGCGGACAAGGGATTCGACTTGATCTTCACCGGGCTGCAATCCCAGGACCGGGGCTCGGCCCAGGTCGGGGTCACCGTCGCCGAGATCTTGGGGCTCCCCTGCGCCACCACCCTGGTCGGTTTTGCCTATGATAACGGCACCGTCACCGCCAGGCGCGAGCTCGAAGGGGGGATCAAGGGGGTCGTGAAGATGAAGACCCCGGCCGTGGTCACCTGCCAGCTGGGGCTCAACACCCCGCGCTACCCGACGCTCCCCAACATCATGAAATCCAAGAAGAAGGAATTTCTTGTCTTTCCGGTCGCCGACCTCCTCAAGGAGCAGGAGCTGACCGCCACGGACGCCCTGTACCATCCGGCCAAGAAGGGGGGCGGCATCGTCCTCGAAGGAGATGTGAACGATATGGCCGACAAACTCATCGGCATTCTCAAAGAAAAAACCGCGGTCGTGCGCTAGGAGGCGAAATATGAAAACATTACTCGTGTGTGAATACCGGGAAGGGAAACTTCTCGACTCCAGCTACGAACTGCTGGCCTTTGCCGAGAAACTCTCGGCCGACAAGGCGCTGGTCCTGATCGGCAGCGAGGCCGAGGCGCCCAGGGTCGCGGCTAAGGTCTACCTGGCGGACGTCGGGAAATACGGCGAATACAATCCGGACCTGCACAAGAAGATCGTGCTGGAGGCAGTGCAGCGGGAGAACCCCGACTATATCGTCTTCGTCCATTCGTCGTACGGCTGGGATCTGGCGCCGCGGGTGGCCGCGGCCCTCAAGGTCGGCCAGGTCTCCGAAATCGTCGGCATCAACGACGGCAAATTCGAGGTGACCCTCTGCAACGCCAAGCTGCGGCGGACCGTGGTCCCCAGGACGCCGCGGGCGGTCCTCACCATCCAGGCCGGCGCCTTCAGCTATGCGGGCACTCCGGGAACCCCGCAGCTTGAGGGGCTCGATCCTGCCGATGCCGCTTCGGCGCTTGAGTTTGTCGGCTATGAGCCGGCGGAGAAAAAGGAGATCGATCTGACCCGGGCGGAGATTATCGTCAGCGCCGGTAGGGGGGTCGGGAAGAAAGATAACATCCCGGTTATCGCGGCGCTGGCGAAGGCGCTCGGCGGCGAGCTCGGGGCAAGCCGGCCGGTGGTGGATGCCGGGTGGGTGGAACACAGCCATCAGGTCGGCACCACGGGGCAGACGGTCAGTCCGAAGCTCTATGTGGCATGCGGCATCAGTGGCGCCATTCAGCACCTGGCCGGGATGAAGAAGTCGGATTTCATCGTCGCCATCAACAAGGACAAGGATGCCCCGATCGGCGAGGTGGCTGACGTGCTCGTGGTGGCGGATGTGTTGCAGTTCGTACCGGTTCTGACGGAAAAGGTAAGCAGGCAGTAACAGGAGCGCGCCCCGGAGCTGTGCGGTGGAAATTTGCCGGGGCGAAGAAATGACCATAAAATAGTAATTTGGTACCATATTAATTAAATATCGCTGGGCGATTTGCATTTAGGGATCAGGCGGTAGAGAGGAGTTAACGTGAACATTCACGAATATCAGGCAAAAGCGATTCTGCGGGAGTTCGGCGTCCCCGTTCCCGACGGTCATGTCTGCTACAACGGGGCCAGTGCCCGGGAATGGGCCAAGCGGCTCGGCGAGGGTCCCTGGGTGGTCAAGGCGCAGATCCATGCCGGCGGGCGCGGCAAGGGGGGCGGGGTCAAGCTGGCCCGCACCGCCGACGAGGTCCGCAACACGGCCCGGGACATGCTCGGCATGACACTGCGTACCCACCAGACCGGTCCCGATGGCAAGGTGGTCAACCGGGTGCTGGTGGAAAACGGCTGCAATATCGGCACAGAGCTGTACGTCAGCCTGCTGGTTGACCGGGCCACCTCGCTGGTGACGGTCATGGCATCGACCGAGGGGGGGATGGATATCGAGGAGGTCGCCGCCAACACTCCGGAGAAGATCTTCAAGGAGGCGATTGATCCGCTCCTGGGGCTGACCTCTTTCCAGTGCCGCAATCTCGCCTTCAGCCTGGGGTTGACCGGCAAACTGACCAACAAGGCGGTCAGCCTGTTCAAGGGCCTCTATGCCACATTCATCGGCTGCGACTGTTCGCTGCTGGAGATCAACCCGCTGGTTGTCACCAAGGAGGGAGAGCTGCTCGCCCTTGACGCAAAATTCGGCTTTGACGACAATGCCGTCTTCAGGCATCCAAGGATCGGCGACATGCGTGACTATGACGAGGAAGATCCAAACGAGGTAGAAGCGTCCCAGCACGATCTCTCCTACGTATCGCTTGCCGGCAACATCGGCTGCCTGGTCAACGGCGCCGGGCTGGCCATGGCCACCATGGACATCATCAAGCACTCGGGGGGCAACCCCGCCAACTTCCTGGACGTAGGGGGGGGAGCGACCATCGAGCGGGTCACCGAAGCCTTCAAGATCATCCTCTCCGACAAGAACGTCAAAGGGATCCTGGTAAACATCTTCGGCGGCATCATGAAGTGCGATGTCATCGCTACCGGGGTCATCGAGGCCGCCAAGCAGGTCTCTCTCAAGGTGCCGCTGGTCGTCCGTCTTGAAGGAACCAACGTCGCCAGGGGCAAACAGCTTCTGGCCGAAAGCGGCCTGAATATCGTTGCCGCTGATGGCATGGCCGACGCAGCGCAAAAAATCGTCCAGGCCGTGGCCGCCTGCTAAAGGAGAGACAAAATGAGCATCCTTATCGATAAGAATACCAGGGTCATTACCCAGGGGCTCGGTGCCACCGGCCTCTTCCACGCCCTGGGCGCCCGTGAGTACGGCACCCAGATGGTCGGTGGCGTCACCCCCGGCAAGGGGGGGACCACCGTCGATGGCTTTGCAGTCTTTGATACGGTGAAGGAGGCGGTGCAGAAGACCGGCGCCACCGCCTCGGTGATCTACGTCCCACCCCCGTTCGCCGCCGATGCCATCATGGAGGCGGTTGATGCCGGTATCGAGCTGGTCTGCTGCATCACCGAGGGGATTCCGGTGCTGGACATGGTCAAGGTGAAGCAGTTCATGAAGGGTAAGAATACCCGGCTGGTCGGCCCCAACTGTCCCGGCGTCATCACCCCCGGGCAGTGCAAGATCGGCATCATGCCCGGTTATATCCACAAGCCGGGCAAGATCGGTGTGGTATCCCGCAGCGGCACACTGACCTACGAAGCGGTCTGGCAGCTGACCAACGTGGGGTTGGGCCAGTCCACCTGCGTCGGCATCGGCGGTGACCCGGTCAACGGCACCAATCATCTGGACGTCCTCAAGATGTTCGAGGAAGATCCCGGTACTGAGGCGGTGATCATGATCGGCGAAATCGGCGGCAGTTCCGAGGAAGAGGGCGCATGGTTCGTCAAGGAGCAGATGACCAAGCCGGTTGCGGCCTATATTGCCGGCGTCACTGCCCCGCCGGGCAAGCGCATGGGGCACGCCGGAGCGATTATTTCGGGGGGCAAGGGTACCGCGGAGGAAAAGGTGGCGGTGCTCAAGGAGTGCGGCATAAGCGTGGCGGCCAGCCCGGCGGAAATGGCCCAGGCGCTGCTGAAAATCTATCGGCCGACAGCGTAGGGTGGCATATGGCCCGAATGAAGGAAAATCCGAGATACAACGTCATTTCCTTGCGGCTGACTGACGATGAAATGAGTTATTTACAGGAAATCACCAGAATGTATAATAAGTCCGTTTCCGAAGTCATCAGGGAGGCATTGAGTCTGCTGAGTGCAGGCTGAAGGCTGACCCGGCCGCAGCAGCCCGGGTCAGCCTATCAACTTTGAACCTAGACGGCATTTGCTGCCACAGAGGACACAGAGAGCACAGAGAAATCAAAGGATTGCGCAATGATTTGGGAAAACCCGTCTGGTGAAACTTCAGAACTTAACAAACGCACTGTTTTTCCTCTGTGTCCTCTGTGAACTCTGTGGCTAAAACTGCTTTTTAGATTGAATAGATTCAACCGTGGGCGATGCAAAGCGGTTACGCGTCATTCCATGGGAGCCTTCCATGTTCACCAAACTTTCGATCAAAATTGCCACTATTCTCGTCATGGTCATGATCGTCATCATGGCCATCGTTACCTTCGTGTTCGTCAGGGCGAGCATCTCCGACATGGAGGCGGCACTGCTGGAGAAGGGGCGCATCGAGGCCCTTACCGGTGCCAAGGCGATGGAGCGCATCCTGCAGGAGGCCCTTGAGTCCGGCAGATTCAGCAAGGAGCAACTCTTCGACGAGAACTACATCCCGATTCCCGCTACCGACCCGCAAAAATACCATACCCGCTATGACGGCTACCTGGAAAACTCCGTGCAGACTGTGCTGGACGAGTACCTGAAAGACGACGAGGTGCTGGCGGCGATGCTGGTGGACCGCAACGGCTATGCCCCCACCCACAACACCAGGTATGCGCAGCCGTTGACGGGCGAAAAGGAGAAGGACAGGATCGGCAACCGGACCAAGAGGATTTTCAACGATCCGGTGGGACTGGCGGCGGCCCGCAACAAGGAGGAAATTCTCAGGCAGATGCTTCTGCGGGACACCGGCGAGAGAATCTGGGACATATCCGCGCCGGTCGTCGTCAACGGCGTGCACTGGGGGGCGTTTCGGGTCGGTTACTCGATGGCGAAAATCGAGATGAAAACGGCGCAGCTCCGGATGCAGATCATCGGGGCCATGGTGGTCATGCTGCTGCTTGCCAGCATCACGATCTTCATCGTGGTAAACCGTTCCGTCCGGCCGCTGCGCAACCTTACCGAGGCGGCGCGGCGGATCACCGGCGGGAACCTGGACGAGGAGGTGCCGGTAGAAAGCCGGGACGAAATAGGCGCCCTGGCGGAGGCGTTCAACAGGATGACCACCGTCATCGTCAGGAACCTCCGGGAGGAGATCAGCAAAAGCGGCCGCTTGATACTCTCGATCCGGGAGGCGATCGTCCAGCTTTCCAGTTCCGCCGGCGAGCTGATGGCCATCAGCTCCCAGCAGTCATCCGGTTCAACCGAACAGGCGAGCGCAGTCCAGGAGGTGTCGGCCACCTCGGCGCAGATCGCCATAACCGCCAAGCAGATCACGGACAACACCAACAGCGTCGAGGCCATGGCGGTCGAGACGAGCCGCAGCTGCATGGCGGGCACGCGGGACGTGGGCAATGCCACCGAAGGGATGCAGCGCCTGAAGAACCGGGTGCAGAGCATTGCCGAAAGCATGCTGCAACTGGGAGAAAACAGCCAGAAGATCGGCGGGATCGTCGAGATCATCGATGAGATCAGCGAGCAGACGAACCTCCTGGCGCTGAACGCAACGATCGAGGCGGCCGGAGCCGGAGAGGCGGGGCGGCGGTTCGCCATCGTGGCCCAGGAGGTGCGGCGCCTGGCGGAGCGGACGGGGGCCGCGACAGGACAGATAAAGGGGCTGATCGAGGAGATCCAGAAGGCCACCAACTCAACCATCATGGTAACGGAGGAGGGGAGCAAGGCCGTGGATTCAGCCGCTGCCTTGGTGGACAAGGTGCATCTGTCTTTCGGCGACATCATCAGGACGGTGGAGGAGACGGCGCGGTCGGCGAAGGAGATCAGCCTGTCGACCCGGCAGCAGACGTCGGCGTGCGAGCAGATGGCGGTCACCATGACCGAGGTGCGGGATGTGGCGCAACAGTTTGCCGAGAGTGCCAGGGAGACCGACCGGGCCATCACCGGGATCATGGAGTTGGCCGCGATGCTCAAGGGGCTGATGGAGGAAGAGATCCAGGCGAAGGGGAAAGCCGCGGCCTTGTCCGGGGCAAGGGCCATGGAGCAGGTGTTGACCCGGGCGGTGGCCAGCGGCAGGTTCACCATGGCGGAGCTGTTCGACGAGAATTACCTACCCATTGCCGGCACGGAGCCGCAGAAGTATCATACCAGCTACGATGTCTATCTCGATGAGACGATCCAGGGGATGCTGGACGAGTTCCTCGACAGGGACGATCAGGTGATCACCGCGGTGCTGGTTGACCGCAACGGTTACCTGCCGACCCATAACAGCAGGTATTCGCTGCCGCTCACCGGTGACCGGGAAAGAGACCTGAGCGGCAACCGCAGCAAACGGATTTTCAACGACCCGGTGGGAATTGCCGCGGCCCGCAACGGACAAGGAACGCTGGTTCAGGTCTACTCCCAGGACACCGGCGCGAAGATCTGGGACATCTCGGCGCCGTTGCATCTGAACGGCCGGCACTGGGGGGCGTTCAGGATCGGCTATACCATGGAGTTCAGAGAGACCATCAGATGATCTCGCTCAATCAGCTCGCCTTATTCTCGGCCGCCGCCATCCTGCTCATCTTTACTCCGGGTCCCGACATCATATATGTCATGACCCGCGGCATGGCCCAGGGCCGGAAGGCGGCCCTGGCCGCTGCCGCCGGTTTCAGCCTCGGCAATTTCTTCCACATCTTTCTGGCAATCGTCGGCTTGTCCGCCCTGTTGACCTCATCTGCAACCGCATTTCGGCTGGTCAAGTATGCCGGCGCCCTCTATCTGATTTACCTGGGCATAAGGATGTTTCAGAGCGACTTCCGCTATGCCGCCGATGCCGGTTCGGACATGCTGAAGTGCAGGGCCATCTTTCGGCAGAGCATCATCGCCAACGTGTTGAATCCAAAGGTGGCAGTGTTCTTCCTCGCCTTTTTCCCCCAATTCGTCGATTACAGCCGCGGTTACATCAGGATCCAGATGTTCATTTATGGCTGCACCTTCATCCTGCTGACCTTGGCGGGATTCAGCCTGGTCGGCATCTGTTCCGGATCGATCGGCTCCTGGCTGCAAAGGAAACCGAAAGTCGGCGGCCATATCGGCAAGGTCGCGGGGGGGATCCTGGTGATGCTGGGTGCACGACTGGCAATGTAAGAAAACGCTTGACAACTAAAAGGTAAAGCGGTACTTTTATACCAAATAATGTTATTGCCTGAAATCTTCGTGGAGGTGGGTCGGCTGTCAAAGGAATGAGGTGCGCCATGAAACGGATCGACAAGATGAGAAGGGCAAGGTTCATCAAGCATGGAACAAAAATGGTATTTGTCTGCGACTTGTCTGAACTCGGCACGGAAGATGCGCATCAGGTGATCATGCATGGCGAGGACATCATCAGGAGGATGCCCAGGAACACGGTGCTGGCGGTGGCGCAACTGGCCAATGTGAAACATGATGAACAGCTGGAAGGGTATCTGAAGGATCTCATTGAACAGTGTGATCATCATGTGTTGCGAGGAGCCGTCAGCGGTGTCACGGATGCGAAATTGAGGACGGGACTGGAACGGTTCATCACCTCGATCGGGCATCACGTGGGATCGTTTGACAGTTATGACGATGCGTTGAGCTGGCTGGTATCTTCGGAAGCGGCATGATTTTTTTTGGCAGAAATTTGGTAATGTGGTACTAATTTACTATATAGATTTACCGAAGTGGTAAGGAGTAGTTCATGCTCGTCATCTCCTGCATCAAACAGGTCCCCGACACTACCCAGGTGAAGATCGACCCGGTTACCAATACCCTGGTCCGGGAGGGGATTCCCTTCATCGTCAACCCCTACGATACCCATGCCCTGGAGGAGAGCCTGAACCTCAAGGAGCGCTACGGCCTGCGGGCAGTGGCGCTCTCCATGGGGCCTCCCAACGCCGAGGCGACCCTGAGGAAGGCCTGCGCACTCGGCGTCGACGAGGCGATCCTGCTTTCCGACCGCTGCTTCGGCGGAGCCGACACCCTGGCCACCAGCAAGGTCCTTTCCGCCGCCATCGAACGGCTGGGCGCAGAGGAAGAAGTGGGCATCGTCTTCTGCGGCAAGCAGACCATCGATGGCGACACGGCCCAGGTCGGCCCGGGGATAGCCACCCGGCTCCGCTTCACCCAGCTCACCCTGGTCGACCGGATCGAGTCCCTCGACCTGGAACGGAAGGTGATCCGGGTCAGGCGCAAGCTGGAAGGGCGGCATGAGGTCGTTGAGGCGCCGCTGCCGGTGATGATCACGGTTGTTCGCGAGCTCAACCGGCCCCGCTATCCCACCGTGCCGATGCGCCTGGTGGCCCAGGAGACCGAGGTAAAGGTCTGGGACAATGCGGTCCTGAAGCTCGATGTCGAGACGGTCGGCCTCAAGGGGTCACCGACCTGGGTCAGCAAGATCTTCTCGCCGGAGCGCGACCAGGGCGAGATCATCGGCGATGGGGTGAACGACCCGGCGGGGACGGCCGATCTGCTGATCGACAAGCTGCTCAGCAAGGACATGCTTGCCATCTAGTGCGGAATGCGGAGTGCGGAATAAAAAGATTTCATTCCGAATTCCGCACTCCGCACTCCGCGTTCAAGAGATTGAGGGATACATCCATGACCGAACCAAAGAAACCGATCAAGAAGCCCCGCGGCAAGGCCCGCCATATCGAGGGAAAGTGTGTTGCCTGCGGCGCCCGCTGCGA
>JAMPXD010000166.1 GCA_023701365.1 Geobacteraceae bacterium
AAGGTGAGAAAGACCAGGACCGGCCGGAGAAAGGCATTGAGAAGACCCAGCACCAGGGCGGCGACGAAGACGGTCGGCCAGTTGGCGACGGTGACCCCCGAGACGCTGTGAACAACGACCAGGAGCGCCGTGCTGTTGACGATCCATTTTATCAGAAGCTCTTTCATCGCGGTCCCCGCTTTCCTTTTCCGGGATAAACGGCGCTGGCCATGCCTTCTCAAAAATATCACATCCGCCGGGGAAAGCGACCGGAAAATAGCGAAACGCTGCAATCAGCAGATTTGCCGGTATAATTATCATAAACTGGTGCGCGGCAGCCTTGAACTCTTGGCGTCGCGGCAAAGGAGGCGCCATGAAGGAAACCAGACTCTCCCTCCCCGAACTCTCTCTCATCGCCGGGACCCGCGTCATGCTCGGCGGCGGGCTCGCCCTTCTTCTCGCGGAACGGCTTAACAAGAAACAACGCAAGGCCGTTGGGCTGACCCTGTTCCTGGTCGGCGCCATAACCACGATCCCCCTGGGGATTCTGGTGCTCGCCAAGCGGCGTTAAGCCGCCTCTCCCGGCGACCCGGAGAAACAAAAAGGCCCGCTGCTGCGGGCCTTTGATTGTAGCTGTCGGGCCGGAAAGTCACGCCGATCCGGTCAACATGCTGAGCAACACTTCCTGGTAAACTTCGTCGTCCAGAAAATAATTACCCCGGTCCAGGGTATCCATTGCCTCCAGCAGAGAGTCGTCTATTCCATGCTTGACAGCAAACCCCCTGGCGCCGGCCCTTAACGCCATGGCGACGTTGTCGTACCTGGCGCAGGCGCTGACGACAAGGATCTTCGCCGGATGATCAAGGCGCCTCAGTTCCCGCATCACCCTCATTCCGCTCATGTCAGGGAGGGTGTAGTCCATGATGACCAGATCAGGGGCCACCTCCCGCGCCCGCTCCATCCCTTCCCGGCCGCTCCCCGCTTCGGCCACGAACCGGTAGCCGGCGGCCTGTCCGACCAAATCCTTCAGATCCTCACGGAACTCCTCGTGCTGATCGATAATGAGCACCCTCTTCTTGTTCTTCATGGTTTCACGTCTCCCCAGGCTATCCGCAGAACCGGTTGCACCGGGCCATAGCCCTCCGTGCAACATCGGCTTTCCGGAAATGGATGATCCCGCCAAACCGGGACGATGTGAAACCTTCTGCAATTACAGTACCGCTTCGATATGAAAGTAGTTTCTCAGCAAATACGCAACGTTACGACACCAGGGACATTAATTATAATATTCATATAGTGTTATATAGCGCATCTTGGATTATATCGGACCATACTATGGGGCATCTCACCCTAATGCCGTAAGGAAGCCGGGGAATTACCGGCAGACCTGGTTCCGCCCCTTGTGCTTTGCCCGGTAGAGGGCCTTGTCCGCATTTTTTATCACTTCCGCCGGGGTGCTGCCGTCCTCGCTTTCGGCAACGCCGATGCTGACCGTGACCGACATCGCCACCTCCCCCCCCTTGTCGCCGCGGAGCTTTTCCGCATCCTTCGCCTTTTTCGGCCGCTCCGGGCTGCGGAGCCAGAGCTTGTAGCCGGCAATGGTCTTTCTGAGCTCCTCCAGATGGGGAAGGGTCTCGGCGCCACCCTTGCGGGGGAAGATGATGGTGAACTCCTCGCCGCCGTAGCGGAATGCCTTTCCTCCCCCCCTGACCCCCTGGATCTTGGTGGCCACCATCTTCAGGACCTGGTCCCCCACGTCGTGGCCGTAGGTGTCGTTGAACCGCTTGAAATGGTCCACGTCCACCATGGCGACCACGTACCTGCGGCCGAGCCCCGCAAGCTGCTCGTTCAGGGAGCGGCGCGAAGGAAGGCCGGTCAGGTCGTCCCTGAAGGCCATGTTGTAGGTGTCCCGGAGAATGCTCAGGACGAGGGTCAGGGCAGCCGCAGTGACGAAGGCGAGGGCAGCGTCCGGGTCCGCCTGGCGGGCGCTGACAAGGGCGACGGCGGCCATGGCCCCCAGCAGGCCGCTGTCGATGTGGGACTGGCGGGTGATGATCCGGACGGTCATCAGGAGGAAACCGGCGCAGAAGACGAAAAAGGCGCTCTGGGATACAGGAAGAGCATCGAGGAAAGGGGTCGCCAGGAGCTTGCGGGTCAGGAGCTCTTCCACGCCGGTGTAGTTGTAGCGGACGAACCAGCCGACAAGCCCCGCCTGGACAGCGAGAAAGCCGAGCCGGAGCCTTCCCCCGACGGTGAATATCCCCCGCTCCCGCATGAAGCAGAACAGGGTGATGTTCAACGGGACCAGCAGAAAGAGGGCCTGGGAGATCATCCGGCCGGGGAAGTCGGTGGACCCGGCCAAGAGGTAGGCGCTGCTGCTCCAGGAGAAGACGGCCAAGATGAGGAGCACGAAGAAGACGCGGCTGCGGTGGAAATGGAGGCTGAGGAACATCCCCACGGCAATGGCCGCGTAAGGGAGAGAGGGGAGGATCTCCCGCCAGGGCGGCGGAACGGCGGCGATGCGGGTCATTCCCAGGTATGCCGCGACCAGCAGCACGGCGGGTGGAGCCAGTATGGAAACTCTTTTCGCCAGGGAGCTGATCAAGCGGTGCGCTTCTCCTCGTCGGACGGCGTCCGTCACTAAATTCTGGTTGTTCAATACACCCTGACACGGCCGGGTGTCAACATGATTATGGCGGACCGCTTTTCACCGCCCGCCTTGACAGGCGCGCCCCGAGCGATTATCATCTTTTCTGGTAAATGCCAACGTGCCGCATAAAGGGGAGCGCTCACATGCTCTCTTTTTTTGCCTGAAGGAGCAAAACATGGAATACGACGTATCTCAATTGTTATGGGACACCACCCCCCTCTACCCCGCCCCGAACGCGGCGGAGCTGGAGCGGGACTTCACGGAGGGAGCCGCCCGGGCCAAGGCGTTCCGCGAGACCTACCTGGGGAAGGTCTCCGCCCTGGGCGGAGAGGGGCTGAGAGAGGCACTCGCGGCATACGAGGCGCTAGAGGAGCTGCTCGTCAAGCCCCAGCTCTACGCCCACCTCCTCTTCTCCGCCGACAGCGGCGACGACCTGAACAAGACCCTGTCCCAGCGGGCCGCGGAGTTCGGCAACCTGATGGCCCGGGAGCTCCTGTTCTTCGACCTGGAGATCATGGAGATCCCGGACGATCAGTTCGCCGCGCTGGCCAGGGATGAAATACTCGCCAATTACCGGCACCACCTGGAGATGGTCCGGAAGTTCCGGCACCACACCCTGCCGGAGCGGGAGGAGCAGCTCCTGAAGCAGAAGGGGCTGACCGGCGCCGATGCCTTCAGCCGGCTGTTCGACGAGCTCTCCGCATCGTTTCGCTTCACCCTCACCGTCGAGGGGGAGAAGCGGGAGTTCAGCGGCGAGGAGCTCCTCGGTTTTCTCCATCACCCGGACCCGGAGCTGCGGGAGCGGGCCTTCTCCGCCTTTCTCAAGCGCCACGAGGAGCACGGCATCGTCTACTCGGCGGTCTTCAACAACGTCGCCCTCGACCACTCCCAGGAGCTGGAGCTGCGCGGCTACAGCTCCCCCATGGAGCCGACCAACATCGGCAACGAGCTGTCGGCCGAGACCGTCGGCCGGCTGATGGCGGTCTCCGAGGAGAACTACCCGCTGGCCCGCGACTACTTCCGCCTCAAGGCGCGGCTGCTGAAACTGCCGCGACTGAAGAACAGCGACATCTACGCGCCGCTGGGGGAGGTGGAGCGCCGCTACAGCTTCGCCGAGGCGAAGGAGCTGGTGCTGGAGGCCTACGGCAACTTCAACCCCGCCTACCGGCCGTTGATCGAGGCGTTCTTCGCGGAGCGGCGGATCGACGTCCTCCCCCGCCCCGGCAAGGGTGGCGGCGCCTACTGCATGGGGATGACCCCGTCGCTCCCCCCCTATCTCCTGCTCAACTTCACCGGCAACCTGCGGGACGTGGCCACCCTCGCCCATGAGCTGGGGCACGGCCTCCACTACCTCCTCGCCCAGCGGCAGACCACGCTCAACTACCACGCCCCCCTCCCCCTGGCGGAGACCGCCTCGGTGTTCGGCGAGATGCTGCTGACCCGCCTCCTGCTGGAGAGGGAGAGCGACCCGCAGGTGAAGATCGCGCTGCTGTGCGCCAAGATCGAGGACATCATCGCCACCACCTTCCGCCAGAACGTCCTGACCCGTTTCGAGGAGCGGATGCACCTGGAGCGGAAGGACGGGCTCCTCACCTCGGCCCGTCTCAAGGACCTCTGGTGGGAGGAGAACGGCAAGCTGTACGGCGACGCGGTGGAGATGATCGAGCCATACGCCTGGGGATGGAGCTACATCTCCCACTTCATCCATGCCCGCTTCTACTGCTACTCCTACACCTTCGCCGAGCTGCTGGTCCTCTCCCTCTACCGCACCTATCTCCGGGAAGGGGCCGCCTTCATCCCCGCCTACGAGGCGATCCTGGCGAGCGGCGGCTCCCAGTCCCCGGCGGACACGGTAAGGCCCGGCGGGATCGACCTGGGGGACCCCGGTTTCTGGCAGAGGGGTTACGATTTTCTTGGGGAATTGATCGGGGAGTTGAAGGGGTTGGTGGGGGAATAATCCAGAACAGGCATTTTATCCACGAAGAACACGAAGAAGCACGAAGAAAATCAGATCATCAACAAATTTGTAATTATTGGTATTTCTTCGTGAAACTTCGTGTCCTTCGTGGATGATTAAGGTTTTTGATTCAAATCCGGACCCGTTCCTTCATCATCAGCTCCAGGTCGTCGGCATTGACCCGCGCGACCTTTTCCTTCTCCATCTCGCACCGCACCACCCCCTCATCGACCCATTCCAGGATCAAGGCCTTCTCGACGCCGAACTTCGACTCCGCCTCTTCCAGGGTGAACCAGGTTTTCTCCAGTAGCATGGGCATGTCCCCCTCTCGTTATCTCATCTGAGTAAAGTATACCCAAGACCGCCATGAAAGCCAGCGGCGGCGGAATTTCACATTGCAGCCGGGGATGCATCTCCCGCGAAATCCAGATTGAAAATAGCTCATAAAAGGCGTATCATGCCGGCACGCTAAAAAGTGAAATGTCCTGTCTGTAAAGCGAAGCTTAAAGCAGGAATGGTAAATAAGAAGTGGACTTCAGATGCATTTATGGACACAGCTGATTTATCTGGAGTTCGGAGCCCATTCGGTGGTGACTTTGATATCACTAAGGTTGGTCTGAAATGTACTCAGGACCACGAACATCAGTACTGGGCTAGAGATCTATGATCTAGATTTTCAATCGAAGAAAAGGCTATAAAGATGGAAAATACTTTAGGCGTAGAGCCGCCGAGTCCAAAATGACTCAGGCGGCCTTACTAATTTCGACCACAACCCGTCTTCCAAGTAAGGCCAATGCCCGCTCTAGCGCCGGAGCTTTGGTAGGGTGACGAGGATCGAGCATGCGCCGGACATCTTTTTCGTCGATACCCATACGCCTGGCTAATTCGCTTTTGCTGATCCCCTCTTCTTTCATGGATTGGTAAAGGGCGGCCTTAAGAGACATGGAAAGGGGGACTGCTACGAGCTGTTCGCCATCCTGCGGTTCGGAGGGATTAGGGATGTCGGCGCCTCGCTTGATACGCGAGGCAATAGCTTCTTCGAGACAGTCGGCGGCTTCGGCAAGGCAGTCAGTGAGGGTGTCACCTTGGGTAATGACTTCCGGGAAGTCACGGCAAGTAACGGTGAAACCGCCGTCAACACTGTCGGGGGTTAATCGGACGGGATAAATCATGCGTTCCATAACTGTCTCCTAAATATCTTCCGGATCAATGCCCAGTTGCTTGAGCATACCGTGGAAGGTGCCGGTTTTGAGTTCATCTTTCGGGTTCCGAACAATGGTAAGCTTGTCTCCGAGGTAGAGAGTGACGTGGCTACCCTTGCCACGAGCGGCATCCAGTTGAAAAAAGAGACCACGCTCTTTGGCCAGCTTCCGCAGCCGCTTGATGAACTCGTTGCCTTTCATAGGAGTAAATTGTCGGGCAATATTGCCCGAATGTCAAGGACAAAGATGAAAAGCTAATGATGTCCCAACACTTATTAGGCCCCGGTCGGGAACCAATGGGGGGGACCACCCGGCGATTCTCGGATTCTGGGAGACGCTGACTTTACCGAGCGACTAAGAGCAGAAAGTTCTTTGAGGGAGCGCATCCCCGTGCTGGAACCGTTAAAGACGATTATTGACAGATTCGCCGAGAAGTTCGAAGTCTCCCCTCGGGCCGTTGCATCCAGATCGAGACTCCCGCGCGTTCTCGATGCGAGATCAGCTGTGTGTCATGCTGCGATTGCGGTGGGTCACTCGGGCGCGGAGGTCGCTCGACACCTGCGAATGACGCGGTCGGGAGTATTCACGGCAAAGAAGCGGGGAGAAACTCTTCCGGATATCGATGGTTCGGATAACGGTTATTCAATATGATACGATTTCAGAATCGACAAAACAACAACGTCCCGGTGACTTCCCCGTCCCGGTGACTTCCCCCGGTGACTTCCCGATGAGGAATTACAATATTTACAAACATCCGACACTAGATTTTCTTGTAGCCGTAAAAGAAGGGTTTTCCTGGCCTGCATTCTTTTTCAGTCTATTCTGGATGACCAACATGAGGCTTTGGGGAACCTATGGGGGAACCTATGGGGTCATGTTTGACATTTGAAGATTTATAGGGGGGATGGGGAATGTTTAAATGTCAAACATGACCCGGTGACTTTCCCTAGGAAGGCGTGCTGTTATGGTGCATCCATGCTGGTGCGAAGCCCTTCCGACAATGTAGCCGAATCCCGCGCAAGCGGGAGGGGCGGGAACCGCGAGGGGACCGCCCTCCTGGAAGCCTCGACCCGGGTGAGGGCTAGGATTCCGGGAACCTATGGGGTCATGTTTGACATTTGAAGATTTATAGGGGGGATGGGGAATGTTTAAATGTCAAACATGACCCGGTGACTTTCCCTGCGGGAGAAACTGAAAGCCGCCGGGGGGCGCTGGAATCTGGAGGAACGGGTCTGGCGGGTCTGTTTTGGTGCGATTCGGGGTGACTCGACACTGGTGGAACGGATCGTGAGGGAGTAGGCGGCAGGCCGGGGTACGAATGCGAGCAGACCGAACCGGCAGGTCAGGTATACGGAGAACAAGTCACCTATACCGGTTACCAGCTCTTGCCATGAAAAGCGGGATGAAGCCACGTATATAGGTGAGTGCCTGGTTCCTTATATACGGTACTGTTTACGTATATAGGTGACATGTCACTTATATACGGATACCGGTGATCTACGAGTTGGGCAAACCGAGGAAAACCGAGACTTGGCGCGGCAGAAGTTGGCTTGAGTGGCGACATCGGCTAAAATAGCGGAGCAAAAATGCAAAGCAAGGTGACTTTACAGAGAAAATTATGAAATCAAAAAAATATTTTCGCCTTATAATTGCAGTTAGCACTGTGCTTGTACTGTATTTGTCTCATTTAGAGTTCAATGATATTGTTTTTATAAACGCTGACTATTATAAAAATGGTGGCACACGCTCAGTAACATACAAGAAAAATGGCAACATTGTTGAATATTGTATAGATTTTGACGAGTTCTTATATATAGCAAATAACAAAACCAGCCAATACCCAACAGAACCAAATATAACTAATATATTTACTTTTTTTGAAGTGTATTACGATATTTGCAAGTTGATGAGGAGTGATGAATATAAGAAATATACGTCAATTAAATACACAATAAAAAATGTAGAAGATAATTCAATTTCCTCCGAAGAATTTTTAAAATATCGCAGATATCAGGAGTTATGGTGGTTCAAGAGGGTTTTAATTTCTTGTCTCCGTACCTTACCTCATCAAATATTAGTGAAAATATTAGATCGATTTTTAGAAGGAACTGGGAAATGAGAGGTCTAGCCCTTTGGAGTGAAATATACTGAAAATGCGATTCCCAACCACACCGTTCGACACCGACCGGGCGAAAAGGCTGCCCGGACGGGTCAACGGCGGCCCCGTTGAACCGTCGATGAAGCTGACGGCTCGCCAACCAGCCGGTCATCCTACTGGACGTTGACCAGAGGGAAAATGCAGATGCTGACGAGAACGAAGTACGATCAACTGTTGGCCCAACTATCCGAGGCAGCAGTTTGGCTGTCTGAAAAAGCACAGATAAAGACTGCTGGAACTCGCTTTGACTTGGTATATTCAAATGTTCAGGAAATAGTCAAGAGGTACAATGCAGGAAAGATTGAAGCACTTATAGAAGAGAAAGGAAATGAGGAACTGTGGCTTTCATTAACTGAGTGCGATGCTTTCATCAGGATTCACTCCGTTCTGAAAAATGTAGAAAGTGCAAAATTGCCTCGTCAGACACTAAAGGATGTAGTAGGTGGGCCTCTTTTACCAAGGGACGAAACACCGAACTCGGCGCAGAGCAGAAATAAGCTGTTCGAGCTTGAATTGGCGGCACGGTTTCATGAAGCTGGAATCCATATTACAGGCTTTGATGACATACAGCTATACCTTGATGGCTACCATATTGGAGTTCAATGCAAAAGACCGTACTCCCAAAAGAACGTCAGAGAAAACTTGAGGTCAGCCAAAAATCAAATTAGAAAAAGACACTCCGTAATCAAGCAAGGTATGATCGCATTTGCGATTGATAAACTATATGAGACCGATCGCAACATCCTCGTTGTAAATACCCAATCGGAAATCCCCCTTCATGCCAACCGACATACAAATCACTTTATAGAAAATCACAGGGAAGAGTGGAGAAATATTCTAAACACAAGCATTATAGCCGTCCTAGTCTGTATGAAATATATTTATCACATAAAGGACATCAATCTTCTTGCAACAGGCTTCGAGACTGTTATCTACGATAGAGGAATATCGAGTCATGACAGCGCATTATTGCGGCAAATTCAATCTAAATTTGCACAGATATATGGTTCTCGAATTGTCAGACCATAAACGCAATGGCCAACACTCGGGTGCTGCTGTTTCCGCTGACGCTCCACAGCAGACCCTCATACCGTTATGCAAGGAAAGAATATGAAAATATCAATAAGCAACCCAGATGTAAGAAAAGCCATTTATAGAGCATACAAAGGCCAATGCTTTTTCACCGGTCGGCCTGTAAGTGAAGAAGAAATGGTAATTGATCATTTGATCCCAAAATCAAAAGGTGGAGAAGACGCGTTCGAAAATTTTGTTTTGACATTCCGCGATTTGAATTCTGGAAAAAGTAATAAGCTTGATAATGATTTGGAAAGAATGCGATGGACCGTATAGTGGACCCCAATTTCCGGACAATAGTTTAAGATGGTAGCCTGCGATAAAAAGGAGCAGGCAATGAGCGAAAAGAGCCGTAAAA
>JAMPXD010000167.1 GCA_023701365.1 Geobacteraceae bacterium
ACCCGAAAAAGTGTCCAGCTAAAACCGGAATCGGTGTCCACTTAAAACCGGATTGACTGTCCAACCTTTTCCGGAATTGGTGTCCAGTTCAAATCGGAATCGGTGTCCAGTCTACTCCGGATTTTGCAACTATGACCATCAAACGCTACAACGCCTTTTCCGAGGAGCTGAAGCGGACCTTCGGCTGCCGGGTCCACCGTATTTCCGTTGATGCGGGGTTCACCTGCCCGAACCGGGACGGCACGGTCGGCACCGCGGGGTGCATCTTCTGCGGCGGCTCCGGTTCCGGCTCGTTCGGCATCAGCCGCGGTGCGCCGGTGGCGGTGCAGATCGAGGAAGGGAAGGAGGTGATGATCAGGAAGTACAAGGCGAAGAAGTTCATCGCCTACTTCCAGTCCTACTCCAACACCTACGCCCCGGCGGAGCGCCTCAGGCCGCTCTACGACGAGGCGCTGGCGGTTGCGGACGTGGTCGGGCTGATCGTCGGCACCCGCCCCGACTGTCTGCCCCCGGCGACCCTCGACCTCCTGGCGGAGTACGCCCGGCAGAGCTGGTTCTGGCTTGAGCTGGGGCTCCAGTCCCCCCTCGACCGGACCCTGCGGCTGCTCAACCGGGGACACGGGTTCGCCCCCTTTGCCGCTGCGGTCAAGGGTTGCAGGGAGCGGGGGATCAGGGTCTGCGCCCATGTCATCCTCGGCCTGCCGGGGGAGAGCCGGGAGGAGATGCTCGCCACCCCGGCTATCCTCAACGGGCTCGGCGTGGACGGGGTGAAGATCCACCTGCTCCACGTCATGCAGGGGACCGCTCTGGCGCAGATGCATGGGCGGGAGGAAATAAGGCTCATGGAGCGGGACGATTACGTGGGGCTGGTCTGCGACTTCCTGGAGCGGCTCGACCCGCGTATTTCGATCCAGCGCCTGACCGGCGACGGCGGCCGCGACCTGGTCGCGCCGCTCTGGTCACTGGCCAAGTTCGAGGTGCTGAACGCCATCGATGCGGAGCTGGCGCGGCGGGGGAGCTTCCAAGGCTCCGCCTTGGGAAAGGATGAATTATGAAGTATGAATTATGAAGGATTCAAAATCGAAAAACTCATACTTCATAATTCATCCTTCATCCTTTAAAAGGGGTAGCCCAGCCCGACGAACACCGCCGGGCCATCCTTGCCGAACCCCATGTCGACCCGGCCGATGATGTTGGGGCGGACGATCGCCCGGAAGCCGATGCCCGGATTGAATTCAAAGTTGCGGGTCTCTGCCTGGTCCAGCGATTCCATCACCGAGCCGAAGTCGATGAAGGGGGCCACTTCCCAGTCCGCGTTCACGTCGAAGATCTCCCAGCGGAACAGCCTGATCCGCTCCTCCAGGTTCAGCAGGAAATAGCTGCTGTCGATGAAGCGGTTGCGGCCGTAGCCCCGCAGGGTGGTCTCCCCGCCGAGGATGCTCCTCTCGAGAAAGGGGACGTCGCTGCCGAGGGTCTGGTTGTAGACCAGCCGGAACGCCGTGATGTAGCGGCTGTCGTCGATCGGGACGAACCCCTTCAGCTCCGCCTCATAATGGCGGTAGTCGGCGCTGCTCCCCAGGAATTGCGAGCTGTTTTCCACGGATATCTTGGCATAGCCGCCGAAGGTCGGCATGGTGGGTGAGTTGAGGGTGCTGTAGACGATCGCCAGTTTCTGGGCATGGGTGGTGAAGCCGTCGATCCCCGGCACCTCCGGGGGGGAAAAGAGGTCGCGGATGAACGGCACCCTGGTCACCGCCCCCTGGACGATGTTGACCTTCCGGAACCGTTCCCCGAGCACCAGCTGAAAATGCCTGGAAATCTGGTAGCCGGCCGAGAGGGTGAAGCCGTACTCCTGGTCGCCGTAGTTGGTCTCGTTCTCTTTCCTGCTTTGTGACTGGAAACCGAAGAACCGGGCCGAGCCGTCGGTGAAGTAGTAGGGGAACAGGTTGAGCTCCAGCTTTTTCCCCAGCAGCGCCCGGTTGATGTACCTCACCTCGTAGTCCTCGTTCACCCTGGTCGACCTGGAGAGGTTGAACTCCCAGAACTGCTCCGGGTCGGGATAGAGGGCGCCGTACAGGGAGAAGGTGGTGCCGAAGTTCTGGTTGTAGTTTGCCTGGGGCGCCAGCAGGGAGGTCACCTCGTCCCGCCGGTTGTGGAGGAGGAAGGCGGTGAGGGCGCCGGCGATGACCCCTTCATTGGGGCTGGTGGCGATGACCGGCAGGGGGATGGCGACCACCTTCACCTGCTCGCCGGAAGCCTCGTTGGTCAGGGGATAGGGGAGGCTGTCACGGGGGACCATGCTGGTGCAGGCGGACATCGCCAGTGCGATCAGGAGCAGGGTAAGACGGGTGGCAAGGCGCATGGCTCTTTCTTTTCACGGAGTGTCAAACCCCGCAAATATAGCGGCTTGCCCACAGTTTTTCAACGAAAAAATCTATCCCCAGAGGAGCAGCCCCGCCTCGTAGATCGCCCCCAGTTCCGGGTGTTTCGGCATGACCCGGAGCATGAAGCCGTGCCGGCCGCTGAAGCGGCATTCGATCTCGCCCGCGAAGTGATGGGCGCCCGGGCCGTATTCGCCGGCCGGCTCAAGGGGGACCAGCTCGCCGCCGACGATGGCGCCGCGGGAGTCGAGCACCCCGAAATAGGCATCGACGGCGATCTCCGTGAGGGGAATCTCGCCGGTGAAGAGCCTGGCCCTGATCGGGATCATGGCGCCGACCGTGACCTCGCCGGTCCCTTCCGCCCCGACCTCCTCGATCCGCACCTGGTGCCAGAGCCGGTGCATCTTCTCCTTCCAGGCGGAGAGGTCGACGGCCAGCGCCAGGTCGTTGTGCGACAGTTTGCGCCACATCTCGTGGGACGGGGCGTAGCAGTGCCGGGTGTACTCCTGGACCATCCGGTCGGTGCTGAACACCGGGCAGAGTGACTGCAGCGATGCCTTCATGCAGGTGGTCCAGCCGCGGGGGATGCCGTCCTGGCCGCGGTCGTAGAACAGGGGGACGATCTCCTTTTCCAGGAGGTCGTAGATGGCCCGGCTCTCCACCTCGTTCTGGTACTCGATGTCGTCGTAGACCTCCCCCCTGCCGATAGCCCAGCCGTTGTTGGTCTGATAACCCTCGCACCACCAGCCGTCCAGCACGCTCATGTTGAGGCCGCCGTTGAAGGCGACCTTCATCCCGCTGGTGCCGCTCGCTTCCATCGGCCGCAGCGGGGTGTTCAGCCAGACGTCCACCCCCTGCACCAGGTGTCGGGCCACCCCCATGTCATAATCCTCGATGAACACGATCCGGTGCCGGAACCGTTCCTGGTGGGACAGCTGGACGATCTGGCGGATCAGCTCCTTCCCCTGGTGGTCGGCGGGATGCGCCTTGCCGGCAAAGATGATCTGGACCGGCCGGTCCGGGTCGTTCAGGATCCGCGCCAGCCTCTCCAGGTCGCGGAACAGCAGGGTGCCCCGCTTGTAGGTGGCGAACCGGCGGGCGAAGCCGATGGTCAGGATATCCGGGTCGAGCACCTCCGCGGCCACTTCGATCTCCTTGACGGTCGCCCCCACCTGGGTGAGCTGGTCCTTGAGGCGCTTGCGGGCGAAGTCCACCAGCCGTTCCCGCCCCCGCTTGTGGCTGCGCCAGAGCTCGATGTCGGGGATGCGCGCGACCTTGCGCCAGAGGGCGGTATTGGTGGAGTCCTCCAGCCAGCGGGAGCCGAGGTAGCGGACCAGGAGCCCCGCCAGGTCGCCGGACAGCCAGGTCTTCATGTGGATGCCGTTGGTGACGGAGACCAGCGGCAGGTGTTCTTCCGGGAGCTCGGCCCAGATGTTTCGCCACATCTTGCGCGAGACCTCGCCATGGAGCCGGCTCACCCCGTTGGAGTGGCTGGCCAGCCGCAGCGCCAGGACCGCCATGCAGAAGGTCTCGTGGTGGTTCCTCGGGTTCTGTCGGCCCAGGCCGAGAAACTCCTCGCGCGACAGCCCCATGCCGCGGTAATAGCGGCCCAGATATTTTTCCAGCAGGTCGGCGGGGAAATGGTCGATCCCCGCCTCCACCGGGGTGTGGGTGGTGAAGACGTTGCCGGCCCGGACCGCCTCGCGCGCCTCGCTGAAGCGGAGCTTTTCCTGCTCCATCAGGAGCCTGATCCGTTCCAGCGCCAGGAAGGCGGCGTGCCCCTCGTTCATGTGGCAGACGTTCGGCTCGATCCCCAGCAGGCGCAGGGCCCTGATCCCGCCGATGCCGAGGAGGATCTCCTGCCTGATCCGCATGTCCTGGTCCCCGCCGTAGAGGCGGGTGGTGATCTCCCGGTCTTCCGGGGCGTTCTCGTCCAGGTTGGTGTCGAGCAGGTAGAGGGGGACCCGTCCCACCTGGACCCGCCAGATCTGCACCTTGACCCGGCGCCCCTGGAGGTCGAGCTCGAACAGGCGCGGCGCACCGCTGTCGTCCTTTTCCAGGCGGAGCGGCAGGTTGTAGAAGTCGTTTTCCGGGTAGAACTCCTGCTGCCACCCCTCGATGTTCAGGTATTGGCGGAAATAGCCCTGGCGGTAGAGGAGCCCCACCCCCACCAGCGGGATGCCGAGGTCGCTGGCGGACTTCAGGTGGTCGCCGGCCAGCACCCCGAGCCCCCCCGAGTAGACGGGGAGCGACTCGTGGAGACCGAACTCCATGGAGAAGTAGGCGGCATGGAGGGTCTTCTCCCCCCTGTAGGACTTTTCGTACCAGGTGGAGGCGCAGAGGTATTCCCGCAGCTTCTCATCCACCTGGGCCAGGTGCGACATGAACCCCTCGTCGCTCTTCAGCCCTTCCAGGGTCACCTGCTGGAGGATGCCGAGCATCTCGACCGGATTGTGGCGGGTCGCCTGCCAGAGGTCGGGGTCGAGCCTGGTGAACAGCTCGACCGCTTCGGGCTCCCAGCTCCACCAGAGGTTGTAGGCGATTCTCTGCAAAGCCGCCAGTTCTTCCGGCAGCGAGGGAACGACGGTGAAGCGGTGGATCATCTTGGTGAAGTCCATGGCTTGCTCCTCAACGGCGCAGTCAAAGGTCCATCTGCGGCGTTGCGCTTTGTCGCGTGACGCTCAACGTAGCGATGCTACGCCTCGCGCCCCGCTCCTCGCGCGCCTTGCATCTGGAGCCTTTTACTGCGCCGTAATGAATTCAAATGCAAATTGACTCAATAATGATAGCAGGGAGAATGGGGAAGGCAAGCGGGGAAGAGTCGAGGTTCGTGGGTTCGAGGTTCGAGGTTTTAACGTTGAACATCGAACATCGAACTGATGTTACGGTTTTTCGATGCCGAACTTTTCCAGCCGGTACTGGAGGGTCTTGTAGCTCATCCCGAGCAGCGGCGCCGCCTTGGCAATGACCCAGCCGGTCCGGTCCATCGCCTTGATGATCAGGTCCCGCTCCAGCTCCTCGATGGAGAGCCCTTCCAGGGGGAGCTCGAAGCGGAGCCGCCCAGCCGTCGCGGCCTGGTGCACTTCGGCCGGCAGGTCTTCCGGCTGGATCTGGTCGCTCTCCGCCATCAGCACCCCCCGTTCGATCACCGACTCCAGCTGGCGGACGTTGCCGGGCCAGGGGTAGTTCATCAGGAGCTTGAGGGCCGGCCTGCTGACCCCCCTGAGGGGGAGGCCGGCGGCAGTGCTGTATTTACGCGCGAAAAAGTCGGCCAGGAGGGCGATGTCGCTCCCCCGCTCCCGCAGTGGGGGGAGATTGATCCGGAGGACGTTGAGCCGGTAATAGAGATCCTCGCGGAAGGCCCCCCGCCTGATTTCCGCCTCCAGCTCCTTGTTGGTGGCGGAGATGATCCGGACGTCCACCGGGACGTTGACCTTGCCGCCGACCCGCCGGATCTCCTTCTCCTGGATGGCCCGCAGCAGCTTGGCCTGCATCGCCACGTTCATCTCGCCGATCTCGTCCAGGAACACGGTGCCGCCGTCGGCTGCTTCGAACAGCCCGATCTCCCGGCTGCTGGCGCCGGTGAACGCCCCCTTCTCGTGGCCGAACAGCTCGGACTCCATCAGGGTGTCCGGGATGGCGGCGCAGTTGATGGCGAAAAAGGGACGCTCCTTCCTCGGGCTCTGGTCATGGATGGCGCGGGCCACCATCTCCTTGCCGGTGCCCGATTCGCCGTAGATGAGCACCGTCGAGCCGGTCGGCGCGACCTTGCCGACGACCCGGAACACCTCCCTGATCTTCGGATGGTCGCCGATGATGCCGGCTATCCCCTGGCACTCCGCCAGCTTCTTCTGGAGCACCCGGTTCTCCCGCAGGAGCGCCACGTGTTCCAGCGCCCGCTGGACGGTGAGCAGGAGGTCTTCCCGTTCCAGCGGCTTTTCCAGGTAGTCGAACGCCCCCTTCTTGATCGCCTCCACCGCCGAGTCGATCGTGCCGTGGGCGGTCATCATCACCAGGCACTGGCCGGGGTTGTCGGTCAGGACCCTTTCCAGGAGCTCCATTCCGGACATCCCCTGCATCTTCAGGTCGGTCAGGATCAGGTCGAACTCCTCCTGTTCCAGCCGTTCCACGGCCTCCCTCCCCCCCGGCAGATCGACGATCCGGTATCCTTCCTTCTGCAGGATCGCCTTGAGGATCTCCCGCTGCCCTTTTTCGTCGTCCACGATGAGTATGCTGCCGGCCATAGCGAATTCTCCGAATTCAGCTGAAATCAAGGTAGGGGCGCATGGCATGCGCCCCTTGTATTATCCGATCCGTGTAGGGGCGACGCATGCGTCGCCCTGATTCGGCATCATTCGTTCTCCGAGGGCGAGGCATCCGGCCGCCGCAGCGGGAGCTGCTTTGGCGGAGGTGGCTGCCTCGCCCCTACGTTACGCCTCAAGCTGTTTCTGCCCCGGCAGAACAACAGTGAACACCGTCCCCCTGCCGAGCTCGCTCTCCACCAGGATCTCGCCGCCGTGCTCCTTGATGATCCGCTCGGTGATGGCCAGTCCGAGTCCGATCCCTGCCTCCTTGGTGGTGAAATAGGGCTGAAAGATCTTCCGGGTGTCCTCGGCCGCTATCCCCTCCCCCTGGTCGGCGAAGGTGAGGCGAAACGATGCGGTGGCCGGCTCATATCTGCCCCCCAGGGTGATTCGCCCTCCCCCCGGCATCGCCTGGGCCGCGTTGGTGATGAAGTTGAACAGGCAGTTGCGCAGCAGCTCCGGGTCCGCCTGCATCGGCGGGAGGTCCGGCGCCAGCTCGGTCACCACCTCGATCCGCTGTTCGGCGAGCTTCCCCTGGAGGAGCGGCAGGGCCTTGGCGATCAGCTCCGGATAGGAGAGGGAGGCGAGCCGGAGTTTCAGCGGCCTGCCGTAGTTCATGAAGTTGACCACCATGTAGTTGACCCGGCGCACCTCTTCCTTGATCTTGTCGAAGAGGGTGGCCAGCTCCTGCTGCCTCTCGCCGCAGGCGGGGAGGACCTCGCTCTTCAGGTGGTCGATGGCGAGGCTGATGTAATTGAGGGGGTTCCTGATCTCATGGGCGATGCCGGAGGCGAGCTGCCCCACCTTTGACAGGTGCTCCGCCTCGTAGAGCCGTTTCTCCAGGCTTTCCCGTTCCCGCAGCTTGGCGACCATCTCGTTGAAGCTGGCGGCCAGCTCGCCGATCTCGTCCGTCCCCTTGACCGGGAAGGTCACCGAGAGGTCGCCGGCCGAGACCTTTTTCACGCCGTCAACCAGCCGGTGGATCGGCTTGGTGTACCTCCCGGCGAGGAAGATGGTGAGGAGGATCCCGAGCATGAACACCATGCAGGTGGCGATCAGCCTCCGGAGGGAATTGGCATGCTGGATCGCCTGGATGTTGTCCAGCAGCAGGTTGATCTGGACGTAGCCGAGCTGCTCGTCGCCGACGATCACCGGCACCACCAGGTCGTAGGGGCGCTGGGAAGAGAGGGGGGTTGCCTTCCCCTGCCGGACCACCTTGAGACCCTTTTCCATCTTCCTGATCTCGCGGCGCTTCCCCACCTTGGCCGGATCGGACGAGTTGATGATCTCCCCTTCGTTGCTGATGATGTTGATCTCGTTGATTCCCCTGGTTCTCGCCTCCTTCAGATACTCCTTGAGCCGGGACGGTTCCGCCTCGATTCCGGAGGTGAGGTCTTCCACGCTCACCTGGATCGCCTTGGAGACCTCAGTGGAGCTCTCCTGGATTTCATGAACCAGTTCGGTCTGGCTGTACTGGTTCATGATGAACAGGGTCAGCATGGCGATCACCAGGAGGGAAAGCATGATGATCACCAGCTTGGCGTTCAGTCTCAAGGGTGCTCCTTTTCCGGCGGCAGATGGGACGAGTATATACCAGGGGCGCCGGGGGAGACAAGGGCTATCTCGGCCGGCTTAGGGACTCGGAAAATACTAAAATACCATCTCGCATCCTGCCTTCGGGTCATATTTAGTTGCTTCTCAATCGCAAAATCCTCAACGTGGCTCTGCCACGCCTGCGGTTTTACTCAATCGGCGCAACAAAATCTGACTCCGAATCCAGGCGCGATCTTGGTACATTAGTATTTACCGAGTCCCTTATATCGCTTTAACAATCCGCCGATCTTTGCTATAGTTTCTGACAGCGGGGTGGTCATGCACGAGATGGCGCTAACGCAGAGCGTGGTGGAGATCTGCGAGAGAAATGCGGGGGGGCGCCGGGTCACTGCGGTCTTCCTGGAGATCGGCGCGCTTGCCGGGGTGGTGCCGGCGGCGGTCGAGTTCTGTTTTGACGCCTGCACCAGGGATACCCTGCTGGAGGGGGCGCGCCTGTTCATCGAACTGGTGCCGGGCCGGGGGCGCTGCCAGGGGTGCGGCGCGGAATCCGGCGTCACCGCTTATTACGACCCCTGTCCCGCCTGCGGCGGCTACGGCGTCGAGCTCCTCTGCGGCGAGGAGCTGCGGGTAACTGAACTGGAGGTGGAATAGCATGTGCATCACGTGCGGCTGCGGCAGCGACGAGCATCACCACGAGCACGGCCACGGGCACCAGCATCATCATCATGACCATGACCATGACCATGACCAGGGTCACGGCGAGCACCATGGTCACGGGGATCAGCGAAAGATCGCCGTGGAGACCGACATCCTCGCCAAGAACGACCGGCTGGCCGCGGGCAACCGGGCGCTGTTCGGGGACAAGGGGATCTTCGCCCTGAACCTGGTCAGCTCCCCCGGCTCGGGGAAGACCGCCATCCTGGAGCGGACCCTGCGCGACCTCGGCGGGAAATTCCGCTGCGCGGTGATCGAGGGGGACCAGCAGACCGACCACGACGCGGTGCGGATCGCCGCCACC
>JAMPXD010000168.1 GCA_023701365.1 Geobacteraceae bacterium
GCATGTTTTACCAGCGGGGCGAGATTGCCGACCAGTTCGACGGCCTCTCCGGTAGTCTTGTAGAGTTTCCAGTTTCCCGCAATAACAGGTGTTCTCATGTTTCCTCCGAAAAGATCATGTGCAAGCGGTGATGCGGATAAGCGGTGAAGTGGTTAATGCCATCTCCGCATCCCCGCATCCCCGCCGTCAATTACCGCTCTCCTCCAGGACCCTGATGCCCGGGAGCTTTTTCCCTTCCAGGAGCTCCAGGAAGGCGCCGCCGCCGGTGGATATGTAGCTGATCTTGGCGTATTCCCCGGCCCTGTGCACGGCGGAATCGGTGTCGCCGCCGCCGACGATGGTAAGGGCGTAGGAATTGGCCACAGCAGTAACCATGGCAAAGGTACCCCGGGAGAAGGCATCCATTTCAAAGACCCCCATGGGGCCGTTCCAGATGATGGTCTTGGCGTTCTGCAACGCCTCGCTGAACAGGGTCACCGTGGCCGGGCCGATATCGAGCCCCATCCACTCCTCAGGTATCTCCTGGATCGTGGTGACCTTGGTCTCCGCCTCGGGATTGAAGCGGTCGGCGGCCACGCAATCGACCGGCAGGTAGAATTTTATCCCCTTTTCCCGGGCCAGGTCATAGGTCTTTCTGGCGGTTTCCAGGAGCTCTTCCTCCACCAGCGATTTTCCCACATTGTAGCCGAGCGCCTTCAGGAAGGTAAATGCCATCCCTCCGCCGATGATGATCTTGTCCACCTTGTTCAGGAGGTTCCCCAGGACCTCGAGCTTGCCAGAAACCTTGGCACCGCCGAGGATGGCGACCAGCGGCCTGATCGGGTTTTTCATCGCCTTCTCGAAGTAGTTCATCTCGTTCTTCATCAGGAAACCGGCGGCTATCACCGGGAAGAACTTGGTAATCGCCTCAACCGAGGCATGGGCGCGGTGGGACACGGCAAAGGCGTCGTTGACGTAAATATCGCAGTCGTTGGCAAGGGCCATGGCGAAATTCCCGTCGTTCTTCTCCTCCCCCTCGTAGAACCGGACGTTCTCCAGCATCAGGACATCGCCCGGCTGCATGGCAGCGATCTGCTTCCTGACTTCCTCGCCGATGCAATCGCTGGCGAGCTTCACATCCTTGCCGAGCAGTCTCGACAGCCGCTTGGCTGCCGGCGCCATGGAGTATTTCGGCTTGCGTTCCCCCTTGGGGCGTCCCAGGTGGGAGGCGAGGATCACCTTGGCATTGGCGTCCAGGGCATAGTTGATGGTGGGGAGCACCGCCCTGATCCGGGTATCTTCCGTGATGTTCTGGTTATCGTCCAGGGGGACGTTGAAATCGACCCTCATGAACACTTTCTTGCCAGAAAGATCTTCTATTTCATCGATATAACGAATGGCCATCTATTCCTCCGCGAGCTTGAAAACGGCGATTTTTGCCGGATTGTAAAGGATAGACCAAATACCTGCTATGGCAGAAACAAAAACAGGGGGGACGAATCCCCCCTGTTCAGGGTTGGCTAGGCGCCGATCATCTTGATCAGATCGATGACCCGCTGCGAAAATCCGCATTCATTGTCATACCAGGAGAGGACCTTGACCATGTTCCCGTCGATCACCTTGGTGCTCCCCGCGTCAACGATCGAGGAGAGGGGATTGCCGTTGAAATCGATGGAGACGAGAGGCTCTTCGCAGAAACCGAGGATACCCTTCAGGGCGCCCTTCGATGCCTTCTGCAGGGCGGCGTTCACCTTGTCCGCGTCGGCCTTCTTGTTGAGGACCGCCACCAGATCGACTACCGATACATTGGGGGTCGGGACCCGGATTGCCATCCCGTCCAGTTTCCCCTTCAGTTCGGGGAGAACGAGCGATACCGCCTTGGCGGCGCCGGTGGAGGTAGGGATCATGGAGAGGGCGGCGGCCCTGGCTCTGCGCAGGTCTTTATGGGGGAGGTCGAGGATGTTCTGGTCGTTGGTGTAGGCATGCACCGTCGTTACGAGCCCCTTCTCGATGCCGAAGGTGTCGTTCAGGACCTTCGCCACCGGTGCGAGGCAGTTGGTGGTGCAGGATGCATTCGAGATGATGTTGTGCTTCTTGCCGTCATAGGCGGTATGGTTGACCCCCATGACGATGGTGATGTCCTCACCGGATGCGGGGGCGGAGATGATGACCTTTTTTGCGCCCGCCTTCAGATGGAGCTCGGCCTTGTCGCGTGCGGTGAAAAGACCGGTCGATTCGAGGACTATGTCGATCTTCTCCTTCTTCCAGGGGAGCTCTTCGGGATTCCTGATGGCGGTGATCCTGATCCCCTTGCCGTTGACAATCAGTTCATCCCCCTTGACCTCAACCTTGCCCGGGAAAATTCCATGAACCGAATCATACTTGAGAAGATGAGCGAGGGTTTTTGCGTCCGTCAGATCGTTAATGGCAACGATCTCGATACCCTTCTCCTTGATCGCTGACCGCAGCACCATCCGCCCGATTCTGCCAAAACCGTTGATTGCAACACGTAAAGCCATTGACGCCTCCTGATAAAGTGATTTTACATATTTTTGTCCCTTTACCGCACAACTTGCAGATATTACAAAAATCCCTATTGCACGTCAACTTTTAATTTTGCTAAAAAGGCTGGCTGGCGGAGTCCCGAAATGGAGAGAAAGGCTAATAATCAGCCGGCCTCCTGAAAAAAATTGTAAAAACGCCTAATAATGTATGCTAAGATAACGCATGGTACTGCACCACGAACTGATGCGAACAGGAACTTCTGATAATTCATGAAGATAACGCTCGAGCGAAGGATCATACTTTTTTCCTTCATCATTCTGTTTCTCACCATTCTGGCCAATTCAGGCATGGATATAGTGGGATTCAGGAGGGATTACGTCAACGCGCTGGTCCTGAGATCGCAGAGCCTTGGCACCTCCATGAAAGGAAGCGTGGAAAAGGTGCTGGGACTCGGCCTGGACCTGAGAGAGCTCTCCGATATCTCGGAGAAATGCCGTGAACTGGTCCAGGGAAGTCCCGAAATCGCCTACTGCTTGATCACCGATTTGGACGGCACCACCCTTTTTGCAAATGACCCCGCCTACCGGTCCCTCCGGACGAACAGCATCATCTCCTCGTATACCATGAGTGACAAGCACAGGGTAAACCTGATCGGGGACCAGGTGCGTTATTTCGATTCCGCCACCCCGGTCATCTCCCCTGACGGCAAGACAGTTGCCTCAGTCCATGTTGGATTCCGGGAAGAGATCGTTAACGACAAAGTCGCAAAGATGGTAGTCAGGTCCGTTTTCGTCCTCCTCATCTTTTTCCTCCTCTCCTTTTCCCTGGTCGTCTTTTTCGTGAAAAAGGGGATCATGCAGCCGATTTCGGCGTTGTTGAACGGGGTGAAGAAGATTTCCGAAGGTTCGTTCGACACCGTCATTGGAAAAATGCCGGTGTACGAATTCAACAAGCTGGCGGAGACCATAAATTTCATGTCGGCATCCCTGAAAAACAGGGAGGAAGAGATCCAGAAGAACTACCAGGAACTGGAGAGTACCCACAACGACCTCCATGACTCCTATATCAAGCTGGAAAGTTTGAGTCTCGAGCTGGAGAAATCGGAAGAGCTGTACAAGTCCCTGATGGAGGACTCCAGTGACGCGATTGTCGTTATCGGCGGCGGGGAACGGGTCATGATGGTCAACAAGATGGCGGAGGAGTTCTTCGGCTATGCGGCCCGGGAAATCGTAGGTCTCCCCTTGACCAAGTTTCTGCTGTTGTTGAATATTGAAAACATTCCAAAGATCCACCGGGTTTTTAGTGACGCTATAAAAGGGGTCCATGTCGTTGAGGAGTTGCAGTTCGTCAACAAGGATGAAACGGTGGTGCTCGGACGGGTTTACGCAAGCAGCATAAAGAGCTCCGGCGAGCGGCTGGTACAGGCTATTTTCCGGGACATCACCAAGGAAAACGAAATCCTGCGAAACCTGGAAAAGAGCGCTGCCGACCTGGCAAGGCTGAACAAGATGAAGGATTCGTTCCTGGGGCTCGCCTCCCATGAATTGAAGACCCCTCTGACCGTGATCATGGGGTACGCGGAGCTCATCTCCACGGATATGGCGGAAAGGGTGGACAAGACCGTGCTCGAAATGGTGCAGAACATTTCGAATGCGGCAGTTCGTCTTGACAACATCGTCAAGGATATGGTCGATGTCTCGATGATCGACGAAAAAAAGCTGCAGCTGAAGCTGGAAGGGGTCAACCTGAACCGCCTTGTCGAGGACTCCGTCAACGAGCTGCGCTTCTTCTTCTCCATGCGGAGGCAGGAACTGCACCTCAACCTGGATGAGACCATCCCGGCCATCAAGGGTGACAACCTCAGGCTCTTGCAGCTCCTCTCGAACATCCTCGGAAATGCCATCAAATTTACCCCGGACGGCGGCACGATAGCCATTTCAACGGGGGTAAAATATCTGCTGCGGAGCAAGCAGCCGGAACTCTCCGGGCATGGGCAGCCGGTGGTCAATATCGGCAAGGACCGTCACATGTACGTGGAGGTTGCCATAAACGACACCGGCATCGGCATCGACCGGGAAGACCAGCTCCGAATCTTCGACAAGTTCTACGAGGTGGGAAACATCGAAGAGCACAGCTCCGGCAAGGTCGCCTTCAAGGCCAAGGGGGCCGGCCTCGGGCTGGCGATCGCCAAGGGGATTGTCGAGATGCACGGCGGCGAGATCTGGGTTGAATCGCCCGGCTATGATGCCGAGCGTTACCCCGGCTCCACTTTCCATGTTTTGCTCCCCCTCGACCCCCTCATCGGCGACGCAACCCTCGATTACATGAATCTGCTCAGGTAAACGCTTCTCAAGTTTGGCCTTGAATCTCCCCCCGGTTTCCTGTATAAAAAAGTGTTGCCTTGTGCGCTTTTGCAGCAGGCATTCATCCTGTTTTTTGTTTTTCTGCCGTGGGAGGGGAATTGAGGGTCTGTCTGCTTGCCAGCGGCAGCAAAGGTAATGCGATCCTGGTGGAAGCCGGCGGCAGCAAGATCCTGGTGGACGCGGGACTTTCCGCCAGCGAGATCCTGCGCAGGCTCGCAAGCATCGGAGTCGAAGGTGCCGAGCTGGATGCCGTTCTCATCAGCCATGAGCATACGGACCATACCCGGGGCGCCGGCACCCTGGCGCGCAAGTTGAAGATCCCCCTTCTGCTCAGTTATCCGACCTGCCGGGCAATACATTCATCGCTGCGGAAGGTGGAGGTGGTCGAGTTCGAATCAGGCTATCCCTTTACCTTCAGGGAGCTGCTGATCGATCCCTTTCCCATCACCCACGACGCCTGTGACCCGGTAGGTTTTCTGATCGATTGCAGCGACGGTAAGATCGGCATTGCCACCGACCTCGGCATTGCCACCAGGCTGGTCAAGGACAAGCTGGGCGGTTCCCGGGTCCTGGTGCTCGAATCGAATCACGACGAAGAGATGCTCCTGAACGGCCCCTATCCCTGGCACCTGAAACAGCGCATCAAGTCGCGCCACGGGCATCTGTCCAACTCCGAATCCGCCGAGCTGCTCGATGAGCTGCTGCACCCCGGGCTGGAGGGGCTTTTTCTTGCCCACCTGTCGGAAGTGAACAACGACCCCGAGGTTGCCCACCACGTCACCGCAACCCTCCTTAACGGCCAGAACGTCTGTGCACCGGAGCTGATCATCGGCCAGCAGCACCAAGCCAGCAAGGTGTTTACGGTTTAACGTTTATGTAGGGGCGCAGCATGCTGCGCCCTTTGAAGCACCGCACCAATGAATTAATACATAATCGAAGGGAGTCAGTAAACGTGATCGAACGCTACAGCCGTCCTGAAATGGCCCGTATCTGGGAACCTGAAAACCGCTACCAGAAATGGCTTGAGATAGAGATCTACGCCTGCGAGGCGCACGCGGAAATGGGGACCATCCCCCGTGACGCGGTGGAGCGGATCAAGGCGAAGGCAAAGTTTGACGTTGAGCGGATCGACGAGATCGAGAGGACGGTCAAACACGATGTGATCGCCTTCCTCACCTCGGTGGCCGACTACATCGGCGAGGACTCCCGTTTCGTCCATCTCGGCCTCACCTCCTCGGACGTCCTCGACACCTCCTTCGCCATGCTCCTCAATGAAGCGGCGAGCCTTCTCATCGCCGACATCAGCCGCCTGATGGAGGCGATCAAAAAGCGGGCTTTCGAGCACAAGGAAACCCCGATGATGGGGCGCTCCCACGGGATTCACGCCGAGCCGGTCACCTTCGGCATCAAGATGGCCCTCTGGTACGACGAGATGCGGAGAAACCTGCGGCGGATGGAGGCGGCCCGGGAGACCGTCTCCTACGGCAAGATCTCCGGCGCGGTCGGCACCTTTGCCAACATCGACCCCAAGGTGGAGGAGTATGTCTGCCAAAAAGCCGGCCTGAAGCCGGCCCCCTGTTCCACCCAGATAATCCAGCGCGACCGGCACGCCGAGTTCTTCTCCACCCTGGCGATCGTCGCCTCCTCCATCGACAAGTTCGCCGTGGAGATCAGGCACCTGCAGCGGACCGAGGTGCTGGAGGCCGAAGAGTTCTTCAGCAAGGGGCAGAAAGGGTCGTCGGCCATGCCGCACAAGCGGAACCCGGTCCTGTCTGAGAACCTGAGCGGCCTGGCCCGCCTGCTGCGCGGCTACGCGGTTTCCGCCCTGGAGAACGTCGCCCTCTGGCATGAACGGGACATCTCCCACTCCTCGGTGGAGCGGGTCATCGGCCCGGACGCCACGATCCTCCTCGATTTCATGCTGAACCGTTGCACCGGCCTGATCGAAAACCTGGTGGTCTATCCGGAGAACATGCTGAAAAACCTCAATCTGATGCGGGGGCTGGTCTTTTCCCAGCGGGTCATGCTGGAGCTGGCAAACCGCGGCGCATCGCGGGAGAAGGCCTATGCCCTGGTGCAGCGAAACGCCATGAAGGTCTGGGAGGAAGGGAAGGATTTCCAGACCGAGCTGCTGGCCGACGAAGAGGTGCGCCACTACCTGAAAGAGGCGGAGATCCGGGAGCTGTTCGACCTCGGCTACCACTTGAAGCATGTGGATACCATATTCACGAGGGTCTTTGGTGGATAGCATCATCTATTTCTTTCGCCTGGAGGAGGGGGACAACTCCGTCCTGTTCTGGATGAAGGAGATCCTCGTCGCCCTCCTCATCCTCGCCCTGTTCTGGGGGGCGGCCCGTTTTCTCCGCTACCTGCTGGTCACCTGGGGGCCGCGGTTCACCTCCTTCACCGCGACCGATCTGGATGACCGGATCATCAGGCGGATCACCCCTCCCGCCTCGCTCCTGGTGATCTGCGCCGGCCTCTACTACGCGGTCGACTCCCTGCCGCTGCCGGACAAGGTTAAGCTGGTCGTCTCCGGCGCCATCTTCGTGGTCAACGTGGCGATCCTGACCAACATCGCCTACCGGATGGCCGACGAGACTCTCAACTGGTATGCGTCGCGCGTTGCCGAGCGGACCGGCGCCGGCCTCAACCGGCAGCTGATCCCGCTCGCCGAGAAACTGGTCAGCATCTTCCTGGTCGGCACCGCGCTGATCATCATTCTCAAGCATTTCAACTACGACATCCTCTCCCTGGTGACCGCCCTCGGGATCGGCTCGCTCGCCATCGGCATGGCGGCCAAGGATACCCTGGCCAACATGATCTCGGGGTTCACCCTGATGATCGACCGCCCCTTCCGGATCGGCGACCGGATCCAGCTGACCGGCGGACAGTGGGGGGACGTGCAGGACATCGGGCTGCGGAGCACCAGGATCAAGACCGTCGACAACACCCTGCTGATCATCCCCAACTCGGAGCTCTGCAACACCATTCTCCTCAATCTGGCCTTTCCCGATGTGCGGGCCAAGGGTAGGATCAACCTCGGCGTTGCCTACGGCAGCGACGTGGACCAGGTCAAGGGGCTGCTCGTCGCGATTGCCGGCGAGGTTGCCGGGGTGCTGGGCGATCCGCCTCCCGAGGCGTTTTTCGTTTCGTTCGGCGACAGCGCCCTCAACATGTCGCTCTTTTTCTGGGTGGAGGATTACACCAGGGTGTTTCCGGTCACTGACCTGATCAACAGCCGGATCATCAAGCGGTTCCGGGAGGAGGGGATCGAGATACCGTATCCGATCCGGACCGTGAAACTTGACAAGCAATTTTTCCAGGATAATGAATCAACCTGAAAACGGCAATTGGACACGGATTAACACGGAAAAGGCGGATTGACACCGATAAGTCAAAGACATACTCTGTTCTAATACCACAACCTTTTGGGTTAATGGTCACAAAGGTTTAAATCCGTGAAAATCCGTACAAATCAGATTTTATCCGTGTTCAAATGCTTTTTCTAGGATCAATGAGGTAACAATGGCGCATAGAATAGAAATAGCCCTGAGAGACGATGTCAGCGACCCCCGCGGCGAGCGGATCAAGCGGGAGATCGAGCATTTCCTCCACCTTGCGGTGACAGGGGTCCGCAGCATCGACGTCTATACAGTGGATGCCGAGTTGACCGATGCGGAGCTGCAGCAGGCGGCCTCCGAGCCGTTCTGCGATCCGGTGATCCAGACCTGGCGGATCGACGCGCCGGCGGCCAAAGGATTCGACTTCCTGGTGGAGGTCGGCTTCCGCCCCGGGGTGACCGACAACGTGGGGCGGACCGCCCGGGAGGCGATCGAGTACATCAGCGGCCGGCCATTCCGGGACGGGGAGGGGGTCTACACCTCGGTGCAGTACCTGCTCAGCGGCAAGCTGGGTCGTCCCGAGGTGGAGCGGATCGCCACCGAGCTCCTCTGCAACACCCTGATCCAGCGCTACACGATCCTCGATGCGGCAGCGTTCGCCGCGCAGGGGGGGCTGCCGGCGTACGTGCCGAAGGTCCAGGGGGAAACCAGGGCCGAGGTAAAGGAAATAGACTTGAACGTCTCCGACGCGGAGCTCGTGCGGATCAGCAGGGAAGGGGTGCTCGCCCTCACCCTGGAGGAGATGCGGGTCATCCAGGCCCATTTCCGCGACCCCCAGGTGCTCGCAGAGCGGCGCGTCATCGGGCTCGGCGATAATCCGACCGACGTCGAGCTGGAATGCCTGGCCCAGACCTGGTCGGAGCACTGCAAGCACAAGATCTTCGCCGGCACGGTGCAGTACGAGGA
>JAMPXD010000169.1 GCA_023701365.1 Geobacteraceae bacterium
GACGACGGCATCAACGCGCCGGGCATCAAGATGCTGGCAGAGTCCCTGGCGCATTTGGGAGAGGTCGCGGTGGTGGCGCCCGACAGGGAGCGGAGCGCGGTCGGCCATGCGCTGACCCTGCACCACCCTCTGAGGGCCGTGAAACTGGGGCCGAACATCTTTGCCGTGGATGGCACCCCTACCGACTGCGTCAATCTGGGTATCCACAGCCTGCTCCCCTTCAAGCCGGACATCGTCATCTCCGGGATCAACCACGGCGGCAACCTGGGCGACGACGTCACCTATTCCGGCACCGTTTCCGCAGCCATGGAGGCGACGCTGATGGGGATACCGGCCTTCGCCGTCTCCCTGGTGACAAGAGGGGAGGGGGGCAATTTCGCTGCTGCCGGAAATTTCGCGGCCAAGCTTGCCCGGACTGTTCTGCAGCAGGGTCTGCCCGGCGATACCTTCCTGAACGTGAATGTCCCCGACCTCCCTGCGGGCCAGCTCCTGGCGCCGCTTGTCACCAGCCAGGGGAAGAGGCGCTACGAGGGGATGATCATCGACAAGGTCGATCCCCGGGGGCGTAACTATTACTGGATCGGCTCCGTTGACCTGGACTTTCACGATCTGGAGGGGACCGATTATCACGCGGTTTCCCGCGGCCACATCTCGGTGACCCCGCTCCACCTCGACCTCACCAACTATCGGTCGCTAGCGGTGTTGCGGGAATGGGACCTGTCATAACTGACCGCCCCTAATTCTGGACTTTCCGGCCAGCCTTTGCTATATTCGGCCTTACAAGGGGTTGCATTGACGATGAACTATGAAATAGCAAGAAAGCGGATGGTGGAGACCCAGCTCGTCGCCCGGGGCATCACCGATCGCCGGGTTGTCGAGGCCATGCTCAAGGTGCCGCGTCACATATTCGTCGAAGAGGCGATGTCCGCCCAGGCCTATAGCGACTCCGCCCTGCCTATCGGGGAAAAGCAGACCATCTCCCAGCCATACATGGTTGCCCTGATGACCGAGCTGCTCCAGCTGAAGGGCTCCGAAAGGGTCCTGGAGATCGGCACCGGCTCGGGATACCAGGCGGCGATTCTTGCCACCATTGCCGGGAGGGTCTACACCATCGAACGGATCCGTTCCCTCGCGCTGCGGGCGCGCAAGGCCCTGGACAGGCTGGGACTGTTGAATGTCAACATCAAGATTGACGACGGCACCGACGGCTGGCCGGACGAGGCCCCCTTCGACGCCATCATCGTCACTGCCGGCGCCCCGGACATCCCGCAGGCGCTGGTCTCCCAGCTGAAGAGCGGGGGGAGGATGGTGATCCCCGTGGGAGACCAGTACGAGCAGACCCTGGTCAGGCTCACCAGGCGGGAGGACGGTTCCGTTTACCGGGAGAATTCGGTCGGCTGCCGCTTTGTGAAGCTGATCGGCAAGTTTGGCTGGACCGCCGAAGATTGAGGCAATTCCGCTCAAGGAGAAACAATGGATATTGATGAGTTGACCGATGACGTGCAGACAGGGCAGGCCGACATGTTCGCTGAGCATGAGCCCGGGCCCGGGGATTTTGAGGAAGAGATCGAGGATGAAGAGGTAAAGATTCCGGAGACCGAACATTTCGACGATGCCATCAAGCTCTACCTCAGGGAAATCCAGAAGAGCAGGCTCCTCACCGCTGACGACGAGAAGGAGCTCGCCGCCAGAATAGCCAAGGGTGACAAGGCAGCCCGCGACAAGATGATCGAATCGAACCTCAGGCTGGTGGTGAAGATAGCCAAGCGCTACATCAACCGGGGGCTCCCTTTCCTCGACCTGATCGAAGAGGGGAACATGGGGCTGATCAAGGCGGTGGAGCGCTTCAAGCTCTCCAAGGAGTGCCGTTTTTCGACCTATGCCACCTGGTGGATCCGCCAGTCCATCGAGCGGGCCCTGGTGAACCAGTCGCGGACCATCCGGCTGCCGGTTCATGTTTCGGATGACATCAACAAGATGCTCCGGGTGACCCGGGAACTGGTGCAGCGGTTGAACCGGGAACCGGCGGTCAAGGAGGTGGCTGCGGAGATGGGGGTGACTCCGGTCCATGTCCGCCGGCTGATGGTCCTGTTGAAGAAGACCTATTCGATCGAACGGCCGATGGGGGAGGACAACGATTATTCCCTGATCGACACCATCGAGGACACCTCCTCCATTTCACCGGCGGCCCTGCTGGAAGACGTGAACAGATACGAGCTGGTCTCCAGGTGGTTTGATACCCTGGCGGACAGCGAAAAGAAAATCCTCACCCTGCGCTTCGGACTGGACGACAAGGAGCCCCAGACCCTCGACACCATCGGCCACGCTTTCGGGGTGACCCGGGAGCGGATCCGCCAGATAGAGGCCAAGTCCCTCGAGAAGCTGCGCAAGATCGTCGAGACGGCCTGATTGAACTTAAATGAAAAAGGAGGGCTTTTGATGGAAGAATTGAAAAGCATCATCAGGGATATCCCGGATTTCCCCAAGAAAGGGATCATCTTCAAGGACATTACCACCTTGTTGGCCGACGCCAAGTCGTATCAGCGGATGGTGGACCTGCTGGCGCATCGCTACATCGGGGAAAAAATCGACAAGGTGGTGGGGGTCGAGGCGCGCGGGTTCATCATCGGCGCCGCCCTGGCATACAAGCTGGGCGCCGGCATCGTCCTGGTCAGAAAACCGGGCAAGCTTCCCTCGGAGACCTTCAAGAAAAGCTACGAGCTCGAATACGGCAGTGACACCCTGGAGATACACATCGACGCCATAAAGAAGGGGGAGAGGATTCTCATCGCCGACGACCTGCTGGCAACCGGCGGCACCATGGCTGCGGTTGTCGATATGGTAAACAGCATGGGTGGCGAGCTGGTCGAATGCTGCTTCATGGCCGAGCTCGAATTCCTTAATGGCAAGGAGAAACTCCCGGCGGGCAAGGTGCACTCTCTGCTCAAGTTCTGAAAACGCTTGCAATGATTGGCGTTCTGGTATATAAAAATAGGATATTTTGTCCCCGTAGCTCAGCAGGATAGAGCACTTCCCTCCTAAGGAAGGGGTCGGACGTTCGAATCGTCTCGGGGACGCCAGTTCATAAAGGTTTAGCTTTGGTGCTAAGCCTTTTTTTTCAACCTGAATCCGTGACAGTTTGGTAGAAGGAGCAAGAATGTACAGCCTGAAAATAATCACCTCTTTTGCCGCGGCCCATTGCCTGGTCAACTACCAGGGGGACTGCGAGAACCTGCACGGCCACAACTGGAAGGTAGAGGTGACCGTCACCGCCAGGGAGCTCGACAAGGCGGGTCTCGGCATAGACTTCAAGGTCCTGAAACGGGAAACCAACGCCCTGCTGAAGACCCTGGACCATAAGTACCTGAACGAGCTCTCCCCGTTCCTGGAGACCTCGCCATCTTCCGAGAACCTTGCCCGCTACATCTACGGGGAGCTCTCCCTGAAGCTGAACAGCGACAATGTCCGGGTTGTGCTGGTCACGGTCTGGGAATCGGACTTTGCCAGTGCCAGTTACTATGAGTGACAAATCCGCCGAGATGGTGGAAATCTTCTCCTCGATCCAGGGGGAAGGGCCGCTGGTAGGCCTGCGCCAGGTATTTCTCCGCTTTCACGCCTGCAACCTCGCCTGCATCTACTGCGACACCCCGGGCAACGCCTGCCCGGAGTCCTGCGCCATAGAGGCGACCCCGGGGAGACGCGATTTTATCCAGGCGCCGAACCCGATCACGGTCGAGCGGATCGTCGCGCTGCTGGACCGGTGGCAGGGGGGGTGGCCCGCGATACACCATTCCATCAGCCTGACCGGCGGAGAGCCGCTCCTCCAGTACGAGATCCTCCGGGAGTGGCTTCCCACCCTGCGCAGCCGGCTGCCGATCTATCTTGAGACTAACGGCATGTTTCACCATGCGCTTGCCGGCCTGATCGATCTCCTCGACTACATAAGCATGGACATCAAGCTCCCGTCGACCTCCGGCTACAAGGAGCTGTGGGATGCCCACCGGCAGTTCCTGGATATCTCCCGCAGGAAGAATGTCTTTGTCAAGACCGTAATCAGTGAGGCAACGGAAGACTGGGAGATCGCCAGGACCGCTGAGCTGATCGCGGCGGTTGACGGCAACATCCCGCTCATCCTGCAGCCGATTACCCTGCAGAACGGCGGCGTCGGCATTTCCCCGCTGAGGGCGCTGGAATTGCAGGAAATAGCCGCCGGCTTTCTGTCGCAAGTGCGCGTCATCCCCCAGACCCACAGGTTCCTGGGGCAGTTGTAGAAGGGGCGTGCCATGATCCTGGAAGAGATGACCATGGGGGAATTCGAGGAGGGGCTGCAGCGCAACAGGTCCGTGCTCATCCCGTTCGGCTCGGTAGAGGAGCACGGCTACCATCTGCCGCTCTCCACCGACACCATCCAGGCCTGTGAGGTCGCCAGGAAGGCGGCCCGGCTGGTGCCGCTCTTTGTCGCCCCTCCGGTCCATTACGGCAACTGCCGTTCCACCGCATGCCATCCCGGCACCATTTCCATCACGACCGACACCCTCAAACGGCTGCTCAAGGATATCGTCCGATCCTGCCGGCTCCAGGGCTTGAGGAACTTCATCATCCTCACCGGCCACGCGGGCGGCGCCCACCGGATGGCCCTGCAGGACGCCGGCGAGGAGCTGATCGCTGAATTCGCCGAGATCAGGATGGCGGTAGTGACCGAGTACGACCTCGCCAGCAGGGCGGCAAGCGGCATCGTCGAGACCGAGGGGGATTCTCACGCGGGAGAGATCGAAACTTCCCGCATCATGCACAGCCATCCGCATCTGGTCAAGGGTGAGGGAAAGCGGGAGTACCCGGCGTTTCCCGCGGGGATGCTGGTCAGGAACAAGAGGAAATACTGGCCGAACGGCGTCTGGGGCGACCCGACCAAGGCCTCGGCGGAAAAAGGTAGGATGATCGAGGATCACGTGGTAAGGGGCATCGTTGAACTGGTGAGAATGATGGAGGAGTTCGAGGAGTAGCGGGCTCAGGGTTCAAGCGGGAAGTAGAGGGGATTTTCCGGATGCGCCGTTTCGCACATTGTTGCTGAACGGCGCATTTCTTATTTGAGGACATAATGGACGACCGTCTACTGACATAACATGTCAAACTTGACATAATATATCTTATCGGACGTTAACGGTATGATAAGGGAAGGGGTTATATGCCCAAAGGTGCTGGTTTGACGATGGTTTCCTCGCATGACAAAGTAGCGAACCGCCCTCCCCTTACTCTCACACCCGCCGCACCCGCATCAGGCCGCAGCCGGAGCCTTTGGGCGGGCCGATGCATGACATTCCTCGTCCTCCCAGTTTGATGATGGTGGTGATGCGCGGCGCCCCTTGTTTCAGCGGCGAAAGCAAAAATGGACAGGCTGCGTTATCCGGTTATCCGCGAAACGCAGCCTGTCCTGTTATTACCGTTCATGTCTTGTTGTTTGTCAGTCGTCCCCTTCGTCACCCGCCATTTTGTCCACGTGGGGATGGGTCATATGCTCAATGCCGTGAGACTGTAACCAGACGTAGACGAAGAGAATTGCCGAAACCGACATGACGAGAAGCAGGCTGACTGTAGTACCAAACATTTCCCAGCCGGTGCCTGTCATGGTGGCAACCTCCTTTCCTTCACTCCGCAGCAGCGTCGAACCATGCTCGCTGCCTGGTTTAATTATAGCATATCTGCGGATGAGCGGCCCTCAGAATCTCTGCCTCAGCGCAGTTGCATCACCCCTCGCACCGGCTACAATCGAACTGTAACGATACGGACCGAGGAGGAAACCATGAGTGATGCGCCCGTCGTCGAGGTATTTTTCGACTATATCTGACCGTGGTGTTATCTCGGTACCGTGCGTACCGACCGCTTGCAGCGTGAGTACGGGGTCGAGCTCCGCTGGACCGTCTTCCCCCTCCATCCGGAAACACCGGAGGAAGGGACCAAGCTCTCCGAGCTCTTTGCCGGGAGGGCGGAGCAGATCGAGGCGATGCAGGCGAGGCTGCGCCGGCTCGCCGCCGCGGAAGGGGTTGCGCTTGGGGAACGCACCCACACCTACAACAGCAGGCGCGCCCAGGAACTGGGGAAATGGGCGGAAGTGCAGGGAAAGGGAGCCCCTTTCCGGGGCGCGGTCTACCGGGCGTTTTTCGTCGAAGGTCGGAACATCGCCCTGGTCGACGAACTGGCGGGGATTGCCGGGGAGATCGGACTCTTCGCGGATGAGGCGCGGACAGCCCTCGCGGCGGGAAGCTACGGCGCGGCGGTCGATGCCGACTGGCAGCGGGCCGCGGAACTGGGGGTCACCGCCGTACCTACCCACCTCTGTGCAGGGAGGAGGCTCGTGGGGTTCGCTGACTTTGACGATTTCGTGCGGCTCATCAGGAAGGGATGAGATGGCAAAGCCCGCGAACGCGGGTTTTTTCGGTTCGGGCTGAACCACGGCGCCGCGCTTCCCCTTGCTGAAATCATATTCCTCTTTCATAGGTCAGCCTCTCTTTCTTCGTGGCCTTCCGGGCCGAGATGATTCGTATGACATCCGCGACACGACGGATTGCATGCCTGACCCGGTCGCCTTGCATCTTAGCAACTTTGAAAGCCTGACTCCGTAACCTTTCCCTACCGCCAATGGATCTGCTGACCAGCCATGTCGAGTTGGTAACGAAAGTCGCGGAGGAAGTTCATGCCGAGGAGGCCGTCGGCCATCACCCCGGCGCCGGCAACCGGCATGATGCTCACCTCCAGGGGGGCTTTTGTCTTCGGCCCTGCGGACAGCTGATCGATGCTCGCCCGGCGGGTCGGGATCGACCTGCCGTCCGCCACCCCGGCCGTGCCGGGTCTGGTCCGGTTCGGGTCGATCTGCAGACGGGCCGCGAGTTCTTCCGAGATGCTCGTCACCGTGCAGCCGGTATCGAGCACCAGGGTCGCCTGCACCTCCTGCGCGCCGTTGCTCAGGGTTACCGGCACGAGCACCTGGTTGTTTACGATCCGGGCCCGCGTGGCCGCGCCCGTGTCCCGGTAGACCTTGACCTGCTCCCGATATTCGGCGGGGATGCTGTCCGGGTTGTCCACCAGGTGGATGATCCCCTGCTCGTCTATGGAGTAGACCCCTTGGGTGGCAAAAGGCATGTTGCCATCACGGAACACAGTATCCCCCACTTTACGACGGCAGTTCACAACATCGGACGCCAGGATTGTAGGCGTCCCCTTGCCCCCCTTGATTTGCGCGGCATTCGGTTTTTAAATATGTTAGCAGAGCTAAGTAAACCAGCAAACAACGTCCCCTTTGGGTCCCTGGTCTGGTCGCGGTCGGTCCGAGTCCCCAGCTTGATGGTGGTGGTGATGCGCGGCGCCCCCATCCCGTGCACGACCTCGTGACAGCGCCTTATCGCAGCGAACACGGCATCCCACTCCCCTTCGATGTTGGTCCCGTATGAGTGGAGAGAGGTCTTCAGCCCCGCCTCGGTCAGCACCTTTTCACACGCCGCGATGTATGGCGACAGCGACACGCCGACGCCAATCGGAACGATACATAAATCCACGAGTACTTTCATTGCTCCTTCTCCCTGTGATTCAAAGTCCCTGAAGTGAGTTAAGGGGATACGCCATGTTATAAGCGAATTTATTTTTTGCTTATAACCCGGCACTTTGCTATTATTGCCTCAACAAAGGAGTTCCCAATGAACGAAATTTTTTTCCTTGTTGATGAAGCCCCAGAAGGAGGCTACGCTGCCAAGGCACTCGGGGAATCGATTTTCACCGAGGCAGATACCCTCGAAGAACTCCATGCCAATGTGCGGGATGCGGTTCGGTGCCACTTCGAAGAAGGGAAAGCGCCGAAGATGATCCGCCTACACTTTGTCCACGAAGAAGTCCTCGCAGTATGAAGCTGCCGCGTGACATCACCGGGAATGACCTGGCAAAGGCCCTCGTCAAACTAGGTTATCATGTCACCCGACAGACCGGCAGTCACATCAGGCTTTCTACAGTCGAAAACGGCGAACATCACATTACCGTACCCGCCCACAACCCCCTGAAAATAGGTACTCTGGCAGCAATTTTTTCCGATATTGAATCCCATCACAAGCTGACGCGAGAAGAGCTGTTGAAGCGCCTTTTCTCTTGAAATGACCCCATAGCCATTCTACGCGCTGGGGGTCTTCTCCGTCCGGCAAAGGGCAGTCGAAAATCCGTATTATGTTCCCGGATTTCCCCCCAATTTCCCCCCAGTTTATCCCTCCTAGGCTGCCAACTCAAGATGCACCTTGCGCCCGGCACGGGCTTCCAGGGAAATGAGCATCTCCAGGCTGAACTTGTCCCACTTGCCCCGTACCAGATCGGACACCCGCGACTGCGCGATGCCGAGCCGTTCTGCTGCTTCCATCTGGGTCATGCCGCTCGATCGGATAAAGTCGCGAAGATCATTCATCAGCTTGGCGCGCATCTGGAGAATCGCCGCCTCCGCCGGGTCAAAGCCTAAATCCGCAAATATATTGCCACTGGATTTCGTAATCGGTTCTTTCATTTCTCACTCTCCTATTTGCCGGTAACGCCGCCGGGCCAGCTCGATATCCTCGCGGCGCGTTCTTTGCGTTTTCTTTTGAAAGGCGTGCAGGACATAAATTGCGTCCGCGATCTTGGCAACATAGATCACGCGCCATTCTCCCAACACATGAATGCGTATCTCCCTTACCCCCGTGCCGACACTCGCCATTGGTTTCCAATCGGAAGGCTCCAGACCGCGCTGCACTGCATCCAGCTCAAAACCAGCCTGTCGGCGGGCCTCTGCGGGGAAGTCGCGCATATCGTCAAGACTGGAACCAATAAACCGTAGATTCTTCATGGGTAGATTATATAAGTTTATTGATAAATTATCAAGAAACTTTGATAATTTGGTAAGGGTGTGGTAAAGGCGGGAAGAAATGAGAGCAGATCGTGCCGGGGGAATCCCTCAGTATGGCCGCAGCTGCTTTCCGCAGCCGATGTGCCAGTGGAGATGCTTGGAGGACTGGTAGTCCCCCAGGTTGGTGTAGACGCGGCAGGCGCCGAAGCGGGCCATGAAATCGGCGGCTATCATCCTGGCCGTCCGCATCAGCTCCAGCAGCAGGTCGTTGTCGGCCTCTTCGAGGGTGAGCAGGGA
>JAMPXD010000170.1 GCA_023701365.1 Geobacteraceae bacterium
GGTTGAAATTTCATAATTCATAATTCATCCTTCATACTTTGAATTTCTCGGAGTGTTGATGACACGTGATGAATTACTGCAAGGATTGGCCGACCCCTCCCACAGCTGGGAGATGATCGTCATCGGCGGCGGCGCCACCGGACTCGGCACCGCCGTGGAGGCCGCCAGCCGCGGCTACCGGACCCTGCTCCTGGAGCAGGGGGACTTCGCCAAGGGGACCTCGAGCCGGAGCACCAAGCTGATCCATGGCGGGGTGCGCTACCTGCAGCAGGGGAACCTGGCGCTGGTGCTGGAGGCGCTCCACGAACGGGGGCTGCTGATCGGCAACGCCCCCCACCTGGTGCACAACCTCTCCTTCGTGGTCCCCCTCTACGACTGGTGGGAAGGCCCCTTCTACGGGATCGGCCTGAAGCTCTACGACATGATGGCCGGCCGTCTCGGCCTCGGGCCCTCCCGGCTCCTCTCCCGGGAGGAAACCCTGGAGCGGCTCCCGACCGTGGCGCCGGCGGGGCTGCGGGGCGGGGTGATCTACCATGACGGCCAGTTCGACGACGCCCGGCTGGCGATCAGCCTGGCCCGCACCCTGGCAGGCCTGGGGGGGACGCCGCTCAACTACCTGCGGGTGACCGGCCTGGTCAAGGAGGGGGGGCTGACCACCGGGGTGACCGCCCTCGACCTGGAGAGCGGCCGGGAGTTCCGGCTCCGCAGCCGGGTGGTGGTGAACGCCACCGGGGTGTTCGCCGACCAGGTGCGGCGGCTGGACGACCCGGCGGCCGCCCCGGTGATCGCCCCGAGCCAGGGGACGCACCTGGTGCTCGACCGCTCGTTCCTCCCTGGCGACAGCGCCATCATGATCCCCCATACCGCGGACGGCCGGGTCCTGTTCGCGGTCCCCTGGCACGGCCGGGTGGTGGTCGGCACCACCGACACCGGGGTCGAGGAGCTCTCCCTGGAGCCGCGGCCGCTGCCGGAGGAGATCGATTTCCTGCTCGCCCATGCGGCCCGCTACCTGACCCGCCACCCGAGCCGCGCCGACGTCCTCTCCGCCTTTGCCGGCCTGCGGCCGCTGGTCCGGCCGGGCGACGGGGGGGAGACCGCCGCCATCTCCCGCGAGCATGCCGTGCTTATCAGCGGCTCCGGGCTGGTCACCATCACCGGCGGCAAGTGGACCACCTACCGGCGGATGGGGGAGGATGCGGTCAACCGGGCCGCTGCCATCGCCGGCCTGGAAGAGCGTCCGTCCGCCACGGCCCACCTGCGCATCCACGGCTGGCAGGAAAGCGGAGCGGAGAGCGCCCCTTGGGACGTCTACGGCGCCGACGCGGCAGAGCTGCGCAAGCTCGCCGCCGAGGACCCCGCCCTGGATGAGGCGCTCCACCCGAATCTCCCCTACCGGGCGTGCGAGGTGATCTGGGGGGTGCGCCGGGAGTGGGCGCGCACCGTCGAGGACATCCTGGCGCGGCGCACCCGGGCGCTCCTCCTCGATGCCCGGGCGAGCATGGCGGCCGCCCCGCGGGTGGCGGAGCTGATGGCCCGTGAACTGGGGCGCGACGCGGCCTGGCAGAAGGCGCAGGTTGCCGCATTCCGCGAGCTGGCGCGGGGCTACCTCCCCTGTGATATACTATGAAATAACAGCAGGCCATCCCTGAAAGAAAGCTGTGCCGCCCCATGAACCGTTTCGCCTATCTGGCCACCGGCCGGGCCATCCGGATGCTCTCCGATCTTTCCGCCGCGGCAGTGAACCTGCACGGTACCGAGAATATCCCGGACGGCTCGCTGATCTTCGTGGTCAACCACTTCACCAGGATCGAGACGGTCCTGATGCCGCTCCATATCTACCAGCTGACCAAGGTGCCGGTCTGGTCCCTGGCCGATTTCACCCTGTTCAAAGGCCCCCTGGCACGCTTTTTCGACACGATCGGGGTGGTCTCCACCAGAGATCCCGACCGTGATCTGCTGATGGTGAAGAGCCTCCTCACCGGCGAGGCGAACTGGATCATCTACCCCGAGGGGGAGATGGTCAAGGACAAGAGGATCGTCGAAACGACGCGCTCCCTCTTTGCCCGGGCGGGGGGGAAGCGTCCCCCCCATACCGGCGCTGCGGTGCTGGCGCTCAGAACCGAATTCTACCGGCAGCGGCTGGTCATGATGGCCGAGACCAACCCCGCCGAGGCGCGCCGCCTGATGGAGCTGTACCGGATCGATTCCCTCGCGCCGGTGCTGGCCCGGCAGACCTGGATCGTGCCGGTGAACCTCACCTACTACCCGCTCCGGGCCCGGGAGAACGCCCTGAGCAATCTGGCCTCCCGGCTGGTGAACGACCTCTCGCCGGGCGCCCTGGAGGAGCTGATGACCGAGGGGACCATGCTCCTTTCAGGGGTGGACATCGACATGCGCTTCGGGGCGCCGATCTCGGTCCGGGAATGCCTGGAGTGCCCCCCGATCGACCAGGACATCCTCGCCCGGCGCAGGATCGACTTCGACGACCCGATCCCTTCCCGGCGGAAGATGCGGCGGGTGGCGCTGGATCTCATGCAGCGGTACATGGAGGCCATCTACGGCATGACCACGGTGAACCACGATCACCTGTTCGCCTCCATGCTCAGGGTGCTCCCCTTTGCCCGGATCGACGAGGAGAACCTGCGGCGCCGGGTGTTTCTGGCAACCACCGCCAACCTGGAGCAGACCGGGGTCCATCTCCACCGCAGCCTCCGCTCCAGCCAGGTTTCCCTCCTCACCGACGACCGCTTCAACAAGTACCGGGATTTCATCACCCTGGCCCTGGAGACCGGAATCGTCAGGCGCAGAGGGAAGACCCTGATCAAGGATAAGTCGAAATTCACGTCCGTCTTCGAGTTCCACCGCGCCCGCACCGACCAGCCGGTGGCGGTGATCGCCAACGAGGTCATCCCCCTGAAGGAGCTGCAGCGGAAGATCCGGGCCGTTGCCTGGCTCGCCCCGTTCCTGCTGCGGCGCCGGATTGCGGATTACCTGACAACCAAGGGGGCTGCCGACTTTGCGGCGGATTACGAGGCCTTCTTCGCGGCGGGGGAGTCGAAGCCGCGGGAGATCGGCGCCCCCCTCCTCATCAAGGGGAGCTCCCGTGAGCTCGGCGTCCTGCTCATGCACGGCTTTCTCGCCGCTCCCCGGGAGGTGCAGGAACTGGCCGACTATCTCGGCCGCAGGGGGGTGTGGGTCTACGTCCCCCGCCTGAAGGGGCACGGCACCTCGCCGGCCGACCTGGCGACGCGCACCTGCCAGGAATGGATCGAATCGGTCGACGAAGGGTATGCTCTGCTGAACAACATCTGCCGGCGGGTGGTGGTCGGCGGGTTCTCGCTCGGCGGCGGCCTGGCGCTAGACCTGGCGGCGCGGGTGAACGGGGTGGCGGGCGTTTTCGCGGTCTCCCCCCCCATCAGCCTGCAGGACATCTCCTCGCGGTTTGCGCCGGCGATCGATCTGTGGAACAGGCTGATGAAGCTGGCCCACTATGACCTGGCCAGGAAGGAGTTTGTCGAGATCACCCCGGAGCACCCCTGGATCAACTACGGTCGCCTGCCGGTTGCCGGGGTGCGGGAGCTGGAGCGGTTCATGGCCGCCCTTGAAGCGAAGCTCCCCGCCATCAGGACCCCGGCCCTGGTGATCCAGTCCAGCCACGACCCGATAGTCAATCCCGCCGGTTCCCGGAGGCTGTACGAGCGGCTCGGCTCAAGGGAAAAGGATTACCTCCTCTTCGACCGTGCCCGCCACGGCATCCTCCTCGGCGAGGGGGCGGAGGAGGTCCATGCGGCAATCGGCGCCTTCGTCGAGCGGCTGCGGAAAGGGCTGCCGGCCGGGGAGAAGAGCGCGGAGGACGGCTATTACGAAAAAAGGCCTGCGTGAGCAGGCCTTCGCTGTTTCGGGGGGAACCATGGTCTTATCCTGAAAAAAGCACTTGAACACGCTTGCGCGCCGAAGCGCTACAGCGCGCAGGCACGGATAGGATCTGATTGGTACGGATTTTCATGGATTTAAACCATTGTGACCATTAAACCTAGAAAAATCATTTGGCCACAGAGGACACAGAGTTCTCAGAGAAAATCCAGGCAGTTACAGAATTAAACCATTCCACCAATAAGGTGACCCTAAAAAACGGATTTTTCTTGTAATTACTCTGTGTTCTCTGTGATCTCTGTGGCTAATTGCCGTTTTTGGTTAAAGCAGGATATGTCTTTGATTTATCGGTGTTAATCCGCTTTTTCCGTGTTAATCCGTGTCCAACCGCCTTTTTGTGTTTATTCGGCCCCCAGCCATTCCTTGATTTTCCCCATTTCCCCTTCCCAGCCGCTCCCCAGCCGGGCCGTGAGGAACGCGGCGTACAGGCTGTCGAACAGCTGCAGTCCGGTTTCCAGAAGGCCCATCCGCTCGAAGAAGAGCGCCTCCCGCTCGCTCGCCTCGTCCACCGTGTTGTCCCGCTCCTCCTTCACCTTGGGCGCCTTGAGGGAGGCGAAGTGGAAGGTCTCCCCCTTCAGGGTCAGCTTCCAGAGGTTTTCCTCCTTCTCCAGGTAGAGGGTCGCCTCGTTGATCGCCTTGCCGCCGCGCAGGGCGGTGCAGACCTCGCTGAACCGGTCCTGGGGGCCGGCCACGGTGATCTTCTGGATGCCGTTCTCCCCCGAGCTGCAGAGCACCAGGCGGTCGTTCAGATAGGCCACGAACGGCTCCCCCTCGCCGGCCGGACCGGGGCGGCCCACCCGGTATTCCGAGGAGTCGTTCATGGTCCGGTGCATCAGCCAGAGGAAAAAGTCCGCGCCGAGCCAGCGGTTGCTCTGGATCAGGTCGAGGACCGCCTCGGTCGAGGCCTTGTTGCAGCTGCGCAGGGCCGGCAGCAGGGGGCCGTCCGCCACCCGTTCGGCCCGGGCATAGGGATGGACCGCCACCAGCCGCAGCCCCGGGAAGCTCTTCCTGAACTGGCTGTCGAAGGTGTCGAGCACCGCCGCCGCCAGGGAGGTGAAGGTGAGGAGCCCGGTGCGGGTATCCCAGACCGCGTCGTGGACCGTCGGCACCGGCAGGGTCTTGGCCAGCAGGGCGGCGCGGACATTGTCGCGCAGCTCCTGCTTCTTCTGCTTCGGCACCCAGCGCAGGCCGGGGTTGGCTGCCAGGTACTCGTGCTCGGCCACCTGGTAATACGCCTTCAGGAGCGCCGCCGGGAGGCGGCGCCGGTCCTGGCGCAGACTGAAGGCGAGGTAATGGTCGTGCCAGAAGTCCGCCGGGGCCGCGAAACTGCTCTCCCGGTGATTCCCGGTATGGACCCAGCCGACCGAAAGCTCCTCGATCCCCTGGTCGATCGGCCGGAAGCCGTGCTGCCCAAGATGTCCTGATGCCCAGGAAAACAGGTCGGCGGCGGGAATGTCCCCCACCACCAGAAACTGACAGATGCTGACGGAATTTGATAGAATGCCCATTGCGTATTCCTCCTCGGAAAATTTCGGGAACAGAATGGATACACTTTTTCGCGGGAGGGGGCAAGCAATTTTATTCCCCCCTTGCGGGGGAGCGCGGGGGGCCTTGGCGGGAGTCACCGTTTCCGCAGGATTGCCAGGTAGCTGAGGCCGAAGGGGAGCGGCAAGGCCCTGAGCAGGCCCCGCTCCGCGGAGAAAATCTGGTAGAGAAGGGAATTGAGCCACGGCGCCGGCATTGCCAAGTCGCTCTTTCCGGGGGCACCGTTGCCCGCCAGGAGTCTTTTCAGGGCGATGACCGGAAAGAGGAGGCAGTTGAACGGCGAGAAGAACAGCTCCTCCACGGCGAGCCCCTCCCAGAGCTTGCGCAACGCCCGGGCGCAATAGCGCCGCTTGTGGCCGAGCACGACGTCATGGTGACTCCAGAGGAAGGCGTGGGCCGGCACCGTCAGCAGCAGCACCGCGCCGGGCCGCATGCTCCCCAGCAGGTCCGCCAGAAACCGGGTGTCGTCATCGATATGCTCCAGCACATCCAGCAGCACGACCCCGTCCAGCTCCCCCCATCTGCCGGCCAGCTGTTCCCGGAAGTCCCCCAGCAGCACCCGGCACCCCACCCTCGCGGAGGCGTAGGCCACCGCCTCTGGTGAGATATCGGTGCCGACGACCTGGAAGTGCTCCTGAAGAAACTTCAGGTTGCCGCCGGTGCCGCACCCTATTTCAGCTATGGTTTGCCCCTCCCCGGGAGGGACATGCCGGCTGAGCTGGTCGAAGATGATCTCCCGCCTGGCCCTGAACCACCAGTGAACGTCTTCCATCTGCGCATGCAGGTCGAACTGGGAATTGTCCATGCAACCACCTCAGGAATTGTCAGGCGTCAGCCGATTGACGCTTGCCCGTCTCTCTTTTGTGATGCCTTATCCCGCCGCTGCCCGTACCCGCCGCAAGTTCAGCGGTAATGCCTCTCCAGCTCGGAGGCATAGCTCGCCCCGACGCTGGCGGCGTTCTCCGCCAGCCAGTCGCCCAGACGGGTCCAGCCGCTCGGCGGGGCGGCGGAGACCAGTAGATTGGTCATCAGCCCGGCCGCCTCGTCCCGGGTCAGGAGCTGGTCACCGACCATCCTCCCCACCTTTTCGGCCAGAAAAAACGCCAGTGCCGGCGGCAGATGGATGATCCGGGCCCGGCTCCCGACCCTGGCGGCGATCAGCCTGATCAGCTCGGCAAAGGTGTAGATCTCCGGCCCCACGGCGTCCAGCACCAGGTTCTCCCTCTGCCTGGCGGCGCGAACCGCCAGCTCCGCCAGGTCCTCCACATGGATCGGCTGGAGCCGGTAGTCGCCGGCGCCCGGGATCGCGAACAGCGGATAGCGCCGCAGCAGCCAGGCGATGTTGTTGATCATGATGTCCCCGTGGCCGAACAGCAGGGCGGGGCGGATGATGGCGTGGGACAGCCCGGAATCCCCGATTGCCCGTTCCAGCACCCCCTTCCAGCGGAAGTAGGGGAAGGGGGAGGCCGGGTCGGCATTGATGATGCTGATGTGCACCAGCCGCCCCACCCCGGCCGCTGCGGCTGCGTCGAAGAGTGCCCGGCTGTTCTCCACGGCCTGCTCGAAGGTGGCAGCGCCATACGGGAAGCGGATCCAGTACGTGTTGTAGAGCACCGCCGCGCCCCGCAGGCTGGCGGCCAGCGCGGCCGGCCGGTGGAAGTCGTAGGGAGCGACCTCCACCCTGCCATCGAACGGGTCGGGGCGCCGGGAATGGCCGGTCAGGGTTCTGACCCTTTTCCCCTCGGCCAGGAGCCGCCGGGCGATAAATCTCCCGGTAAAGCCGAACGCCCCGGTTACCACATGCAGCTCTCCCTCTGCCATCACCGACCTCCCGGCCGCAACCCCCTGCACCCCCGCCTTCTGCAGTATGGTCGCTGCATATCAAGCTACAGCAAACGGGGATCATGTCAAGGCGTCCCCCCCAATCCCCCCGCAGGCCGGTTGCGGGGTTGCCGACCCTGTGACGGTGCCGCCGCGGCTGGCGTCATAAAATTGACTGCACCTGACCGTCGCCTGAATGTATGGATGAGCTGCTGCCCTGAAGGGCCGGCGAAAACCTCGCGGCGCCTTGCCATCAGCTTAATGAGAATAGCCGCGGAAGCGCCACCCCACCATTCTGCCCGGCCGGATGGAGGGGGCTCCCTTGGCCGCACGGCACATGAATTGGCAAGGGAGATGGCCAAGCGCCGTCAACTTAATGACGCTTTCCCCTGCCGAAACGATCCGGAAGGCGCCGCTAACGGGAGGAAAAGAGACCGGCACGGCAGGGCATTATTTGCCAATCATGCGTAACCATGCGAAGTATGGCGTGAAAACCTGGCTTGAAGAGCAACCGCGGTTATTTTAATAAGATTGGCACGTATCCTGTAATACCCCTGTTACTTGGCTCTGCCGATCATATCCTAACGGGGGTGAAAATATGAATTGTCCTAAATGTAAAGGCCGCATGTACGGGGAAAAATTTTACGATTTCGTGAGGTCCTTCGATGCCTGGAAATGCACCTGCTGCGGCGAAGTGGTCGATCCCACGATTTTGTCAAACAGGGCGAGGAGCAGAAGTCTGGTGCTCGGCTAACTTGACATTTCTTGCCATACGTATCCTGATGAGAGGGGGAAGATTTCCCCCTCTTTTTTTGGAATCTGTGTGAGGGGACGTTGTTTGCTGGTTTGTTATCAGTTCAGCACCTTCTCACGAATTCCCGGATTTTGTTGCACAAATACCTCGCCTCGCCTTGATGCCAGGCATACTCCCGATCTCTTCATGTTCAATGCGGCTCCAACTGTTACCCCGCTGTATTCAAGTTCCCTGACGGCCAGATAACATACTGCTCCTCTCGCCTCCACAATCTGCGGCAACCGCCCCCGTCTTTTCAATATAACTGGCTCCAAATCAAAGTATTCCGCAACACGTTCAATCAACGTATCCAGAGGGATGATCTTATCCAGTTTGTCATGCAGTTTCTTGTCACTTCTCAGGTACTCGACAAATTCACCACTGCCGAGAACGCGATCATCATAAGATTCTATCGCACATCCTTCATCAGTCACTACCTGGCTGCGTCGCAATCCGCCGCCAACCAGATCATCCCGGCGGCCTTGTGCTACTCCCTCTGCCACAAATTGTCGGTATTTTATCCTCGCGAGAGTATCTTCTTTCCCAAAATATTCCAGAACTTCTTTCACCGCCTGACCTTCCATCTCCCGGTTTCCCATTATTACGGCGTGGCCGGTCCAGGGATAGTAATCAAGCTCACCCACGGCCTTAACCAGTCCGGCCCGTAAAGGGTTCAGATGAATATACCGTACCAGTTCAAGTAGATACGGGTCTTCTTCGCATATGATTGATTTGTAACGATTTTGGAATAAATGACCGACTCGGCGGTGTCTTTGATTGAATTTGATGGCATAGCCGGTGAGCAGTCGTCTCATGATATTTGCGAGGCCACTGCTGCTGGAGCGAAGGAGCAAGTGTGCATGGTTAGGGATAAGCGCCCATGCAAGGCACTCAGTTTCTGTTGCCGACAATAAGTCTTTGAGTCGTTTGGCAAAAAAATGCCGGTCCGTGTCATCAAGAAATATTTTGCGTTTCTCGATTCCCCGCACTATTACGTGCTGTAATA
>JAMPXD010000171.1 GCA_023701365.1 Geobacteraceae bacterium
AACTCCCGGCGGATCATCTCCGACCTCCTCGATTTCACCAGCGCCAAGCCCCCCATGAGGAGGACGGTGGCACCCCGTGAACTGATAGAAGAGAGCATCGGGAGATCGGCAATCCCTGAATCAGTTCAACTTCAGGCCGACTTGCCGGCAACGCTCCCGACTGTGAATGTCGACCTGCACCAGATAGGGCAGGTGCTACAGAGCCTGATCACCAACGCGGTCCAGGCGATGCCCGACGGCGGCGCGCTGCGCGTCGCTGCGCGCCGAGTTTCCGGTTTTAACTCAGAACTCAAAACTCAAAACTCAGAACTCTACGGAGATTTTGTAGAAATCTCCGTAGAAGACACCGGTGAGGGGATCTCCCCGGAAAACATGAAGAAGCTGTTCCAGCCCCTGTTCACCACCAGGTCGCGGGGGATCGGCCTGGGGCTGGCGATTTCCCAAAAGCTTACCGAGGCCAACGGCGGCACGATCGGGGTGGAGAGCAGGGTGGGGGAGGGGACGACCTTTACGGTGGCGCTGCCGGCTGCAAAGTGCAAAGTGCAAAGTGCAAAGTGAAACCTGACTAGCGATGATCTTCAGCTAAGCATCCGTAGGGTGGATTAAGCGAAGCGAATCCACCAAATACTGCCGGCTTTCTCTACTGATACTGATGGGAACATAATACTCCTCCCCTTAAGTTAAGGGGAGGTTGGGAGGGGTTATGAAGCTCAAAGAAAGGAGGGTGCAATGAAGATCAAGGGGGTCATTTTCATGGCAATCACCGTCATCGCTTTCCTGGTTTCCCCCCGAGGGGACGAATGGGGCGTTGGCACCGCTGCTGCTGCGGCGAAGGAGTCGTTCAAGGTACTCCATATCATGAGCTACCATTCCCCCTGGAGATGGACGGACGGCCAGTTGCAGGGGTTCCAGGCCGCCCTCAAGGATCTGAACGTGGAATGCAGGATCTTTCAGATGGACACCAAACGGAACAGCTCCGGAGTATGGAAGGAAAAAAAGGGGCAAGAGGCGATTGAGCTGATCGAGGCATGGAAGCCGGACCTCGTCTACACCTCCGACGACGACGCGCAGGAATGCGTCACCAAAATGTACATCAACCGGAAAATTCCCTTCGTGTTCAGCGGGGTCAACAAGGACCCGAAAGATTACGGTTTCGAAGGATCAAGCAACATAACCGGGGTGGTGGAGCACGAGCATTTTGTCGAGTCGGTGAAGCTCTTGCAGGAGATCGCTCCGAAGGCACGGAGGATTGCCGTCGTCCTGGACGATGCCCCCATGTGGAAACCGGTTGTCAGGCGGATGCAGGAAAAGAAGAGCCAGCTCCCCGGCACGGAATTCGTCGCATGGGACGTGATCAGGACGTTCCCGGAATACAAGCGGAAAATGAAGGAGTATCACCGCCGGGCGGACGCCGTGGCCCTCCTCGGCATCTTCAACTTCAAGGACGAGGGGGGGAGGAACGTTCCCTATCAGGAGGTGCTGAAGTGGACAGCCGAGAACAGCATGCTGCCGGACTTCAGTTTCTGGACCGACCGTGTCCATTACGGCACCCTCTGCGCGGTGAATGTCTCCGAATTCGAGCAGGGGTTTGCGGCGGGAAAGATTGCCCATGGGATACTGGCCGAAGGGAAGGAGCCGGCCAGCTTCGCGATGAAACCGACTGTCAAGGGGATCCCCGTGGTGAGTCTGGCGCGTGCCAACAAACTGGGGCTGAAGGTCAAAAGCGGGACCCTCCTCTCCGCGGAGGTGATCCAGAAGTATGAGTGGGACGGAAAATGAACCTCAGCATCAAGACAAAGGTGCTCTTCATCACGGCGGGAATCGTGTTCATTTCCGTCGGGGCGATCATTCTGACCAGCGCCTATGTCTTTACCAAGGAATATACCGAGTCCCTCAAGTCGCAGTCGCTCGCGGTCGGCAAGGGGCTGAAGCTCCAGCTCGACCGGCTGATTCACCTCGGCATCGGCCTGGAGAACCTCACCGGTTTTGACGAGCAGTGCCGGGAGGCCGTCAGCAAAAATGAAGGGATCAAGTACGCGATGGTCACGGACCTCGACGGCCGGGTGCTTTTCCACAACGACCCGTCGCAGCAGGGGAAACAATTGAGCAACGCCACCATCGTCCAGGCCCTGAAGAGTCCCGGGGAAGTGGTAACGGTCAGCACGGAAGACGATGTCAAGAACTACGACGCCATCGTTCCGGTGTTCGGCACGAATGGAGAACATATAGGGGCGGTGCGGATAGGGTTCCCCGCGATCCTCATCGAACGCAAGGCAAGGGGAATGGCGCTCTATGCCGCGGGGGCGGGGCTCCCCTTTCTGGGCGCCGCCATGGTGTCGCTGCTCCTGGCCCTGGGCGCGTTTGTGACCAGACCCCTGGCGAAGCTGCTCACCGGCATAGAGGAGATAAGGGAGAAAGGGGCAATTTGTCCTGTCAGGGTCGCGATTGATTCCGGGGATGAGCTCGGCCGGCTAGCTTCAGCATTCAATGGCATGGCGGAAGAGTTGAGAGAGGCGACCTTTTCCGTAAACGAATTGGTGGAGGAAAGGACGAGGCAACTCCGCGAGGCCCAGGAAGAGCTGGTTCATAAGGAGAAACTGGCCATGCTCGGCCTGATCGCCGGCGGGATGGGAAACGAGCTGCGCAACCCCCTGGGGGTGATGAACAACGCGATCTTTTACCTGAAGACCGTCATGACCGATGCCGACGAGACCGTCAAGGAATACCTGGAGATCATCAGGCAGGAGATCGACAACTCCCAGGGGATCATCTCCGATCTGCTCGATTTTTGCCGGGTCAGAACCGCGATTACAAGAGCGGCGCCTGTCCATGAACTGATCAATCAGAGTCTGGCGCGATGCGTCATCCCTGAAAACGTCCGGCTCCGGGCCGATCTGCCGGAGATCCCCCTTGTGGCCAGGATCGACCCGCACCAGATGGTGCAGGTGTTGCGCAACCTGCTCACCAACGCGCTCCAGGCCATGCCCGACGGGGGGGCGCTGCACGTCGCTGCGCGCCGGGTTCGAGGTCCGATGTTCGATGTTCGAGGGTCTGAACAAAACGTCGAACGTCGAACGCCGAACGTCGAACCCGACGCTGAGTTCGTAGAAATCAGCGTCGCAGACACCGGGGTGGGGATACCGCCGGAGAACATGGAAAGGATATTCCAGCCCCTCTTCACCACCAGGTCCCGGGGGATCGGCCTGGGGCTCGCGTATTCAAAAAAGCTTGCCGAGGCCAACGGCGGCAGGATCGAGGTGGCGAGCCGACTGGGGGAGGGGACGACATTTACGGTGATGCTGCCGGTGGAAAACGGTGAGGGATGAAGGGTTAAGAGGCCATGCACTTGAGGAGAGAGAATACGGAAGGAGGATGAAAATGAAAAAGACTGTTCTCATGGTTCATTTCGGGCTGTTGCTCACGGCATTCAGCGCACATGCGGAACAACCCTGGTCATTGAAGATGGTGGTGCCGATGGAGCCCGGGATTGTCTGCAACGACATCGACCTCATGCTCAAGTTCTATGTCGGGGTCCTGGGGCTCAAGGTGGTGGCGGACGCCAATACCGCGCCGGAAATGAGCAAGCGGTTCGGCGCCACGCCTCATGGTTATCGAATCGTGCGGTTGCAGACCCCTTACGGGGAGAGGATCAAGCTCGTCCAGCCGAACAATCGGCCTCCGAAACCGGAGCCGGTCCCCCTATGGGTCTATGAACGCCATGGCTTTGCTTATCTCACCTTTGTCATTGCGGACATGAAGGATGTCGTCAAGCGGTTGAAGGAACATGGGGTAAAACTAGTCAGCGAAGAGCCTGTCGAGGTGAGAAAGGGGGTCTTTGCCCAGTACAGCCTGGACCCGGAGGGGAATTACGTCGAATTTGTCGAATACCCCGATGTCCCTTCGTATCGGCCTGATCTCTTCAAGTGGCGGCAGTTCTTCTAGTGCCAACATAACCCCTCCCTCCCTACCCATCCCCACCCTGACCCTCCCCTTGAAGGGGAGGGAAATTTCAAGCTCCTCCCCCTTCAAGGGGGAGGTTGGGAGGGGGATGGGGTGGGGAAAAAGGTGCGGTAATGAAATGTGACAAAGTTGAAATAAGAGCAAGGGAGAAAAGATGATGATCCGCATCAAATGGCTGTTCACCTCTGTTGCCCTGCTCTTCATTTTCAGTCTCCTTCCCCCGGAGGCGTGGGGGGAAAGAAGGATCGGCGTGCTCATGTGGAGCGAAGAGCCGCGCTACATCGAGACAAAACAGGGAATCACTGAGCAGCTCGCGAAAGAGGGCTTCAGGGAACCGGCGGTGAAGTTCACCGTGGAGAACGCCGACGGCAACAAGGCGAAAGCAGCGGAAGCGGTGGCGAAATTCGCCGCTGCGAAGCCGGACCTGATCATCGTGCTGGGGACCCCCGCCGCCATCGCCGTCACCAGGGAGATCAAGGACGTGCCGGTGGTCTTCAGCCTGGTCTACGATCCGGTTGAGTCGAAAATAGCCGAGGACTGGAGGAGTTCCGGCAACAACACCACCGGCACCAGCACCCGGGTCCCTCTGGCGAAGCTGATGCAGACCCTGCGGGAGCTCGCACCGGTAAAAAGGGTGGCGGCGCTCTATACGCCGAAGGAGAAGAACTCGGAGTTGCAGCTCAAGGAGCTGCAAGGGCTTCAGGACGCATTCCGGGTCAAGGTCATACCGGTCCCCCTGGCTTCAACCGATGACGTGGCGCTGCTGCTGCCGGAGGTCCTCCGGAGCGTGGATGCGGTCTATCTCTCCGGCAGCTTGGTCGTCGCCAGCGAGATTTCGACGATAGCGGAGATGGCGACCAGAGCGAAGGTGCTGACCGTAACCCATCTCAGCGACCTGGTGGAAAAGGGGGCGCTTCTCGGCGTCTGCGCGGATTACCGCGCCCTGGGGCGTCTGGCGGGGGAAAAGGGGGCAAAGGTCCTGAAGGGGGCGAGGCCCGCGTCCATTCCGATAGAGACCCAGAAAAGGCCGGACGTTGTCCTCAACATGCGGACGGTGAAGGGGGGCGGGTTCAAGGTGCCGCGCTCTTTCATGAAATCGGTGACGAAGGTTGTCGAGTGAAGTGAATAAACGATATGTGATGAAGGAGGAAAAAAATGGATCGCGTTGCAATCAGATTGCTATTTCTGTCTGTCGCAGCTGCCGTCATGATCGGCCTGTTTTCCGTGGAGGCAAGAGCGGAAAAGAGAATCGGCGTGCTGTTATGGAGCGAAGAGCCTTACTACATTCTTGGCCAGAAAGGCATCATGGAACAACTCAAGGCAGACGGCTTTGGTGAGCCGGCAGTGAAGTACACCATTGAAAACGCCAGGGGGAGCAAGGCGAAGGCGGTGGAAGCGGCGCAGAAATTTGCCGCGTCAGGGATGGATCTGATCATTACGCTGGGCACCTCTGCCACCCTGGTCACCGCCAAGGCGGTCAAGGATGTGCCGATAGTATTCTGCACGGTTTATGACCCCGTGGAAGCAGGAATAGCCGATGACTGGAAAAGTTCAGGCAATAATACCACCGGTTCCAGCACCATGGTCCCCATGTCAATGATCGTGAAGACCCTGAAAGAGTTTGCGCCGGTGAAGAGGTTGGCGGTGCTCTACACGCCGGGCGAAAAGAACTCGGAGGCGCAGCTCATGGAGCTGCAAAAAATCCAGGCGGATTCGAAAGTAAAGGTCATCCCGGTTATTCTGGGGAGAGAAGAAGAGGTGCCCCAGACCCTGGCGGAGGTCATGCAGGCGGCAGACGCGATTTTTCTTACCGGCAGCAGTATCGTCGGCGCAACAGCTCCGCTGATCGTCGATATGGCGAATAAGGGAAAAGTGGTCACCATAACCCACCTTGATACCCTGGTGACCAAGGGGGCGCTTCTGGGGGTCGCCGCAAATTCATACCTTGTCGGGCGTCTGGCGGGAAAGAAGGCGGTAAAGGTTTTGAAGGGGGCAAGACCGTCATCGATTCCCATTGAGACAGAAAAAAAACTGGACATCCTTCTCAACAGGAAGACGGCAAAGGCAGGAGGATTTCATGTTCCGCAGCATTTCATGAAGAAGGTGACAAAGGTGGTCGAATAACAACGGAAAAACGGGCGCCGGAAGGTTTACAACATGCTGAGACAAAGCATAAGGCTCAGATTTCTGAGCATCATAGCCTGCATTCTGATCGTCAGCACGGTCATGGTAAGCACCATAATCGGGATGAACGAACAGAAAATGCTTAAGAACTCCTTGATATCCAAGGGGCAAAGTTTTGGCGCTTACATAGCCAAACTCAGCCAGGACCCCTTGGTCATGAAGGACGGCATCCAATTGGATTCCCTGGTGAACGAAGCTAATAAAGATGAAGACATCATGTATACCGTCATCCATGACGTTAAAGGAAACATCGTCACTTCCCAATATGCCAGCATCAACTATCGCTCCCGGAGACTGAAACCCATCCTTTCAGGACTGCCAAAGGAGAGCGAGATTCAGGATATCATGGCGGCCGTCAGAAACAAGGAGGCTATCGCCGAACTTTCCGTTCCGATATTGTCAGGCGCCGTTCCTATCGGCAAGGTCACCATCGGCATGTCGGAGCATAAAGTCCGCCATGAGATTCTAAAAACCATTCTCTTTGTCGTTGCGCTCAATCTGGCCATGGCTCTTGCGCTTGGAACCGTTTTGTTCATTGCCTCGAAAAGAATGATCCTGGACCCGGTCACCGAGCTCGCTCACGCCACTGCCTCCCTCGCCGAAGGGGACTTGGGCATCCAGGTGAAAGCCAGAACGACCGGAGAAGTGCAGATGCTGGTTGACAGCTTCAATCGAATGGCCGAAGAGCTCAGGAAGAGGAGCGGAGAACTCCTCGACGCGCAGGAGGAGCTGGTGCGCAAGGAAAAGCTGGCCATCCTCGGCCAGCTTTCGGGGAGCGTTGGCCATGAGCTGAGGAATCCGCTGGGGGTGATGAGCAACGCGGTATACTTCCTGCGGATGGTCCTTGGGGACGCGGACGAGACCACAAAGGAATACCTGGAGATCATCAAGAAGGAGATCGACAACTCCCAGCGGATCATCACCGATCTCCTCGACTTCGCCCGCACCAGGGCGCCGCAGACGAGAATTGTGACGGCAGGCGAACTGGTGGAGCAGAGCCTCGGGACATGCACGATCCCGGAATGCGTTGTGCTTCGGAACGAAGTAACGGAGACGCTCCCGCCGCTCAGAATCGACCCGCTCCAGATGGGGCAGGTCCTGCAGAACCTGATCGCCAACGCGGTCCAGGCGATGCCGGCCGGCGGCGCGCTGACCATCGCTGCGCGATTGAATGCGGAATGCGGAATTCGGAATGCGGAATTAAGTGCCGAAAAAAAACATTCCCCACTCCGCACTCCGCACTCCGCATTCGATGGAGATTTCGTAGAAATCTCCGTCGCCGACAGCGGCGAGGGGATATCCCCGGAGAACATGAAGAAACTGTTCCAGCCGCTGTTCACCACCAAGGCGCGGGGGATCGGTCTCGGGCTGGTGGTCTGCAAAAACCTGACTGAGGCGAACGGCGGGCGGATCGGGGTGGCGAGCAGGTCGGGGGAGGGGACGACCTTCATGGTGGCGCTGCCGGTGGCGACGGGAAACCGCAATGAATCATGACGACAGGAAAAAATTGCTCACGCGTTGGCTCCCCCTCCTTGTCGGCATCGGTGTGGCCGCGCTCAGCCTGATCCAGTGGCGGGTCCTGGATGCGCTGGAAGACGCCCACGTCGAGCGGACGATCCAATCGGACGCGGAGAAGCTGGAGGGCGAGATCTCGGCGAGGGTGAAGATGCAGGCCCAGTCCCTTGTCCGGATGGCCAGGCGCTGGGAGATCCAGGGGAAGCCGACAAGAGAGGCATGGGAAGAGGATGCCCGGCTTTACTTCGAGCATTTCCCCGGCTTCCAGGGGATCACCTGGGTGGACGACTCATACCGGATAGGCTGGATCAACCCGCTCAAGGGGAACGAGGCGGCAGAGGGACTCTATCTCGGCTTCGAGAAGAGGCGGCTGCGGGCAATGGAGGAGGCGCGCAGGTTGCGGGAGGCGAGGATCACCCCCCCGATTGAGCTGGTCCAGGGTGGGAAGGGGATCATCATCTTCGCGCCGATCTTCACGGGGGGGAGGTTCACCGGTTTCATCGACGGCGTTTTCCGGACCCAGGTATTCCTCGGCTCCATGCTGGGAAACATCGCCCCGGGCTACTTCGTCTCCATAAGCTGCGAGGGGGAGGAGATCTACCGGCGCGGGGAGGTCGCCGAAAGCGCGGCGAAATGGGGAAGGGAGAGGACCGTCACCCTCTACGGGGTCGATTGGCGCGTCCGCCTTGCGCCGACGCGGAGCCTGTTGGCGGGGATGCGGTCGGACGCCGATGAAGCAATGCTGGCCGCCGGGTTCGCCATGGCCCTGATCTTCGGCCTCACGGTCCGGTTCGCGCAAAACGCCCGCCGCGCCGAGGAGGAGATTCGCCGGTTGAACGCTGAGCTCGAGACGAAGGTGGAGGAGAGGACCAGGGAGCTAATCGAGGCACAGGAACAACTGGTCCGCAGGGAGAAGCTGTCCATCCTCGGCCAGCTCTCCGGGAGCGTGGGCCATGAGCTGAGAAACCCCCTCGGGGTGATGAGCAACGCGGTCTATTTCCTGCGGATGGTCCTGGCCGACGCGGACGAAACCACAAAGGAGTACCTGGAGATCATCATGAAAGAGATCGACAACTCCCAGCGGATCATCACCGACCTCCTCGACTTCGCCCGCACCAGGGCGCCGCAGACGAGAATGGTGACGGCAGGCGAGCTGGTGGAGCAGAGCCTCGGGAGATGCACGATCCCCGAATGCGTTGCGCTTCGGAGCGAGGTTCCGGAGACGCTGCCGCCGCTCAGAATCGACCCGCTGCAGATGGGGCAGGTCCTGCAGAACCTGATCACCAACGCGGTCCAGGCGATGCCCAATGGCGGCGCGCTGCGCGTCAGCGCGCGCCGAGTTTTGAGTTCTGAGTTTGGAGTTTTGAGTTCAAACCTGGAAGCTGAAACCTTGGACCCGA
>JAMPXD010000172.1 GCA_023701365.1 Geobacteraceae bacterium
ATACTGCGCGAAGGCGACCCGATCGTCACCCTGCAGGCACTCGACCCGATCTACGTCGACTTCACCCTCCCCCAGCAACAGCTGGCCCGGTTGCGCCCCGGCCTGCCGGTCCGGGTGACCTGCGATGCCCTCCCCGGCGTGACGGTGGAGGGGCGGATCACGGCCATCAACCCGCTGGTGGACGTTGAGACCCGCAACATCCGGCTGCAGGCGACGCTGGCCAACCGGGGGGAAAGGCTCCGCCCCGGGATGTTCGTGACAGCGGCGGTCGCCCTGCCGGTCCGCCGGGAGGTGCTGGCCATTCCCGCCACGGCGGTGCTCTACGCCCCGTTCGGCGACTCGGTGTTCGTCGTCGCGGACGACAGGGAGAGGAAAGGGGGGAAGGCGCTGCGCCAGCAGTTCGTGCGCCTCGGCGAGAAGCGCGGCGACTTCGTCGCCGTCACCGACGGGCTGAAGGCAGGGGAGATCATCGTCAGCACCGGCGTCTTCAAGCTGCGCAACGGCCAGGCGGTGGTGGTGGACAACCGGCTCGCCCCGGACTTCAAGCAGGCACCCACACCGGAGAACAACTAACTGAACATCTGCCACGGAGACACGGAGGCACAGAGAAAAATCAAAAGCCAATGGTACGCAGAAAATACGGAAAAATCGGATAAAGTCGGATCAAGCAAAGTCAAATTCGGTTTCGTTTTACAGTCCTTAAATCCGCCTTTTCAGATTTGATCTGCGTCCAATTCAGTTTATTTGTTTTCCTCCGTGTCTCTGTGTCTCCGTGGCAGATTCGTTTTTTAGCGAGACGATATGAAAATCACCGACCTGTTCATCCGCCGCCCCGTGCTGGCCATGGTGGTCAACCTGATCATCATCATCGCCGGCCTCCAGGCGGTCCGCACCCTCACCGTCCGCCAGTACCCGAAGAGCGAGATCGCGACGGTGACCGTCACCACCGTCTACATCGGCGCCAGCGCGGAGCTGGTGCGCGGCTTCGTCACCTCGCCGCTGGAGCGGGCCATCGCCGCCGCTGACGGCATCGAGTACATGGAATCCCAGAGCACCCTGGGGCTCTCCACCATCAACGTCCGCCTCAAGCTCAACCATGATGCCACCAAGGCCCTGGCCGAGATCGGCTCCAAGGTGGACCAGGTGCGCCGCGACCTCCCCCCGGAGGCGGAGGTGCCGGCGATCAACATCGAATCGGCCGACAGCAGGTTCGCCGCGGCCTACCTCAGCTTTTCCTCCGACATCCTCAAGCAGAACGAGATCACCGACTACCTGGTGCGGATCGTCCAGCCGCGCCTGTCGGCCATCGAAGGGGTGCAGCGGGCCGACGTCCTCGGGGCCCGCACCTTTGCCATGCGGATCTGGCTCAAGCCCGAGCGGATGGCCGCCCTCGGCGTGAGCCCGGCCCAGGTGCGCCAGGCCCTGGCCGCCAACAACTTCCTGGCGGCCCTCGGCCGGAGCAAGGGGGCCTTCATCCAGGTCAACCTGACCGCCGACACCAACCTCACGACGGTGGCGGAATTCGAGCGCCTGGTGGTGCGGGAGGAGGGGGGCACCATAGTGCGGCTCTCCGACATCGCCAGCGTGGTGCTGGGGGCCGAGGACTACGATGCCGAGGTCCGCTTCTCCGGGCAGACCGCGGTCTTCATGGGGATCTGGCCGCTCCCCAACGCCAACTCCCTCGACGTCATCAAACGGGTGCGGGCCGAGATGGCGTCGCTCCAGCAGGACCTGCCGGCGGGCCTGGCGGCCCGGGTCGCCTACGACGCCACCGACTACATCGCCAACGCCATCCGCGAGGTGCTGAAGACCCTGGGCGACACGCTGATGATCGTGATGGTCGTCATCTTCCTGTTCCTCGGCTCGTTCCGCTCGGTCCTGATCCCGGTGGTGGCGATCCCGCTGTCGCTCGTCGGCGGGGTCTTCCTGATGCAGGCCTTCGGCTTCACCGTCAACCTCCTGACGCTGCTGGCCATCGTCCTCTCGGTCGGTCTGGTGGTGGACGACGCCATCGTCGTGGTGGAGAACGTGGAGCGCCACCTGAGAGAAGGGAAATCGTCGCTGGAGGCGGCCCTGGTCGGGGCCCGCGAGCTGGTGGGGCCGATCATCGCCATGACCGTCACCCTGGCGGCGGTCTACCTCCCGATCGGCCTGCAGGGGGGGCTGACCGGCTCGCTCTTCCGCGAGTTCGCCTTCACCCTGGCCGGGGCGGTCACCATCTCCGGGATCGTCGCCCTCACCCTGTCGCCGGTCATGTCGGCGGTGCTCCTCAAGCCCGGCATCGAGGAGCACGGCCTGGCGGGGCGGATCGCCCGCGGCTTCGAGCGCCTGAAAAACGCCTACGGCCGCCGGCTCGAAGCCACCCTGGCGGCCCGGCCGGCGGTCTACACGGTCTGGCTGGTGGTGACGCTCCTCACCGTGCCGATGTTCATCATGTCCGCCAAGGAGCTGGCGCCGCTGGAGGACCAGGGGGTGATCTTCGGCATCCTCGACGCCTCCGCCAACTCCACCATCGACCAGAACAGCCACTTCGCCGCCGCGGTCAACCGGGTCTTCCAGGGCGTGCCGGAAACCGACTTCACCTTCCAGATCACCTTTCCCAGCTCCGGTTTCAGCGGCATGGTCACCAAGCCGTGGGACGAGCGGGGCCGCACGGTCTTCGAGATCCTCCCCGGGGTGCAGCAGAAGCTGCAACAGGTCCCGGGCATCCGGATCTTCCCGGTGACCCCGCCGGCCCTCCCCGGCGGCGGCGATTTCCCGGTGGAGTTCATCCTCGCCTCGACCGCCGAGACCGGCCAGATCCTCGAAATCGCCGACAAGCTGCAGCAGAAGGCGATGCAGAGCGGCATGTTCGCCTTCCCGCCGGTGATCGACGTGAAGATCGACCAGCCGCAGGCCCGCTTCGTCATCGACCGGGACAAGGTGGCCTCCCTCGGCCTCAACCTGGAGCAGGTGGGGGGCGACCTGGGGGGGATGGTGGGGGGGGACTTCGTCAACCGCTTCGACATCGCCGGGAGGAGCTACAAGGTGATCCCGCAGATCCAGCGGGCCGACCGGCTGAACCCGGCCCAGCTCAGGGATATCTACGTCACCGGGCCGGGGGGGCGGCTGATCCAGCTCAGCACCATCGCCACCTTAAGCGAATCGGTGGTGCCCCGCTCGCTCAACCGCTTCCAGCAGCTGAACGCGGTCAAGATCAGCGGCGTGGCGGTCCGGCCGCTGGACGAGGCGCTCCGCTTCCTGGAGGAGGAGGCGGCCAAAATACTCCCCAAGGGGTACGTCATCGACTACACCGGCGAGTCCCGCCAGCTCCGCACCGAGGGGAACAAGTTCCTCCCCGCCTTCGCCCTGGCCATCGTCCTGATCTTCCTGGTGCTGGCGGCCCAGTTCAACAGTTTCCGCGACCCTTTCGTGATCCTGGCCGGCTCGGTGCCGCTGGCGCTGTTCGGCGCGCTCATCTTCACCTTCCTGCGGATGCCCGACCCGAACGTCCCCTTCTGGACCAGCGGCTGGACCACCACCCTCAACATCTACTCCCAGGTCGGGCTGGTGACCCTGGTCGGCCTGGTGTCCAAGAACGGCATCCTGATCGTCGAGTTCGCCAACAAGTTGCAGCTTGCGGGCCTTGCCAAGCCGGAGGCGGTGCGCCAGGCGGCCCTGATCCGGCTCCGGCCGATCCTGATGACCAGCGCCGCCACCATCGCCGGCCACTTCCCGCTCACCCTGGTCAGCGGCGCCGGCGCCGCGGCCCGTAACTCCATCGGCCTGGTGCTGGTGGGGGGAATGTTCATCGGCACCCTCTTCACCCTGTTCGTCGTCCCCTCCATCTACATGCTGATCGCCCGCGACCACAGCAGGGACCGGGAGCGCGAGGCGAAGGTCGCGGCAGCGGAGCTCTGAGCTGAGCCGGCAAGAGAAAAGCCCGCTTCTGGCGGGCTTTTCCGGTTGCAGGAGAACCTGAGTTGCCAAATGTTTCACTAGGCAAACGGTGGGTTACGGCGATGAATCCGCCTAACCCACCCTTCGTTAATTAAATGTTACAGGGTACTAGGCTGCCTTGGGCAGTGCCGAGGCCGCAAAGGCATAGGCAAAGGTCTCGGCAAACTCCTCGATCGAGGTCGGCGTCGTGCTGTCCGGGGTCCGCGCCCGGTTGACGGCAAAGAGCCCGTCGTTCAGCGCCTTGCTCATCTCGATGAAGAGCCTCGCCGCGTCCGCGCTGATCCCCATCTCGGTCATTCCCCGGGCCGCCTCCTCGTACGGGAACTGCACGTACTTCAGGTCAGGGATGCCGATTTGAGCGCCGATCACGGTGATCGCCTCGTTGAGGGAGAGGTCGCGCTGGCCCAGCAGGTCCTGGACTTCCTTCCCGGCAAAGTCCCGTCTGACCAGTCGCTGTGCCAGATGGGCGGCGATGTCCCGGGTGGCGATCATGGCGAACTTCTGGTCGCCCCGCACGGCCGAGCCGGCGACCCCCATCCGGTTGATCAGGGGGATGTTCATCAGGAGGTTCTCCATGAAATAGGTGGGACGGAGATGGAGCACATTCACCCCTTCCAGCCTGTTGAGCCGCGCTTCCTGGTCATGGAGCCCGAGGATCGGCCCGGTCCCTTCGGCCAGGTCGGCGCCCTGGCTGCTCAGGTTCACCACATATTTTACCCCGGACTTCCTGATGCCGGTGGCGAGGCTTTCGCCGACCTCGTTCTGGTAGGCCCTGAAATCCAGGGCTGCATAATCCGGGGGGATCATGGCGAACACCGCCGTGGCACCGGTAAAGGCCCTGGTCACGAACTCGACATCCTTCAGGTTCCCCACTGCCGCTTCTGCGCCCTGGTCGACAAACCGCTGCAGCCTGGCGGCGCTTCTGCCTATCACCCGCACCTTTTCTCCCCTGGCCAGCAGGATATCGGCCGCCTTGCTCCCTATGTTACCCGTTGCTCCGGTTATGGCGTACATAAACTCACTCCTTTCCGCTCAAAGAGCTGCTACCTTTCCTTTTTCTCTCCATATCTTGATTATAGCAGGCGGGGGCGATTAGTCAATAATGAATGTCATTATCAGTAACGGGACCGCTATGCACCTCTGCCGGCAAGGGGACAGGGCCAGTGGGAAATTAGTTGCCGGAAGGGTTACGGCGGGCAGCAGGCGCAGAGCGAGCGGAACAGGGCGGTGCTGAGATAGCGGTCGCCCCGGTCGGGGAGGAGGGCGACGATGGTGCCGCTCTCCATCCGGCGGGCGGTCTCGATGGCGCCCGCCACGGCGGCGCCGCTGGACATGCCGACGAACAGCCCCTCCCGCAGCGCCAGCAGCCGCGCGGTCTCGAAGGCGAGGTCGTCTTCCACGGTGATCTTGGCGTCGAGCGCCTCTTCCCGGTAGATCTCCGGGACGATCGCCTCCCGCATGTTCTTCAGCCCCTGCACCTTGTGACCGAGGGTCGGTTCGACCCCGACGATCCTGGCCGAAGGCTTCAGCTCCCGCAGGTACTTCCCGACCCCCATCAGGGTGCCGCCGGTCCCCATCCCCGCCACGAAGACGTCCACCTCGCCGCCGGTCTGGGAGAAGATCTCCGGGCCGGTCGTCTCGTAGTGGGCCCGGACATTGTCGGGATTGGCGTACTGGTTCGGCATGTAGTAGCGCTCGGGGTGTTCGGCGAAGATCCGGTGGGCCAGGCGGATCGCGCCGTCGGTCGCCTCCTCGGCGGGGGAGAGGACCAACTCGGCGCCGAAGGCCTCCAGCACGCTGCGCCGCTCCATGCTGACGCAGGCGGGCATCACCAGCCTGACCCGGTAGCCCCGGGCCGCACCCAGCATGGCGAGGGCGATGCCGGTGTTGCCCGAGGTCGGCTCCAGGATGGTCCTGTCCCCGGTCAGTTTCCCCGACTGCTCGGCCCCGGTCAGCATGTAGAGGGCCGGCCGGTCCTTGACCGAGCCCCCCGGGTTGTTCCCCTCCAGCTTGGCGAGGATGCGGACCCGCGGATTGGGGTTGAGGGCCTGCAGCTCCACCAGCGGGGTGGCGCCGACGGCGCGGCCGATGTCATAGGGGGGTGGCTGCATGGACGCTCCTTTCACCACGGGTTACTCCTCCAGGCCGAGAAAACGGAGCAGCCGCTCCAGCGAGGCGTTCACCACCTGGGTTGCGGGGATTCCGGCGGCAGTGACCGCTGCCACGGCGTCATCGAAGACGCCGACCATCTGGGCGATGTGGGCGTCGCTGCCGATCACCAGTGGCGCACCAAGGCGGGCGATCAGCTCCGCCAGCCTCTCGCAGTTGGGCCTGCTCCCCTTGCGGCTGATGGAGAAGGAGGTGTTGTTGATCTCCAGGGCGGTGCCGGTCCGGCGGGCCGCCGTCACGACCGCCTCGGAGTCGAGCGGGAAGAGCGGGTTGCCCGGGTGGGAGACGGCCTTGACCAGCGGGTTCTCCATGGCGTTGACGACCGCCTCGGTATAGGTGGCGCTATCCTCACCGTCGAAGCCGCACCCTTCGTGCAGGCCTGCCATGACGAAATCGAGCCTCCGGAGGTAGTGCTCCGGCAGGTCGAGGGTGCCCCGGCGGTCGATGATGTTCGCCTCGATGCCGCGGAGGATGCGGACCCCGCAGATCGTCTCCGGGATGAAGCGCATCGCGCCGAAGTGGTAGATATGGGGAGCGCCGGGAAGCGCCGGGCCGTGGTCGGTGATGGCCAGGGCGAGCAGGCCCTTGCGGGCCGCTTCGGCTGCCAGCTCGTTCACCGTGGAGTAGGCGTGGCCGGAAGAGATGGTGTGGGTATGCATGTCTGCCACGATTCGCATGACGGTACTATTCCACAGTGAGGGGGAAATGTCAACGGCCGGGCCGTGCTGCAGTCCGCCGCCTGCGGCGGCCGGTAATAAAAGCTGTCCTGTGCCGGGCAATCCGGGGAAATCTATGGTAATCTGTACAGCATTGAACTCTGCAATGAATCCCGGCAGGTCCGGACAGGAGGAATGCAATGGAAATAAAGGTTAACGTCGGTGACCCCCTTAAAGAACCAAGCCCCACCCTGGTAGTCGGCTGCTTCGAGCAGGAGCCTGCCGCCCCCCTGGTCGGCGAGCTCGACCAGGCGCTGGGGGGGTGCCTCTCCGCGCTCTACCGGGAAGGGGAGTTCACCGGCAAGCTGAACAAGAGCGCGCTGCTCCATACCCTGGGCCGGGCCGCGGCGGAGCGGCTCCTCCTGGTGGGCCTCGGGAAAAGGGGAGAGCTCAGCCGCGAGAGGCTGCGGCAGGCCGCCGGCACGGCGATGCAGGCCCTGCGCGGGGCCGGGCTGAAGAGCGCCTGCTCCGTCCTGCACCTGGCGGCCGGCGGGGGGGAGGAATGGCTCCGGGCGGCGGTGGAAGGGCACCTGCTCGGCGCCTACAGCTTTGACCGGTACAAGACCGGCAGCGACAACAACGGCGGCGTTGCCGAGGTGACGATCCTGGTCCCCGCCGAGTCCGACCTGGCTGCTGCCGAGCGGCTGGCGGGGGAGGGCCGGACCCTCTGCGAGGGGGTGATCCTAGCCCGCGATCTGGTGGCGCAGCCGGCCAATGTCGCCACCCCCGCCTTTCTGGCGGAAAAGGCGCTGGAGGTCGCCGGCAGGTACGGCATCGACTGTCGGGTCATGGAGCGGGAGGAGATGGAGCGAAACGGCATGGAGGCCCTGCTGGCGGTGGCCAAGGGGTCGAGCCAGCCCCCCCGCCTGATCATCCTGGAGTACCGCGGGGGGGGGGAGAAAGAGCGGCCGACCGTCCTGGTGGGGAAGGGGATCACCTTCGATTCGGGGGGGATCTCCCTGAAGCCCCGGGAGGGGATGGAGAAGATGAAGAACGACATGGCGGGGGGGGCCGCGGTCCTCGGGGCCGTGACCGTTGCGGCCCGGCTCCGGCTCCCGGTCAACCTGGTCGGGCTCGTCCCTGCCGCCGAGAACCTGCCGGGGGGGAGGGCGTACAAGCCGGGCGACCTGGTCACCGCCATGGCCGGGAAGACCGTCGAGATCGTCAACACCGACGCCGAGGGGCGGCTGGTGCTATGCGACGCCCTCCACTACGCCCAGAGATACCGTCCGGCGGCCCTGATCGACATCGCCACCCTGACCGGCGCCTGCGTCGTGGCGCTGGGGAGTTTCGCCACCGGGGTGATGGGAAACGACCAGGGGCTTGTCCGCGCCCTGAAGAGGGCGGGGGAGGAGAGCGGCGAGCGGCTCTGGGAACTCCCCCTCTGGGACGAGTACGGCGAGCTGATGCGGAGCGACATCGCTGACCTGAAGAATGCCGGCGGCCCGAGCGCCGGGACGATCTCGGCCGGCTGGTTCCTCAAGCAGTTCGCCGGCAAGGGCAAGTGGGCCCACCTGGACATCGCCGGAACCGCCTGGGAGGAGAAGGGGCGGCCCTATCTCCCGAAGGGGGCGACCGGGGTCGGGGTGCGGCTGCTGGTGGAGTATCTGCGGGGTGTGGCGGATAGCGGGAAGAGCGCTTGAGCGGCGATAAGATCGGCTACCCGGCTCAAGGTGGTGCGGACGGCCAGGCGACGGTAGTCGGCGCCGCCGGAGACGAAAAAAGATGGGAGGCAGTATGCGCGATGTGATCCTCCATGCCTTCAACTGGCCCTATGCGGAAGTGGCCGCCCGGGCACGCGCCATCGCCGAAATCGGCTACGGCGCGGTGCTCTTCGCTCCACCGCTCTACAGCGACCAGTACGGCGCCGACTGGTGGCAGCGCTACCAGCCGAAAGATTACCGGGTCGTCCGCTCGTTCCTCGGCGGGAAGGAGGAGCTGGAACGGGCCATCAAGGCCCTGCACGGTGAAAACGTGCGCGCCTATACCGATCTCGTCTTTAACCACATGGCGAACGAAAAGGGGGGGCGCGCCGATCCCTACAACTTCCCGGGGGAGGCGGAGCTGGCGCGTTACCGCAGCGAGCGGGAGGCGTTCGAGCGCGACAGGCTGTACGGCGACCTGAACGTCGGCCTGTTCAGCCCATGGGACTTCAACCAGGACGGGGACATCCACAACTGGAACGATCCCCACGAATCCCAGG
>JAMPXD010000173.1 GCA_023701365.1 Geobacteraceae bacterium
CAGCCGAGCAGGTAGAGAGCCTTGATGCTCCCTTGCTCGATCCCCTCGACGATCTGCCAGAGATCCTTCTCCTTGACCGCGGTCGCCTGGTAGCCGGGGAGGGCGTCGTGGACGACCCCCATGTCCAGCAGTCCCTGGACATTGTTCTTCTCATCCACCGGAAACAGCCCGCCGCTGTCGCCCCCGAGACAGCCGGTCAGGAGCGCCAGGTTGGCGAGTGCCTGGACGGTCCCGGCCGCATCCGCGCAGCGCATCAGGTCCGCGCCGAAGATGATGGCGAGCCCTTTTTTCCCGCCGATCAGCGCGGCCGCCTCCCGCAGCTCCGCCTCGGCAACCCCGGCGGCCGCTGCCAGATCGGCCAGGGACAGGGGAGCGAGCCCCTTTTCCAGCTCGGCCAGGTTCCCTACCCTGGCCCGGATGAATTCCCGGTCCTCCAGCCCGCCGTCCAGAATCGCCTTCAGCAGGCCGTTGACCAGGGGGAGCTCGCCGCCGGGGCGGTACTTCAGGTGGCTGTTGGCGTACTTCTTCAGCTTCACGTCGCGCATGTTGGCAAGCACCAGCCGGGCGTCGTTCTTGGTGGCGGCCTTTATGACCCGGTACTCCATCCCGGTCGACTCGGCGTTCAGGTCGCAGCCGATCACCAGCACCGCGGCGGCCTTGTCGATCCGGTCGATGGTCGCACTCGCGCCGGAAAGCCCGAGGCCCTCCCTGAGGAGCGCCTGGGCCGGGGCATAGCCGAGCCGCGCCTCGGAGTCGATGTTGCCGGTGCCGATGGCGCCCCGCATCAGCTTCTGGAACAGGTAGCTCTCCTCGTTGGTCACCCGTGCCGAGCCGAGCCCCGCCACTGCGTCGGGGCCGTGCTGGGCGACGATGGCCTTCAGCTTTTCAACCGCCGCCCCCATCGCCCGATCCCAGTCGGTGGCAACCTGCGCCCCCCCCTCCTTGATGAGGGGAGAAGTGAGCCGCTCCGGCGAGTTGAGGTAGCTGTAGCCGAACCGGCCGTTGATGCAGAGGTTGCCGCTGTTGTAATTGGCGTCGTCGCTCGTTACCCGCTCCACCCGGCCGTCCCGCGAGTGGTACTCGATCCGGCAGCCGGCGGAGCAGAAGGGGCAGACGCTCTCGGTGATCTCGAAGGTCCAGGGGCGGCCCCTGAACTTGAACGGCTTGCTGATCAGGGTGCCGGTGGGACAGGCGGCCACGCAGTTGCCGCAGAATTCGCAGTTGAGGGGCTTGCCGTCCCTTGTGTCGATGATCGCCGCCTCGCCGCAGTTGACCACCTCGATGGCGTCGGCGCCGACGATCTCGTGGTCCACCTTAACGCACTTCTCGCAGAGGATGCAGCGGTTCGGGTCGCTCTCGATCAGGGGCCAGTCGTAACGGATCGCCCTTCGCTCCAGCAGGGCCGAATACTCCTGCTTCGCCGCACCGAGCGCATAGCAGGAGTCCTGCAGGTCGCACTCGCCGCCGGCGTCGCAGACCGGGCAGTCGATCGGGTGGTTGACCAGGAGGAGCTCCACCACCTTGCGGCGGATGGCGGAGAGCTTCTCCGACTGGGTGGTGACCCTGATCCCCTCCTTGACCGGGGTGTTGCAGGCGGTCATGGGGCGGTCGATCCCCTCGATCTCCACCGCGCAGACCCGGCATGCGCCGGTGGGGGAGACCTTCTGGAGCCAGCACAGCGTCGGGATCTTGATCCCCAGCTCGGCCGCGGCTTCCAGGATCGTCGCCCCCTCGGCCACCGTCACGGTATTGCCGTCTATCGTCAAACTGACCATGTATGCACCTCAAAAACATGGCAAAAGGCTAAAGGCAAACGGCAAATGGTTTTCCAACCTTTAGCCCTTAGCCCTTAGCCCTTAGCCTGATTTATTATATCGCCACCATCGCAACTCTATAACAGCGCAGACACCGCTCCGCTTCCCGCACCGCCTGGCTGTTGGTGAAGCCGAGCTCCACCTCCTGGTAGTTCTTGAAGCTCGCCCGCTCCCGGCCATGGACCTCGGCCTGATGCTCCCGCTTGGCGGAGTCGAGCCAGGGGACCTGCTCGTTCTTGTCGTAGACCCCCAGATAGTTGAGGATGTCCTCCATCAGCTCGTCGTCGGTGAGATAGGCCTTCCCCTCTTCGAGCCAGCGCTGGATCACCTTGGCGGCCCGGTGGCCGGAGCCGACACAGGCGACCACGGTGAGGGGGCCGATCTCGGCGTCGCCGCCGGCGAACACCCCTTCCCGGTCGGTGATCAGGGTCCGCGACTGCATGTTCCCCATCCCGTCCTTCAGGTCCTTGCCGGCAGCGTCCTTGAAGGGGATGTAGCCGGTGACCACGGTGTTCCACTTGGTGATGTCGATCCCGAAATCGGGGGGGATGAAGGAGAGGTCCGGGTCTTGGCCGATGGCCGGGATCACGGTGTCGCACTCGATGACGAACTCGCTGCCGGCGACCGGCTCGGGCCGGCGGCGGCCGGAGGCGTCCGGCTCCCCCATCGCCATCCTGACGCACTCCACCCCGGTCACCTCGTGGTTGTCGTTGGCGATCACCCTGGTCGGGAGGACCTGAAACTCGAACCTGACCCCCTCTTCGTCGGCGCCGTCCACCTCCCAGACGTCGGCAGGCATCTCTTTTCTGGAGCGGCGGTAGACCAGGACGGATTCCTCGGCCCCTTCCCGCAGGGCGACCCGGACGCAGTCGATGGCGGTGTTGCCGCCGCCGACCACCACGACCTTTTTCCCCATGCCGGTCGGGTTGCCCATGTAGGCCTCCCGGAGGAAGTCAATCCCCCCCTTGAGGAAGCCCTTGTAACCCTTGTCCTCGCCGTCCACCCCCATCGGCTTGGAACGGTGGGCGCCGGGGGCGAGGAAGACCGCGTCGTAGCGCTCCTTCAGCTCGGCCAGGGAGATGTCGGTGCCGATCCGGGTGTTGTAGATCATCTCCACGCCGAGGGCGGCGATGATGTCGATGTCCCGCTGGAGCAGCTGGCGCGGCTGGCGGTAGGGGGGGATGCCGACCGCGACCATGCCGCCGCCGAACCCTTCCGGGAGCGCCTCGTAGATGGTGACCGGGTACCCTTCCAGCGCCAGATAGTAGGCGGCCGCAAGGCCCGCCGGACCGGCGCCGACCACGGCAATCTTCTTCGACTTTCGCGCCTGCGGCACCGTGGGGAGGTACTTCTGGAAGTAGGCGTAGCTCCGCTCAGCCACTGCCGTCTCCCCCGGAGGAACCAGCATCGGCGGGGTGAGCTGGTGCTGCCACTCATAGTCGGAAGCGGAGCGCTTCAGGGTCATGATGCTGATCGGCTCGTCCACGTTCTTGCGACGGCAGGCGGTCTCGCACGGGTGGGGACAGACCCGGCCGCAGACCGACGGCAACGGCATGCAGTCGCGCACCGCGGCCAGCGAATAGCCGAACTGGTACTCCTTGATCGCCTCGATGTAGGCGGGGATGTCGATGTGGGCCGGGCACTTGTCCTGGCAGGGGGCGGTGTATTTCTCCACGTAGCGGAAGGGGGCCTCTGGCGTCCTGCTGCCGCTGATGCGGGCGAGGAAGGCGTCGCGGAAATGGGTGACCGCGTCCAACACAGGCACCGTAGCGCTCTGGCAGAGGGTGCACTTGCAGCCGCGCATCAGCTCGTACAGGTCCTCGATGGTGGCGAGGTCCGCCTCCTTGCCCCGTCCCTCGACGATGGCGGCCAGGATGTCCATCAGCACCCGGGTCCCCTTCTTGCCGGGGGTGCATTTGCCGCAGCAGTACCGGGTCTGCACCCGCCGCATGTATTCGGCGGTCATGGCGGGGACGTCCACCTCCCTGTTATAGAGAATGATCCCGTCCCACCCCATGAAGGCGGACAGGGGCCGCTCCCCGTCATAGGTGACCGGGAGCCGGAAGGCCGCTTCCTTTGCCTCCCCACCCTGCCTGTTGTCGATAATATTTCTACCCCAGCTGGAAAAAACCACCTGTGCCACGTACGCCTCCGCGCGGAACCTTTATATGCTGCCGTGTAAACCGTGTAACCATCCGCAATCACAGAACAATTTCGTCAATTGTAGTTGTATACAGTATGCAACTATTACCACAACACTCCTTGGGAAATCAAGGGAAAAATAAAGCGCGCCATCTAGTTAAAGGGATTGTCAGTGGCGCCCGCCTCTGCTATATCTTTACCTGGGCGCCCCGAACCGGGCCGGCACAATGGAGGAGACAGAGAGATGAAGACACTGACGGAGGCCTTTCGGTCGCTGTTCGAGGTAAACATGGGGATCAGGGGGGGAGAGCGGATCGTGGTGTTCAGCGACATCATCCGCCCCGACGAAACCCCTTCACCTGACGACGCTGACCGGCGCCGCAGGCTCCTGGAGGTGGCGGAGCAGGCGGCCCGGTTCGCCGGCGAGCATTACGGCAATGCCCGCTTTGTCTCCTTCCCGGCGACCGCGGCATCCGGCGCCGAGCCGCCGGAAGAGCTGTGGCGCGCCGTCCTGGGAGATGGGGTGGTGGACCGGCTTGCCTCTTCCGGCTTGATGCCGCGGCTTCTGGCAAAGCAGGCGAGCCCGCAGGAGCTCGACCGGGCAAGGGAGCTGGTGTGCGCTGCACGGGACCAGGTGGCGGACGTGGTGGTGGCGCTTTCCAACAACTCCACCAGCCATACCCGCTTCCGCGCCCTGGTGAACCATGCGGACGGGCGATTTGCCAGCCTCCCCAATTTCGACCCGGAGATGTTCTTCACCTCCATGGAGGTCGACTGGGCCGCCCTGGCGGAACGGACTGGCAGACTCGCCGAGGCGGTGAACGGAGCCGAGGAGATAACCGTCGCCTGTCCCAACGGGACCAGGATGCGGTTCGGCAAGCAGGGGCGACCGGCAGCCGGGGATGACGGCCTGCTGACGGCGCCGGGGAGTTTCGGCAACCTGCCGGCCGGCGAGGTCTACCTCGCCCCCCTGGAAGGGACCAGCACCGGGGTGATGGTGCTGGAATACGCCCCGACCCGCAAGCTCACCTCCCCGCTCAGGCTCGTGGTCGAGAGGGGGGAGGTGACGGCAATCGAGGGAGACGAGCCGTACCGCCTGAAGCTGGAGCAGAAGTTCGCGGAAAGCGCCGCCAACCGCAACATCGCCGAGCTGGGGATCGGCACCAACGACAGGGCCACCAGGCCCGACAACATCCTGGAGGCGGAGAAGATCCTCGGCACCATCCACATCGCCCTGGGGGACAACTCCGGCTTCGGCGGGACCGTCAGCACCCCCTTCCACGAGGATTACGTCTTTTACCAGCCGACCCTGACCGCGGTCGCAGCGGACGGGAGCGAAAGGACCCTGCTCCTGGACGGCAGGCCGGTGTTCATGGCATCTGCAGAGGGGAATTGACAGGTGAGAGTGATCGGGCTGACCGGCGGGATAGCGTCGGGAAAGAGCACGGTGGCAGGGATTCTGGAGAAATTGGGAGCAAAGGTGGTCGACGCGGACCAGTTGTCCCGCGAGGCGGTCATGCCCTGCAATCCGGCCTATCATGCCATCGTTGCAGCCTTCGGCGCAGGGATACTGAACCCCGACCGCACCATCGACAGGAAGGAGCTGGGAAAAATCGTCTTCGCCGACCCCGAGGCCCGCAAACGGCTGGAAGAGATCACCCATCCCGCCATCCGCGCCCTCGCCGAGGAAATGCTTGAAGAACTGCGCCGGGGGGGTGCCGGAATCGCCTTTTACATGGCGCCGCTCCTCATCGAGTCGGGGGGCACCTCGCGGGTAGATGAAGTCTGGGTAGTCTACGCGGACAGGGAAACACAGATCGAACGGCTTGTCGGCCGGGACCTGATAAGCCGCGCCGAGGCCCTCCAGAGGCTGGCGGCCCAGATGCCGATGGAGGAGAAGAAAAGGCACGGCAGGGTGGTGATCGACAACCGGGGAACGCCGGAGGAACTGGAGCAGCAGGTCAGGAAGATCTGGGAGAGGGAATTGAAAAGCCCCGAATGACGGGGCTTTTTGAGTTTTGAGTTTTGAGTTGTGGTTCTAACTAAGAACTCAAAACTCACAACTCAAAACTGTTACTTGTGGTAGCCGAGCTTGGTGGAGATCTCCTCCGCCGCACCCTTCACGAGGGGAATCAGCTCCTTATCCATCCGCTCATCGGGGAAACGCATGGAGGGGCCGGAAATGCTGACCGCCCCGATGATCCGCCGCGTGTAATCGCGGATCGGGGCGCCGACACACCTGACTCCCACATCCATCTCCTCGTTGTCGACGGCGTACCCCTGCTCCGCTATCTGCCGGAGCTGTTTCTTCAGCTCATCCCGGTCAGTGATGGTGCTCGGCGTATAGCGCTTCAACTCCCGGGGGAGGTAATTGTCGAGTTCCTCCTCGGTCATATAGGCGAACTGCACCTTACCCGCCGCCGTGCAGTACGCGGGGAGCCGCGCACCGACCCTGGGAACCACCCGGACGGTGAGGTCGGTCTCGACCACGTCCAGGTAGACGATGGACGATTCCTTCAGGATCGCCACATAGGTGGTTTCGTTGCATTCCCTGACGAGCCGCTCCAGAACCGGCCGCGACTGGCGCAACAGCCCCATCTGCTTGATGAAGGTCTGCCCCAGTTCAAGGGTTTTGAGACCGAGGCGGTAGTTCTCCGTCACCCTGTTCTGTTCGATGTAGCCGCGCGATTCGAGGGTGGCAAGGAGCCTGAACACGTTATTCTTATGCAGCTTCAGGCGCTTGGAGAGTTCCGTCACCCCCAGTTCGTCCACATCGTCGTGGAACTGTTCCAGAAGGTCGAGGGCATGCGAAACCGCCTGTATGATATATTCCGATTTTTCTTTTTTTCCCATGATGCACACCTGTCCGATTGGATTTACCGGCTGTGAACAGCCGCGCTGCCATAGATTTCAAGACCAGCATCCGATGCGGGAAATACTGTCCATGGCGGGTTTCTGCCGGTCCCCCGGCAACTGTTTTATTGGCACCGGCAAAGCGGCTTGGCTGAAAACCACTTTCAAGAGCTCGCCGGCCGGATGCCTTTAAAAGTTGACTAAAATATCCCTTCAAAAAGATAGAATAATGTTCTATAATTGTCAAGGGGGAAAAGATTCATGACACATTTTTTAGATTAAAATTTTTTATTTCAGTCAGCGCGAAAACGGCGCCCGACTATATTAGCGGAACGCTCCTGAAAAATGAAGCTATTTCCCATACCGGAGGGTGTTTTATGCTATATCTGCGCAAGAAAATCCTGGTTGCGATCGACGGCTCCCCCCTGTCCGACAAGGCTGCCGAAGAGGCAGTGCGGCTGGCGGCCGGCAATCCGAGCCAGTTCAAGAGCAAGATCTACGCCGTGCTGGTCCTTCCGAACTCGCCGCGCAACACCTTCACCGACTTCGTCCCCTCCCGCCCCATCACCGAATCGGAGGAATGGGAGGAACTGCGCCAGCGTATCTTCTACGTTATCGAGAAGGATGCCGCTGAGGCAGGCGTCCCGCTGGAGGTCAAGGTGGTCTATGGAGACCCGGCCGACGAGCTGATCAGTTTCGCGGCAAAGGAAGAGGTCGACGTCATCGTCATCGGCAGCACCGGCAAGGGTTTTCTGAAGAGGAAGCTCCTGGGAAGCGTCTCGGACAAGGTGGCGCGGCACGCCAGGTGCTCGGTATACATAGTCAGAGGGTGAGTAGTTTCGTCCTCCTGGCTACATTCCTTCTTTCAAGCCGGGATGGCACCTCGCACAGTCATTCACCGGGAAGGCCACGCTCAGATGGCAGACCCCGCAAAATTCCCCCTTTAAAATGTTGTTCATCGAAAAATTCTCCGTCCCCTTCTTCTTGATGGTGAAGATTTCTGGGTGGCAATTGAAAGCTTCATATGACAGGCAACCTTCATCTGATGTCATGGGGATACGGCTGACTTTCAGCGGAGCAGATTGTACTTCAGAATGCACCTTAACGCGGAGAAACCGTCCTTCCAGCCGATCTTCTTCCCTTCCTTGTAAGTCCTTCCGGAATAGGAAATACCCATCTCGTATATCCTCACGTCCATCTTCGCAATCTTTGCGGTGATCTCCGGTTCGAAACCAAAGCGGTTTTCCTCGATGCTAATACGCTCCAGGACCTCGCGCCTGAATACCTTGTAACAGGTTTCCATGTCCGTCAGGTTCAGATTGGTCAGCATGTTAGATAACAGGGTCAGGAACCTGTTCCCCACCATGTGCCAGAAGAACATCACTCGCCGGTATTCTCCGGTCACGAAGCGGGAACCGTAGACGACATCCGCCTTGCCGGCAAGAATCGGCTGGATCAGTTTCGGGTACTGGTTCGGGTCGTACTCCAGGTCAGCGTCCTGGATGATCACGATGTCGCCGGTCACGTGGCCGAAGCCGGTTCGCAGGGCGGCGCCCTTTCCCATGTTCCGGTCGTGCATGATGACCTTGGTCATGTCATCGGCCAGGCCGTAAAGTATATCTCGTGTGCCGTCAGTGGAGAAATCGTCGACCAGGATGATCTCCTTGTCGATATCCACGGCCCTGACGCGCTGATAAATTTCATTGATGGTATGCTTCTCGTTGTAAATTGGGATTACCACTGACAATTTCATGTTGATTTTCCCTATCCCTGTTCTCGCTCTTCATCTCGGGCAATAGAATTCGAAAATGACCCTGCCCATCGGAAATGCAATCAACCCGAGTCGGTTGCCCGGGCTCGTCTTTTTCGCAACAAGCATACCATTGCCGACAGTCTCATAACCATGCATCGCCCCGATCAAGGGCCGGCCAGGAAATAAGTGTAATCAATATGGCGCTCATATTTTGGTCCTGCTCTCATACCAAGGGAGGCTACCGGGCGGTCTCCCGCCGCAGATACTGCTGAATCTCCTTCAGGCTGTCGACGAAGATCCGCTCGTCCCTGGGGAATTCATGGGGGGAGAGCTCCAGGGTCAGGGTTTCGCTGTAGCCGGTGTTGCGCAGGTGGTTGAGGAAGCGGGTCAGGGGGAGGATGCCGTGGCCGGGGAGGAGGTGCTCCCGGCCGTTGCCGTAATCGG
>JAMPXD010000174.1 GCA_023701365.1 Geobacteraceae bacterium
ACAAAGAAGCTTGTTAAGAAAGCCTCAGAGTGCAGCTTGTCAAAGCAATGCCAGCTTTTGAATCTTCCATTAGAAGTTATACAGTCTAGCAAATCCGGCAAACCGGAACATATCGTATTGGAAAACTATGTATCATCAGGCTACATCGGAGCATATTGCGAAGGAGGAGCAATCCTCACGGCCTTAAAAGCACTTTGCTTAGATTTACTTGCAGAGTTAAACACTTCAAAATTACTGAAGACTCAACGTCAAGATGCTTGTAGCAGGTATTTTGAAGCACAATGTCTTGTCTTGAACGACAAGACTGAAATTCTATTAGACGCAATGGAAAGCACAAGTAAATCAAGATTTATACAAAACTTTATAGAAATATATTCCTATGATTTTGTTAGAAATATCTATCCAGGATTATCTGTTGAATTCATGACGAGGCTTTATGATGGAGTCGGCATCAATATTCTTTGTGACATAGCAAGGGTTTTTATGGAAGACCCATATTCGTACAGAGCTGGCTGGCCGGACCTTACACTTATAAAAGGCAATGAAATACGGTTCATTGAAGTCAAAACCTCCGATAAACTCCTTGAAAGCCAAGTAAAGACAATCCAAACAATGCGTCAAGTTCTCCCTGATGCCTTTTACGTAGCCAAAGTCGTAAAGAATAAATAGTTTTAACAGAGAGCCCAACAAAGCGCGACAGACGGTCGGCTTCGCCGCCGCTGCGCTCTCAGCCGTTGAACGACAAGAATGGAAATGAAGAAATCAATCGGAGTGCTATACATCTTTTCTGCTGCGGAGTTCTTCTTCGTCGCTGGTTTTCTTGTTTCCTGCTGGCTGTCTGACAGAGCAATGGACAAGACAGGAATTGGCGACCTGGAAAAGTTCACTTACTGGAACAGATACGCTGGACTCAGCATTATGAGTTTTGTTCTGGTGTGGGTAACGGCAGTTATCCTTGCATTGGTTTTCAGACGCCGGAAACACTTCTTGTCTGCGAAAACATACTGGCAAGCCCTACTTCCAGATGTGCTACTGCCGCCATTTGTCCTTGTCCTTGGCTGGATTATCATTCTCATCTGACAAAACAAAGAGAAAGTATGAAAAAGACCATAAAGGCACTTCTATTCATTTTTATACCAATTTTCCTAGCAGTTGGCGGAGTTGCCTTATTTACAAACACGGTCAAAAATCCTTTGCCACCAGAGACGGTGGCAGACAAGATTCTAATTGAGAAAAAGGACCGCCGACTCACGCTTCTCACCCATGGGAAAGCACTGAAAACCTATAGAGTCGCTCTTGGCAGGAATCCAGAGGGAAAGAAGTTAGAGGAAGGAGACAAGCGAACCCCCGAAGGGATGTATGTGATCGACCGGCGAAAAGAACAAAGCCGCTACCACCGGGCGCTCCACGTTTCATACCCAAACCAAGAAGATATTGCTCAAGCGAAAGCCCGTGGCGTGTCGCCTGGCGGCGACATCATGATTCATGGACTCCCGAATGGCATCGGCTTCGTCGGAAACCTTCACGTCAAGAGAGACTGGACGCTTGGCTGCATTGCTGTAACAAATCCAGAGATCGAAGAAATCTGGCGCGCCGTGCCTGATGGCACTGTCGTGGAGATTGTGCAATAAACGGACGTTCAACCATCGGCAACAGCGGTCAAGCCGCTGGTGCCTCACAATCGTTTCAGGATTTAACCATGCAAACATGCTATCAGCGCTTCCTTGAGGACCCTTTTAGAGACCTCAAAGTCAACGCAGCGATGGCCGGTATTTCGGACCAACGATGGAACGATTGAAAGCCAAGAAGGGTCGAAAGCCAAGAAAGGTCGCGTCTCCAAAAATCAAAGAAGCAGCTGAATCCAGGAATTATATGAAAGACAAAAAACTACAAATCCGCAACAGCACTGCCGAGTTCCTGATCTTCACCAAGCAGGCAGGTGAAAGCACCATCGAGGTGCGCGTCGAGGATGAAACAGTATGGCTGACGCAGAAGCTGATGGCGGTGCTGTTCGAGGTGTCGGTGCCGACGATCAATGAGCATCTGGCCAACCTTTATGCCCAGGGAGAAATTGCCAAGGGTTCAACAATTCGGAATTTCCGAACAGTTCAAAAGGAGGGCAACCGGGATGTGGCGAGGAATGTGGATTTCTACAACCTCGACGCCATCATTGCCGTGGGATTCCGGGTGAACTCCGCACGTGCCGTGCAGTTCCGCCAATGGGCGACGGGGGTCTTACGCGACTTTGCCATTCGCGGCTATGTGCTGGACAAGGAGAGGCTGAAAAACGGCACCTTTTTCAGCAAAGAGTATTTCGACAACCTGTTGGCCGAAATCCGCGAGATCCGGGCCAGCGAACGGAAGTTCTACCAGAAGATCACCGATATCTATGCCACCGCCATGGACTACAGCGCGGATGCCGAGATCACCAAGACCTTTTTTGCCGCCGTGCAGAACAAGCTCCATTTTGCCATTCATGGGCATACGGCCGCAGAACTGATCGTCAAGCGGGCTGACAGCAATAAAGATCGCATGGGGCTGACCAGCTGGAAGAACGCTCCGGACGGCAAGATTCTCAAGCCGGATGTGGCTGTCGCCAAAAATTATCTGACTGAGAAGGAACTGAAATCGCTCGATCGCATTGTCACCATGTACCTGGACTATGCCGAGGACCAGGCGGAGCGGGGTATTCCGATGACCATGAAGGACTGGGCTGACAAACTGAATGCCTTTTTGCACTTCAACGAACGGGAGATTCTCGACCATCCGGGCAAGGTCACCCAGGAGATAGCCAAAGCCTTTGCCGAGAGTGAATACGAGAAATACCGGGTTGTGCAGGACCGACTGTTCGAGTCCGACTTTGACCGGCATATCAAAAAGCTGCTGGAAGATGGCAATAGCCGATAACCGGGAACGAGCACCCATGTCCATCGATCCCCAGCAGCTACCGAACGTGCGATTCAGCACGCAGGAACTTCGAAACCCCACTAATGCTCCCACCCTCCATAAGCTTTCTTCGAATCGCATCTTTCGGGTCTCCTGTAGCCATACCGTCCGTTTCCTTCGTTGCCTCCCGGCAACAAGATAAACCGGCCAGGTTGTGTGCTACAAGACCAATGCTCGCCACGACTCCCTCCAACGCGTTGACTTTGCACGCCGTATCTGCTAGAAAAGAATGATTTACGCGCATTCCGGACAAGGGGTTCCATGGAAAACTTCTTCTTGAAATTGTCGGTGATGCTGGTCCCGGCCCTGATGGCGATCACCTGCCACGAGGTCTCCCACGGCTTCATCGCCGACCGGTTCGGGGACCGGACCGCCCGCTACATGGGGCGGCTCACCCTCAACCCCCTCAAGCACCTGGACGTCATCGGCACCCTGATGGTCTTTCTGATCGGGATCGGCTGGGCCAAGCCGGTGCCGGTGAACTTCAACAACCTCCGGCACCCGAAGCGGGACATGATCTGGGTCGGCGCGGCCGGGCCGATCACCAACTTCATCCTCGCCACCCTGTCCGCCATGCTTTTGCGCGGTCTGGTCGCTTTCGGCACTGTCGCCCCCGGCGATGCCATGGTCCAGATGTTCATCAATCCGATCGCCCTGATGCTCGCCTTTTCCGTCTACATCAACCTGGTCCTCGCCATTTTCAATCTGATCCCGGTGCCGCCGCTCGACGGCGGCAGGGTCATGGTCGGCTTGCTCCCCTATCGGCAATCCGTGGCCTATGCAGGGGTCGAGCGATACGGAATGATCGTGATCCTCTTGATTGTGATATTTTTCCCCCGCATACTCTCGTACGTCATTGCCCCACCGCTCTATTTCGGACTGAACGTGTTGATCGGGCCGAAAGTCATGGGGTATCTCGTCCACAGCACATCCTTGCAGCAACTGGGGATCTTTCCATTCTAGGGAGTTTCTGCCTGGCATCAAATAAAGGAGTTTCATTATGAAGAACAAGCGCATCGTCAGCGGCATGAGGCCCACCGGCAAGCTCCATCTCGGCCATTACCACGGGGTCCTTGACAACTGGCTGGAACTGCAGCACGACTACGAATGCTTCTTCTTTGCCGCCGACTGGCACTCCCTCACAACCGAATATGCCAACACCGCGGAGATCAGGGACAACATCCACGAGATGGTGCTCGACTGGCTGGCGTTCGGCATCGACCCCGAGAAGAGCACCATCTTCCAGCAGAGCCTGGTCCCCCAGCATGCCGAGTTGAACCTGATCCTCTCCATGATCACCCCGGTCTCCTGGCTGGAGCGCAACCCCACCTACAAGGAGATGCAGGAGAACCTGACCACCAAGGACCTCTCCACCTTCGGCTTTCTTGGCTACCCGGTGCTGATGGCCTCCGACATCATCCTCTACAAGGCGGCCCGGGTCCCGGTGGGACACGACCAGCTGCCGCACCTGGAGATCACCCGGGAGATCGCCCGCCGCTTCAACTTTCTCTACGGCGAGGTCTTCCCCGAGCCGGCGGCGTATCTCACCGAGACCCCGAAACTGCTCGGCCTGGACGGCCGGAAGATGAGCAAGTCGTACGGCAACGCAATCTTCCTGTCGGAGAGCGCCGAGGAGACCAGGAAAAAGGTGATGTCGATGGTGACCGACGTGGAGCGGCCGCGCCGCACCGATCCCGGCGAGCCGGACCGCTGCGTCGCCTTCACCCTCCACCTGCTCTATGTTCCCGAGGAGGAGCGGGCCGAGATCGTGGAGGAGTGCCGCAACGCCCGGATCGGCTGCGTCGACTGCAAGAAGAGGCTCGCCCAGCACGTGGTGGATGCCCTCGCCCCGTTCCGGGCCAAGCGGGAGGAGCTCGCCGAACAGCCTGGGCTGGTGGAGGAGGTGCTCGCCGCCGGCAGCAGCAAGGCCATGGCAGAGGCGGGCGAGACCATGAAAGAGGTCAGGCAGGCCATCAAGATGTAGCCTGATCATTACCAATCCCGCCACTTCAGTATAACTCCCTCCCCTTCAAGGGGAGGGTCAGGGTGGGGATGGGACTTGTCAGCCCAAGGAACCCCATCCCCCTCCTGACCTCCCCCTTGAAGGGGGAGGAAAGAGGATAGAGTTTTTCGGTTTCAATGTTATCCGAGGAGTGCCAGTTGCCCGCAGATGCCGTACAAGAGAGACTCTTTGCCGATGCCGACCCGTCGGTCTACACGGTGAGGACCGAATCGTTCGAGGGGCCGCTCGACCTCCTCCTCTTCCTGATCAGGAAGAACGAGGTCGATATCTACAACATCCCGATCGCCGCCATCACCCGGCAGTACCTGGATTATGTCGAGCTGCTGAAGGAGCTGAACCTCGACATCGCCGGCGAGTTCCTGGTGATGGCCTCCACCCTGGTCCAGATCAAGTCGCGCATGCTCCTTCCCGCCCCGGAGGTCGAGGAGGCTGAGGAGGCCGAGGAAGATCCCCGCGCCGAGCTGGTCCGCAGGCTGCTGGAGTACCAGCGCTACCGGGAGGCGGCCAACAGCCTGGCGGAGTGCGCGCTCCTCGGCCGGGAGGTGTTCGCCCGCAAGTTCATCCCGGCCGAGCTGGGGGAGCTGAAGCCGGTTGAGGCACCGCCGGAGGTGGAGCTGTTCGAGCTGATCGAGGCCTTCCGGGGCCTTCTGGCCAAGGTGCCGCCGGCAACCTTCCACGAAGTCGGCGCCGAGGGGATGACCATCGCCGACCGGATCAACGAGGTGCTCGACCTGCTCCGGGGGAAGGAGGCGTTGACCTTCGAGCGCCTGTTCATCGCGCCGCTCACCAGGGAATACCTGGTCGTCACCTTCCTGGCGATCCTTGAGCTCTGCAAGCTGCGGATGGTGAAGCTCCTCCAGGCGAACAGCTTCGGGGTGATCTGGATCGCGCCGCGGCTCCTGGAGGGGGATGCAGCCGAGGGGGGAAGCCCGTGACCGGAACGGCTCTTAAATCCATCGTGGAGAGTCTCTTCTTTATTTCCGATGCGCCGTTGACATTGGAGAGACTCTGCGCAATTCTTGAAGAGTATCAGAAGAGCGAGGTGGAGGCCGCAATCGCCCGGCTGCGGGACGACTACGCGGAGACGGGGCGCGGCATCCGCCTGGCCGAGGTGGCGGGCGGGTACCAGCTGCGGAGCTCGCCGGAAAACGCCGACTACATCCGGCGCCTGGTCCGGGAGAAGAGCTTCAAATTCAGCCGCTCCGCCCTGGAGACCCTGGCGGTGATCGCCTACCGCCAGCCGATCACCCGCGCCGAGGTGGAGTACCTGCGCGGGGTCGATACCGGCGGGGTGCTGAAGACCCTGCTGGAGAAGAAGATGATCAGGATCCTCGGCAAGAAGGATATCCCCGGCAAGCCGCTGATCTACGGGACCTCCAGGGAATTCCTGGAGGCCTTCAGCCTGAAGGACCTGGCGAGCCTGCCGACCCTGAAGGACATCCAGGAACTGGCCGGATCGTTCGGCGACACGGAGCAGGCGGAACTGCCGTTGGAGGGGCCGGCCGGGGAAGAGTAGCCACGACGTCGTGAAGCGGGAGAGCCCATGATTCGTCAGCCTGCGGTCGCCGGCCAGTTCTACCCCGGTGACGAAACGAAACTGAGATCCGAGCTGGCAACCCTGATCCCGTCACTGAACATGAGGGAGAAGGTCGTCGGGATCATCTCCCCCCATGCCGGCTACCTCTATTCCGGGGCGGTCGCCGGGGAGCTGTACGGCAGGATCGCGATTCCCCCCACGGTCGTCATCCTCGGTCCCAACCATCACGGCGTCGGCGCCCGGGCCGCCCTCTATCCCGAGGGGGAGTGGCTCACCCCGCTTGGCAGCGTTGCCGTCAACACCCGTCTCGCCCAACTCCTCTGCAAGCACGCGCCCCTGGTTGAGGAAGACTCCACCGCCCATCATTACGAGCATTCCCTCGAAGTCCAGCTCCCCTTCCTCCAGTTCGTCAGGCCCGATGTGACCATCGTTCCCGTCTGTCTCGGTTTCGGCGATTTCGGCCGCTGCCTCTCCCTCGGGGAGGGGCTTGCCCGGGCGGTTCGCGAGTACGGGGAGGAGACCCTGATCGTCGCCAGCTCCGACATGAGCCACTACGAGCCGGCCGCCGCCGCCCGGGAGAAGGACGACCTGGCGCTCCGGGAGGTGCTCGCCATGGAGCCGCTGCGGCTCGTCCAGGTCTGTCGCACCAAGGGGATCACCATGTGCGGGGTGATTCCGGCGGCGGCCATGCTGGTCGCCGCCCTGGAGCTGGGCGCCACCAGGGCGGAGCTGGTCCGCTACGCAACGAGCGGCGACGTGACCGGGGACAACCGGCAGGTGGTGGCGTATGCGGCGCTGACGGTTTCTTAGGAATATGTCAATTCTCTGTGTCAGGTTATCAGCTGTAAACTTTTAGGCTCCGCATGGACGTCATCACCACCCACATCAACGCCGACTTCGACTGCCTCGGCGCCATGGTCGCCGCCAGGAAGCTCTACCCCGACGCGCTCATGGTCTTCTCCGGGTCGCAGGAGAAGAGCATGCGCGACTTCTTCCTCAAGTCCAGCAGCTATGTCCTCGATTTCACCCGCTTCAAGGATGTCGATCTGGACCGGGTCACCCGCCTGATCCTGGTGGACTGCCAGCACTCCTCCCGGATCGGCCGGTTTGCGGAGATCCTGGGGCGGCCAGGCCTTGCGGTGCACATCTACGACCATCATCCCGCCTCATCCGGCGACATCACCCCGAGCGGCGGCGTCATCCGGGAGTGCGGCTCCTCGACCACCATCCTTACCCTGATGCTGCGGGAGCGCGGGATCGAGGTCAGCCCCACCGAAGCTACCCTGATGATGCTCGGCATCTATGAGGATACCGGCAGCCTGATCTTCCCCTCCACCACGGTCGACGACTTCCAGGCCGCCGGCTGGCTCCTGGAGCGGGGGGCCAACCTGAATACGGTGGCCGACTTCATCACCCAGGAGCTCACCCCGGAACAGGTGTCGCTCCTCAACGACCTCCTAAAGTCCCTCAAGACCACCAGCCTGCACGGGGTGGAGGTCTCCGTCGCCCACGCCTCCCTGGACTTTTACGTGGGGGACATCGCGGTGCTGACCCACATGATGCGGGACATGGAAAACCTCCAGGCCCTCTTCGCCGTGGTCGGGATGGGGAACAGGGTCTACATCGTCGCCCGGAGCCGGGTCCCGGAAGTGAACGTCGGGGATATCCTGCGCGAGCTGGGGGGAGGGGGGCATGCCACCGCCGCCTCGGCGACGGTCCGCAACCTCACCCTGATCCAGGTCCTGGCGAGGCTGGAGGAGATCCTCCGGTTCAGGGTGAACCCCAAACGGTCGGCCAGGGACATCATGTCCGCGCCGGTGAAGAGCATGCCTGCAACTACCACCATCGCCGAGGCGCGCGAGCTCCTCACTAGGTACAACGTCAACGCCATGCCGGTCATGGAAGAGGGGCGAATGGCCGGGATCATCTCCCGACGGATCGTGGAGCAGGCACTCTACCACAACCTCGGAGGGGTGCCGGTCACCGATTACATGCACACCGAGTTCATGCGCGCCGCCCCCGACACCCCCCTTGCCGCGATCCAGGAGTATTTAATCGGCCAGAACCGCCGGTTCGTGCCGATCTTCGACGGCGAGCAGCTGGCCGGGGTGGTCACCCGCACCGATCTGCTCCGCTCCATGTACACCGGCGAGGCGCTCTACGATCTGGCGCGGGACGCCATCCCGGTCCGGAGCAAGGAGGTGGAGCGGCTCATCACCAAGCAGCTCTCCCCCCGCGTCACCAGGACCCTGCGGGACCTGGGGAGCACCGGTGAAGAGCTGGACCTGCCGCTCTATGCGGTCGGAGGCTTCGTCCGCGACCTGCTGCTGGGCATCGAGAACTTCGACATCGACATTACCGTGGAGGGGGACGGCATCCTGTTCGCCGAGACTTTCGC
>JAMPXD010000008.1 GCA_023701365.1 Geobacteraceae bacterium
CGATTTACTTTTTGCATTTCTATAAGTGCAAAGGGGAAAAGTGAAAAGCACGCAACCAAAATCAAATAAGTCAATTTTACATTTTGCATTTTGCACTTTGCACTTTGCACGGTTCATCCCGCACTTTGCACTTTGCATTGCCTTTCTCACCGGCTGCGACCCCCTGACCCGCCACAAGGCCCTCACCACCATCTTTGACGGCGTCCCGAGCATGCCTTCCGCCGAAGAGTACTGCCAGGACTACCATGAGCGGGCCAAGGCGGCTGAGCTGGTTGCGGCGGCCCGGAAGGAAGGGGACAAGAAGGCCGACGGACAGGGTTCGACCCGGCATCTACCGTACGAGGAAAAGCGGTGCAACGATTGTCACGACCAGCAAAAGGGGGGAGCCGGGGGGCTCATTCTGCCGGCGCGGGAACTCTGCTTCTCCTGCCATACCGACTTCATCAAGGGGCCCTATGTCCATGGGCCGGTCGCCGTGGGTGACTGTCTCGCCTGCCATCTGCCCCACACCTCTTCCTTCGGCTATCTGCTGGCGAGGAACAAGGGCGAGATCTGCGCCAGGTGCCACCAGGAAAAGCGGCTCGCCGCCGAGATGCACGACCAGTTCGCCGCAAAAATGATGGCATGCGCGGACTGCCACAATCCTCACTTCGGCAACGCCCGCTACTTTTTCAAATAGCTGCTTGACCCCTCCCCCGCCCCAAAGTTGTACGGCGGGCAGGGAGCTTGAGTCTCCACTGACAAGGCGGGAGCAAGGGGGGTTGCGAACTTTCGCCACCATGAATCCGGCCAGTGTGCAAAATGAAGCGTGCAATGCAAAAACTACAATGCCTTTATTGTGCACTCTCGATCGGAAAATATTTTCCGGCCCGGTTTCTCATTTTCACCACCCTGCTTCTGACCCTGCATGCCGGGGAATCCTCCGCCAAGCAAAGAACGTTACTGCAACTGGGCGGGTTGCGGCAACAAATCTCCCTCGACTACACGTACGACGGTGCCGTCTCCGAGAGTAACGAGGTAACTACTTCAGCCAGCCAGCAGAGATTCGACGAGAATTACGCCATGGGTTTGCGGTATGCCATTTATGATCCCCGCCTTCTCACTGGCAGCTTCTCCGGAACCGCCGGCCTTACCCAGTCTCAGGAATTGGAGGGCCAGGCCCTGGGGGGGACCGACTCCGGACAGAACTTTCAGTACCGTCTCACCGGCATGCTGCTGCAACGGGAATCGACACCGGTCACATTTTACAGTTATTCCCAGCTCAACCGGGTCCAGCGGCCGTTCTCTTCCAGTTACGACCTGACCACCGACGGTTTCGGGGTCGCGATGTCGATACACAACGCGCAGGTCCCCTCGACCATAAGCTACAGCCGGAGCAGCGCGGCCACCAGTGGGCAGGGGATCGACACCAACTCCACCGGTGATTCCCTTTCCCTGTCCGCCTCCCACAGCTACCGGAACCTGGTTTCAACCTCGGCAAGCTTTTCACGGAGCAGCTCCGAAACCGATTCCGGCGGGAATGCGGAGGCGACATCCAGCGATGCATACCAGGTGGGCCTTACCAACAACCTGAACATCGACAACGCACGAGGCAGGGCACTCCTCACCAAATATCAGTTGCGGAATACAGCAGGCACAAGGTCGACACGGTCTTCCGAATGGACCGAAAACCTGTCATGGGGGTTCGGTAAGGCACTCTATGGCGGCCTGAACTATGTGAACAGCTACGAAAACAGCGGCGACCAGAAGGCGACGGCCAACAGCGGCGGGGCCTTTCTGCAGCATCGCCTCTTCGCAAGCCTGTCGACAAGCCTGAATGGCCATGTCAGCCATTCCGATTTTTCCTCCGGCAGTGTCAGCTCCGTTGGCGGGGGGATCTCCCTCGACTACCAGAAGACACTCCCCCGTGAGAGCCTGCTGCAGCTCACCGCCAGCCAATCCTTGTCGGTATCCGAAAACGAGTTGCGTGAAGATGTGCTGTTCGTGACCAACGAACGCCATACCGTACCCGATCTTGTCACCGTATTTGAATTCGAACTGGTGAAATCGGACATCATTCATGACGTCCCGGGAGACATCGTCGTGATGAACCGGGACCGGACCTTCACCTATACCGAGGGGACCGATTATACGATACGCCAGGATGGGCGGCTGACCTTTGTCGTCTTCCCTCTCACCCCTGCGCCGGGGCCGTTTCCGATTACCGCCGGCGTGGAGCTCACCATTGATTACCGCTATCGGGTTGACCCGTCCATAAAATATTCCACCTCAAGCCGCGCCGTTTCGGCCAACCTGTCGCTCTTTTCCAGCCGCCACAGAATCTATGCCAGCTATGCCGACTCCGACCAGGAGGCCATCTCCCAGCAACAGGATGCCTCCCGTCTCAACGAGAGCCGCCTTTACACCGTCGGCTATACCGCCAGGCTGGAGTACAGCTCCTTTGCGGTGGCATATCGCCGGCAGGAGTCCACCACTTCCGACAGCGATAACCTGAGTGCATCCTGGAGGTTTGCCCGGAATTTCGGCAATAACTACCTGTCCGTGTCCCTGCGGGACAATTACTCCCTGTATGGGAAAAGCGGCGTTGACGGAAACGGGGATTTCTCAAACGCCTTCAGCCTGGACAGCGTGTACCAGAAGGTGCTCTACGGACGAATCAACATGCGGCTGAACGGCCAGTATGTTAACATCATGGGACGCACGGAAAGCGACACGGTGGCGCTCGGGCTCGACCTCAGCACATGGTTCGGCAGGAGCGAGCTGGTGCTCCAGTCGTCAGTAGACTGGCGCTTCAGCGGGACAACCGCAGAGCGGCACGACAATGTCAAGCTGACTTACAGGCGGCACTTTTGAGTGCAAATTGCAAAATGCAAAATGCAAAGTGCAAAATGAAAAAACTGGAAAGCGAAAAATGAAAAACCGGCAAGAAACTAAAATAAATTTGCACCTTGCACTGTCTTTTCGATTTGCACTTTGCATTTTGCACTTTGCACTTTGCACTGCCTTAATGTCCGGCTGCGCCCGGCCACAGCTGGTGGCAACGCCTGCACCCGTGATAGCGCCGGTCTGGCCCTCGCCCCCCCTGGAGCCGCGGATCGAATGGGTCAAGGAGATCCGCGATTACCGGGGTGCCGGAGTGGACCGGGGATTCTGGAAACGGGCCTGGGACTTCATCGCCGGGGAGGAGGAGGCGCGCATCATCAAGCCCCACGGCGTTTACTTTGATGACATGCAACGGCTCTTCATAGTCGACGCCGGGGGAGCGCAGCTCCACCTCATGGACATGAGGAAGGGGCGTTATACCCTCATCCGTCACGAAAACGGCAACGGTTTCCTTTCCCCCGTGGGGATATCCGGGGATGACGGCGGGAATGTCTATGTGACCGACTCGGGAACGGCCGTTATCTTTCGCTACAGCCTGCAGGACGATTCGCTGACCCAGTTCACCTCTGTCAAGTTCGCCCGACCGACCGGGATCGCCTTCAACAGGGCGAACCGGCTCCTTTACGTGGTTGATACCGCCGCTCACCAGGTGGTGGCGCTCGACATGACAGGGACGGAGCGGATCAGGTTCGGCTCCCGGGGGCACGGGCCGGGGCAGTTCAACTACCCAACCGACATCTGCATTGACGGGACGGGTCAGGTGATAGTGACCGACGCCCTGAACTCCCGCATCCAGATCTTTTCTTCCAGCGGCAAACCACTCACCGCCTTCGGACAGGCCGGGGACGAGATAGGTCATTTCAACAAGCCGAAGGGGGTTGCGGTCGACAGCGACGGCCATATCTACATCTGCGATGCCCTGCATGACGCGGTCCAGATCTTCGACCCCCAGGGACAGCTGCTCCTCAGTTTCGGAGAAAGCGGCCAGGAGCCAGGACAGTTCTGGATGCCATCCGGCATCCATATCGATGCGAATGACTTCATTTACGTGGCCGACTCCTTCAATCAGCGGATTCAGGTATTTAAGTACCTGAAAGAAGTGCAAAGTGAAAAGTGAAAAGTGCAAAATGAAACCAGTGAAAATCCGAATAGAAATAACCAGCTTTCTGAGCGCTTGCTGGACTTTGCCGCAAGCATTATCAAAACTACAACCATGCTTACCAAAGGAGAAGCCAGCTGTCATATTTTCAAACAATTAATGCGTTCTTCCACCTCTGCAGGGGCCAATTACGAAGAAGCACGTGCGGCTGAAAGTCGTGCCGATTTTATTCACAAGCTCCAAATTGTCTTGAAAGAATTACGCGAATCTATTTATTGGCTACGCTTAACCCAAAAGACAGATCTTATGAAAGTTGATCAGCTTGTCCAGGAAGCCAGGGAATTGACCAACATTATTGCAAAGTCAGTAGTAACAGCGAGGAAAAGAGCAAAATGACCGTAAATCGCAAAACACGAGTCTCCAAAACTTTGCACTTTGCACTTTGCACTTTGCACTTTGCAGTTTCTCCCGCACTTTGCACTTTCAACTTTGCACTTTGCATTTTGCACTTTGCACTTTGCACTTCTTTCGCCCTTGAGCCGTCGATGAGCATCTCCGATCCTCACAACCGCCACAACCTTTCGACCACCGGCCCCGGTCTCCCCGGGGTAACAAAGGACACCCAGCAGAGGCAGATCTGCATCTTCTGCCACACTCCCCATCATGCCACATCCGTCACCCCGCTCTGGAGCCGGGACCTTTCCGAGGAAACCTACATCCCCTACGTATCCACGACGCTGCGGGCCACTTCGCGCCCGGGCCAGCCGAGCGGCGCATCGCGGCTCTGCCTCAGCTGCCACGACGGCACCATAGCTCTCGGCATGCTCGCGGGGGAGCGGCAGATCGCCACCCTGCCGCAGCTCCCGGCGGAGCGCGCTTCCAACCTGACCAGCGACCTTTCCGACGACCATCCGATCTCCTTTTCCTATGCCTCCGCTGTCACCTCCAACAGCGGGCTGCGGCAACCCCAGGAACTCCCTGTGCAGATACAACTGGAAGACGGCAACCTGGAATGCACCTCCTGCCACGACCCCCACCGGGACCTCTACCCGCCGCCCGCCAAACCGACCGAGAGCGGAAAATTCCTGGTCCTGGACAACAACGCCAGTTCAGCGCTCTGCACGGCATGCCATTCCAGGGCGGGACTGACTGACGGCGCCCACTATCTGTCGGACGATGCCTGCGGCAAATGTCACGCCCCGCACAAGGCCCAGCAGCTCCAGCGGCTGCTGAAGGGACAGACCCTCCAGGATACCTGCCTGCAGAGCTGCCACAACGGCAGCGGCCCGGTCAGCACCACCGGGAGCAACATCCAGGCCATGCTGAGCCAGCCAAAGGCCCACCGGAGCAGCAGCGGACTGTTGAGCGGCAGCCACGACGCCGCCGAGAACCCCCTTGATTTCACCTCGGCCAACAGTCATGTGGAATGCGTCGACTGCCACAACCCCTGCCTGACCAGACACGAAACCACCCCCCTGTCCAATCCGCCCTGGATCAACGGCCGCCTGATCGAGGTAACCCTGACGAGGGCGGCCGACGGCACCCGGACCATGGCCACTCGTGAATACGAGATCTGCTTCAAGTGCCACGACTCCGTACCCTTTACGCTGGCCGCCTCCGTCACCGTCAGCCGCAAGATCCCGACGCTGGACGAGTCGGCCCGTTTTTCTCCGGACAACCCCTCCTATCACCCGGTCATGGCGGCAGTGAGAGGCGCGGACGTTGCCCCCGTTCCCAGCCTCAGGGCGGAGATCCTGGGCACTTCCCGGCAACTGACGGTCGGCGGCATGATCTACTGCTCGGACTGTCACAACCCCCACGGCGCTCCGCCTCCGATCACCCACCTGCTGGTCGCCGAGTACCAGCACACCTCCCAGCCATACAGCTACAGCAATTTCGAACTCTGCTACCGCTGCCACCGGGAGGAGATCATCATGAGCCCGGCCCAATCGTCGTTCCCGAACCACAAATCCCACGTGGACCCCGACCCGGTTGTCGACCCGCTGGGGAGACATACCGGCAAGGAGGTTCCCTGCTCTGCCTGCCACGACCCGCACGGGGTGCCGGTAACGCTGGGGGGGACCACCACGGCCAATGCCCACCTGATCAACTTCGACACGAACATCGTCAGCCCGGCGACCCCCGTGCCGGTCTACACGGCCACCTCCCCCGGCCACGGGTCGTGCACCGTCAGCTGCCACACCACGGGGAGCCCCGACCCGCAGACGCATGCCTATTAAAGGCAATTCAAAGTGCAAATTGCAAAGTGCAAAGTTGAAAAGCTTTTCATGCCTTTAATTTTGCACTTTGCAATTTTCACTTTGCACTTTGCACTGCTCTTCTTACTGGGTTAAATACCCCAGTCACCTGGGGTGATGGGTGATAAGCCGCACCCCATCTCCTCTCCTTCCCCTGAAAAAACATCTCTCCCGAATTACTTTAAGTTTTTTTCATCCCGCCATTCCCGGCGTTTCCGGCTTCCGTCGCCGGACGTCCCGCGGCAGCCTGCCTTATGGCACTATCCCTGCATCGAACATGCTCAGTCAGCCCGGCTCTCACCGGCTACGCATGAACCATGGCCACTCACCTCACCATGTACCCCAATACAGGGTGAAAAACGTGGAAGGCCCACAAGAAAGGAGGATTTCGATCAAACGTTGTAACGACCATTGTTTTCAGGAACCAGGTTCTTATCGACGTGAAACCCCTTTATGTAAGGGCCTTTCACACCTTGCGTGAACACATTTTTCTTACGGAACAGGAGACTATACAGTATGACGGGAAAATCACTAAGAAAAGCCGCAGCACGGTCGGCTTTGCTTCCCGCCGCAGCCCTGCTGGTTGGGCTGGCAGGAGGCACGGCGCTGGCCTACAATGCGGCGCACGACAATATCGTGCTCAAGGACGCGGGTGGCAATAACATCACGATGAGCGGCGCCGGCAACGCCTACAGCGTACAGACCACCTGCTTCACCGCCAGCTGCCACGGCACCGGCAGCGGCTCTCTGGCGTTCACCTACGACCAGATGGAGAAGCACAACTACCACGCCATGAACGGCTCCAACGAGGTTCGTGGCTTCAACGCCTGGAACCCCGACGGGGTGCTACCGAATGGCGACGCCGACCCGCTGCGCCGCGGCGTCGCCACCCAAGGGAAAAACTGGGTACAGAGCCCCGGCCACGTGGGGAACTGGTGACCGCCGTCCGCTCGCCAGTTGGCGAGAATGTTCAAAGACGGTGCAGGCACCACCTATGATTCGGCAATTGCCAAGTACATCTCCGTTCCCTTCGGGATGACGGCCGCTCCCACGACTGCTAACCCGACCGGCACCGCCAACGTTCCGGCAATCGGAGCTACCGCGGCGTATGAGCCCTTCAACTTCACCGACGCGGCAGGCCTGGAGAAGAAGGCCGACAACACCTTGGTCGGCAACATGATGGACTGCGGCGAGTGCCACGTCGGCGGCGGCGCCATGCAGTACATCCCCAACTACGCCGCAGCCAGCCCGATGGCCGGCACCTCCAACCCCGGTGCCCGCATCCCGCTCCGCACCGCAGGCACGACCGGCGGTATCCTCGCCGGTTTCTGGACTACCTTCAACTCCTTCATCGACATCTTCGGCCCGGCAGGCGACGGCGCCAGCCCCTCCTACCAGGCCAAGCAAATCGACTACGCCGACTCGGGCGTCCTCGAGATGGACTGCCTCGTCTGCCACCTGAAGGACTACAGCTGGGAGAATCGCAGGGACGCGGTCCGCATGGCCAAGTTCGACGCATCCCGCGCCTACGGTGCCGGCATCGCCACCCTCGCGACCGCCACTACCGACATGAGCGGCGCGACGATCGTGACCAACGGCCGGAACGTCATTTACGACCCGGCCAAGGTGGCCTTCGTGAACGGCTCCACCGCCTCCAACGGCATCAAGCTCGTCTCCGCCGTGGCCCAGAAGATCACCGCGGTGCCCGACGCCAACAACTGCGCCTCCTGCCACTTCGCCACCGTCAAAGAGAAGTACCAGGTCGAGTGGAAGAAGCGCGGCGAGTTCTGGGGCGGCAGCGAGGCCCACACCGGCATCGGCTGCATGGGCTGCCACCAGCGCAAGGACCGGACCGTCAACGGCGACATCGACACCGCCAACGTCGGCACCTCCGGCATCGCCAACTCCAACAACAAGAAGCTCGGCCTGTGCGACCCGGCCAAGGGCGCCGACTGCGACTACGACGCCCAGTGGGGCGCGGTCGACAAGGTTGCCTTCAAGGCCTGCAACGACTGCCACCAGGATACCGCAGCGGCCACCGCGACCTATCCTATCGATCTCGCCAACGGCGAAGACTACGGCGCACCCAAACCGGCCGACATCCACAAGGCGTTCGGCCTCGCCGACATGATTGCCTACAATGCTGACGGCACTGCCGCCAACCACCTGCAGATCATCGACTGCACCACCTGCCACGCCAGGAAGCTCGATGCAAGCGTCGCCCTGTACGACGCGGACGGCGCCTTCAGGAACTACACCACCTTCCCGATCACCGGCGGCGCCATGGTCGACGGCACCGGCACGGATGAGCAGGGCCGCCTGGCGGTCCATGACGAAATTGCTGTCGAGCGCGAGATGAAGGACAACATCGCCCTCTACTGGAAAAACGGCAAGCTGTTCGTCGGCAACCTCCTCTCCTCCTTCCTCATCCGCGACGCGAACGGCCTGTTCGACGCCAACAACGACGGCCGCGGCCCGGGCCTCGACCCGGCCCTCCCGACCCACACCGCACGGCTGAACGAGGCCGCCGGCCTCCACGCCCTGACCCACGACGGCGTGGTGGACGGTACCGAGGTCGCGACGATGTTCACCAACATCCAGACCAACCTGAAGCCGATGATCGGCTCCGGCAGCCTCGAGACCATCGTGCCGAAGATCTCCATCATGGGCGTGCCGTTCAAGGTAAGCCACAACATCGCTCCGAAGATCAGCGCCTGGGGCGTCAAAGGCTGCAAAGAGTGCCACAGCTCAACCAGCAAGTTCATGAGCAGCTTCATCGACATCTCGCCGAAGACCGACTTCAGCTGGAACGCCGGCCAGTTCGCCAACATCCAAAAGGTCAACGGCTCGACCCAGCCGAGCGACATCCACGCCCAGGTCGTCGAGAAGAAGGGTGTGCGTTCGGTAGCGGTCAACTACGCCAACAACAGCAATACCGACCTGTCCACCGGCTTCCGTGACGTGCAGAAGGCCGAGCTGCTCTACGAAGCGACCTTCACGAAGCGCGACTCCACCTACAAGTCCACCATCACCGGCACTTCCCGCCCGGTCCCCGGCGCGGCCAACAGCCCGTGGTACAACGCCGGCGCCTCCGTACCCGGCACCACCGTCACCGCCGGCTGGACCATGAAGATCGAGGCGGCGCCAGAAGGTTCCGCAGCCACCGTAAGCCCGACCGCCGTCCGTACCTTCTCGGTCACCAGCGGCACCCTGACCAGCGTCGACGCCCTCATCACCCACATGGGCGCTGCCTTCACCACCGACCTGCCCGAGTTCACCATCGCCGGCATCGACACCAACGCCGACTTGGTCAACGACGCAATCGAAATCACCGCCAAGGCAGGCTTCCAGGTTCGTCTCTCCAACCAGACCGACGTCGGTCCGTTCGGCCTGACGGGCGCCCTCTGGATTGCCGACCCGATCACCCGCAACAACGCTTACACCGGCGACGCGGACCTTGTTCTCACCGGCCGCAGCGACTACTTGAACTACTTCCATGGCATCGGCGCAGCGCCTGCAGCCGGCTTCACCATCAACGGCGCCGCCACCGACGCCTGCGGAACGCTCGCCACCCCCTGCGCGGCGCCTACAGCGGCCCTGATCACCTTCGCCGCACCTGCCGGCGCGGCGACCACCACCTACTCCTGGACCTTCTCCGACGACACGTCGAAGAACACCACCGGCGCCACCGCCACCAGGACCATCAACACGGTCAAATCCTTCACGGTCACTCTCCTGGCGAAGAACACCACGACCGGCGATGTAACGACCACCAAGAAGATCGTCAAGACCGCCGCTATTGCATCGGCAGCTCTTACCGGCGTCGACACCACAGCCACCGGCGATACCACCGTATCGCTTACCGGCCTGCCGACCCACTCCAAGCTGTATGTGAAGTGGGGCGACGGAACCGAGCAGTACGTCACTTCTTCGGCTGCCGCGATCGATCTGACCCACAAGTATCTCAAGACCGGCACCATGAACGTGGCGATCAACATCATCAACGGCACCACCCTGGTAGCCAAGAAGACCTGCGCTATCACCGTCAAGCCGGTCATCACGGCCAGCGCGGTGGTCAACGGGACACTCACCCCTGAAGATGTAACTCAGATCCTGAGCGGTGCCAACCAGACCTACACCATCACCCCCACCGCCGCCCCCTACGCCGGTTACGCCATCGCCAATGTCCTGGTGAACGGCGCCTCCGTGGGACCGGTGGCCAGCTACACCTTCACCGGCCTGACGGCGCCGAGCAGCACCATCTCGGCAACCTTCAAGCCGACCATCAACGCCGTGCAGACCGCCAACGGGAGCATTGCACCCGCCGGCGTAACCCCGGTAACCAGCGGCGGGAGCCAGTACTACACCATCACCCCCGCCAACGGCTACCACGTGGAAAGTGTCACGGTTAACGGACAACCCGCCGCGGTGGCCACTTCCTACAACTTCACCAACGTGACGGAGCCGCAGCAGATCACGGCGATCTTTGCAGCGAACTAGTCAGACTGCTGCCTTGCTTCAATGACGTACCTTGGCCCGGGGAGCAATCCCCGGGTTTTTTTTCAGCTCAGCCTGGCAAGGGCCGGATGGTTGATTCGACAGCCGGCGGAGTGATGTGAACAAGACAGCCGCCGGCCGGCGGCTGAAGCAAAAAGCGTTGACATGCATTAGTCCATTTATTAGTATATCCTGCGCTTGGCCAGGTACGCCTCGTAAATCGCATGGGCGCTCACCATAAGAGGAGGTTCATTCATGAAATACGCAAGACTGTTGGTCAGTTGCACCCTCGCCCTGCTACTGCTGCTGGCGGCTCTCCCCGATGCCCCCGCCGCAGCCGCCAATCTCAGCATCTCCCCCGGCGGAGACGGCATCTACGTGCTGGAGTGCAGCGCCGTCAACGAGGTGGAAACCATGGACGTCACCTTCCGCTACGACAACAGTGCCATGACTATCGTGTCGGTGCGGGAGGGAAGTCTCGTCTCCGGCAGGGGAACCCTCTCCTCCTCCGGCATCGGCACCGGAGAAGTCAGGGTATATGTGAAATACACCCCACCCGTTTCCGGCAACGGCCCCATCGCCATCATCTCCTACACCCCGAAACCGGGGAGCGCGGGGAACGTCAGTTCCCTGCGGGGAACCATGATCAACTCGGACAAGGAGTCCATTCCTGTCGCGGTGTCGGTGCGTAACCCGAGCCAACCTGACCAGCAGCTGGCAGCTGACAAGGCGGCAGCTGACAAGGCGGCAGCTGACAAGGCGGCAGCTGACAAGGCGGCAGCTGACAAGGCGGCAGCTGACAAGGCGGCAGCTGACAAGGCGGCAGCCGGCCAGGCTGCGGCCGGCCAAGCAGCAGCCGAGCAACCGGCGACCAGGACGCCGCAGGTGACTCAAACGACGGTCATTCCATCGACCCCAACGGGATTGCCTGCGTCCATCAGCGTCGGCATGCCCAAGGACGAAACCAGTAAGGCAAGCCCCGAGTCGCCCGTCGCTCCGGAAGCTTCCCAGGGTCTGGCGTCTGCCGAAAAATCGGCAGCCGCTGAAGCCGCTACCAGGGCTGAGGCGGCAACTGACGACAAATCACCGGAAGTTCTGGAGCGTTTCAGGAATTACCGCGGGGAGCGAAGCCTCCAGGCGTTCGCCGCGCTTTTCAAGACCACTGCCAATTCAAGCATTACCCAGGAGCCCAGGATCGTCCTTTCCGACGGCTCGGCCAAGGCCACACTGCTGATCAAGGGACACAGCACCCTCAAATACTCCCTGCAAAAAGCCAAGCGCAGCTCTCTGAAGAAGACGGCGGACAACAGCTGGCAACTGGAGGTGGTCCCGGACAAGGGCACCCACACGGCCGCTATCATGATCAGGCAGGGGAGCTCTACTGTTACGTTCCCCCTCACCGTGGCTCCTCCTGCCAAGGTTACGGATAAGGATTTTCCCGCCTATCTCAGCGAGCGCGCCAAGGGGTCCACACGTTTCGACCTGAACAAGGACGGGGTCACCAACTACATCGACGACTACATCTTCACGGCCAACTGCCTGGCGGCGCGGCAGCATGGCGCGAAGGGGCCAGGTACGAAGTAGGAAGGCAACCAACCGTTCACCTGACGGAGAAAGGCCCGCTGCCGGTAAGCAGCGGGCCTTTTTTATCACCTATAAGCAAAACTTCTTGGGGTATTAGAACTATTTGCTTTATTTAGCCACCGCAAATATATTATTATGCGATTAATATGAATCTGAGCTGGGGCACTACTCCCGGAAAGCATTACCCGCCGCAAGTATTACCCGATAATCGAAATTCATTCAGGACAGGGGGAATTGGGACATGCGCATCCAAAGGCTTGCCAGGGCAGTGCTGGCACCGTTTCTTTTCATCATTTTCACGGCCGTCACGGCATACGCCGGCGCTCTCGATCCCTGGCACTGGCGCAACCCTCTGCCCCAGGGGAACACCATGCGCGCTGCCGCCTACGCCAAGGGCTTGATCGTAGCGGTGGGTGAAGGGGGCACCATTCTCACCTCGCCGGACGGCCTCACCTGGACTCCGGCCAATTCGGGCACGACACTGCGGCTTAACGGGATCGCATTCGGCACTCCAGGAGGCGGTTCCTCGACCTTTGTCGCGGTAGGCGAGTCCGGCACCATTCTTACCTCACCGGACGGCCTCACCTGGACGGCAAGAACTTCCGGGACAACGGCCAACCTCGGCGCAGCGGCGTGCAGCACGGAAGGCGACGACTCTGACAACTTTATCGTGGCGGGCGACGGCGGAACCATTCTCGTTTCCAACAACGGCACTTCCTGGGGGGGGGCAACCTCGGGGACCACCAACAATCTCCGCGGGATCGTCTATTTCCCCTCTTCTTTCGCGGTTGTCGGGGACAACGGCACCATCCTCACTTCTTCCAATGGCGGCTATTGGAGCAAGCAGATCGCCAACTCGTCCAAGAACCTCTATGGCATCAGCTACAACGGCAACCGGTCAGACACGAGATTCATCGCGGTGGGGGAAGATGACACCGCCCTCACCTCCAACAACGGTTTCAGCTGGCTGCCGGGCACTACCGGCGCCGGCTGGGGGCTCAGGGGGGTGACCTTCAGCAACGGCGCCTTCGTGGCAGTTGGGGAGTTAGGCACCATTCGCACCTCTTCCGATAGCGGCGCCACCTGGCAGGCGGTTGCTTCGGCCACCGAAAACAGCCTGAACGGCATTACCGCCGGCAACGGCGTGCTAGCAGCCGTCGGACTCGCCGGCACCATCACCGTTTCCTCCGGAGGAAGCAGCTGGGACACGGCCAGTTCAGGCCCGACCGACTGGCTTACCGGCATTGCCAGCAACGGGGCGCTCCTGGCAGCCTCCGGCCAGAACGGCCTGCTGATGAGCTCGGCAGACGGGATCTCCTGGAACCTGGCGACAACCGGCACTACCGCGCCGCTGAACGGCATTGGCTATGGCAACGGGACTTTCGTGGCAGTCGGCGGCGGTGGCACGCTCCTTGTGTCTTCAGGCGCCGGCCCGTGGAGCAATCCAGCCTCTCCAACGACAAACGCATTGAACGGCATTACCTATGGCGGGAACAAATTCGTGGCCGTGGGAGACTACGGCACGGTGCTCACCTCGAATTCCACCGGCTCCAGCTGGGTTTCCGGCAGTTCGGGGGTCACCAGCAAGCTGAACGGCGTGGCCTATAATGGCAGCGGCACCTACGTCGCGGTTGGCGCGGACGGGGTCATCCGCACCTCGACCGATGGCTCCGGCTGGGTAAGCGGCGGCGCCAGCGGAACTACGAACGCCCTGAACGCCGTGGCCTTCGGCAACGGCACGTTCGTTGCCGTGGGAGACGTCGGCATAATCCTCACTTCTTCGACCGGCGACAGCTGGACCGGGACGACCGTGTCAAACATATCGCTCATCGGGATAACTTACGCAAACAGCCTCTTCATCGCAGTGGGGGCCGGCGGCGTTGTCTATACCTCGCCAACCGGTTCGGCATGGACCCAGGAAAGCTCAATAACGGTCAACAACCTCCGTGGGATTGCCTATCTGTCAGGCTCATACGTAGCGGTGGGAGACAACGGCACCATCCTCCAGACAGCCGAAGGCGTCCTTCCCACCGGCTCGATCAGCATCGAGAACGGCGCGGCAACCACCGCCACGACCTCAGTTACCCTCTACCTCAGCGCCACCGACAACAGCGGCACGGTCAGCTCGATGAAGTTCAGCAACGACAACGTTTCCTGGACGGCGCCCCAGGCCTTTGCCGCAACGGCGCCCTGGACCCTTGCCCCGGGTGACGGCGTGAAGACCGTCTTCGTACGCTTCATGGACGAGAACGGCAACTGGTCTGATTCCTACAGCGATGCCATTACCCTGAACGGCCCGAAGGCGCTGACGGTAAACGTGACCGGCAACGGCACGGTTACCGCCACCCAGCCGACGGGAGTTGTCTGTACCGCCAATGAAAGCTGCACATCGTCATATGCCACCGGCACCCAGGTGACCCTGGCGGCCACCCAGTGGGCCGAATATATCTTCAGCGGCTGGTCCGGCGCCTGCACCGGCACCGGCAATTGCACCGTGACCATGAATGACAATGCCACGGTGAACGCAACGTTCAGCTACGTACAGCCGGCCAGGATCATGGAAACCGCCAACTATCACTCAACCCTCCAGGGGGCCTACAATGCCGCCCAGAACGGCCAGACCATCCAGGCAAGGGAATTTACCTTCAGCGAGAACGTTCTGCTCAACAGGGGCATTTCCGTGACCCTGCAGGGGGGATACGATACCAGCTACAATACCAACGGCTGGCTTACCTCCATCCAGGGAGGGCTGACCATCGGAACCGGCTCGGTGGTCGTCGATAAGGTGGTGATCCAGTAGCCTATTCCCCGCTTCACGCGAAAAAAAGCCCCTTACCGAACTGGCGAGGGGCTTTTTGTTGGAACCATTGCAAAATGCAAAGTGCAAAGTGCAAAATTAAAGTCTTAAGTGCGAAGACTTTCCCCCTGATAAGAGGGGATGCCTTTTCGCTTTTCATTTCCTGATTATCGCTGATCTTCAGCCACACCCAAAAACTCCCTCCCCTTCAAGGGGAGGGGCGGGGTGGGGATGGGTACTGGCAGCCTCGAAGCCCCCCATCCCCCTCCTAACCTCCCCCTTGAAGGGGGAGGAAGCTGAATAGCTGAAGATCAGCGATAATCAGGTTTCATTTTGCGATTTGCACTTTGCACTTTGCAATTTGCCTATTCCTACCGCCAGCTTTCCACGTCAATCAGCCCGAGGCGGGCAGCGTACCGCAGCAGCTCCATCTTGCTGTGGACGCCGAGCTTCTTCATCAGATTGGCACGATGATTTTCCACGGTTTTTGCGCTCAGGTCGAGGCGGGCAGCGATCTCTCTCGAGGGGACCCCCTCCGCCACCAGCCGCATCACTTGCTGCTCCCGGGGTGAAAGAAGGCCGTAACGCTCATCCTGAATGGCGGTCTCCTTCCCCGCCCCGGCCACCAGTTTGGCGACGATGTCCTGGGACACCTGGCCGTCCAGGAAGTATTCGTCCCGGCAAAGGGCATCCATCGCCTGGACCAGCCGGGCGCTGGTCGTCTCCTTCACTACATACCCCTTGGCGCCGGCCTTGAACGCCTCGGCCACGTAATCGAACTTCGGATACATGCTGAGCATCAGTATCCGCACGCTCGGGACAACCCTGATGATCTCCCGGACCGCATCGATGCCGCTCATATCCGGGAGCGACACATCCATGGTGATCAGGTCGGGCTGCAACTCCCGGGCCAGGCTCAGGGCCTCCGCGCCGCTCCCTGCCTCGCCCACCGTCTCGTACCCGGCGCTCCTCTCCACCAGCCCCTTCAACCCATCCCGGAACAATGGATGATCGTCGACGATCAGTACCCGTTTCTTTTCAGGCATAAATAAATCTCCCACCGTCTCTCGCCCGCTCACTCCGTCCGCTAGAGCACACAGAGATCGCAGAGAAACCCCTTGTATTCTTTTGTTTTTTAGATTTGCTCTGCGAGCTCTGCGAGAGACATGTTTTCAGAATTATTGTTTTGATCATCAGCATATTCATCAAGCTAACTCACACATGGACATAACGCCACTGAGAAATACGAAAAATCCCTTTTTCAGTTTAATACCTAAACCTTGAGACTGGTCCTTTTGCGGAACCGGACTGATGGGAACCTCAACGACGATCCGGGTCCCTCCACCGGGGCGCGACACCACCTCGAAGGTGCCGCTCAAAAGGTCCACCCGCTCCGCCATGCCGACCAGGCCGAGCCCCCCCCCGCTCTTCACCGCCGGGCCTTCCATGTCGAACCCCCTGCCGTTGTCCTCGATCCGCATCCTTATGATGGGATGGGATGCTATCAGGCGGACGCCGACTGCGGTTGCCCTGGCATGCTTGATGACGTTATTGAGGGCCTCCTGGAAAACCCGGTAGAGGTTGATCTCCGCTTCATTATCCAGCTTTATCCCCTTCATGCCGGCGGTCTTGAAGTCTATCCTGAGGCCATGGGCGGCGACCAGTTTCGCGCTGTCATTGCGGATCGCCCCGACCAGCCCCAGTCTCTCCAGGGAATCGGGGCGAAGTCCGGCGGAGAGGTGGCGGACTGACTGAATGGAATCCTGGAGGACCCTGGAGAGGTATTGGACCCGCGCCAGGAGGTCTCCTGAACTGTCCGCCAAGTCTTCGGCCAATGTATCGATGCCGATCTTGACGGCGTTCAACCTCTGGCCCAGATCGTCATGCAGCTCCCGGGAGAGGTGCTTCCTTTCATTTTCCTGGGCGGTCAACAGACGGTGCGACAGTGCCCTTACCTTCTTTTCCGCTTCCTTCTTTCTGGTGATGTCGCGGGCGACAGCCAGTTTGGTTGGCTGGTCGATGCCCGGCATCCGGATGGCGAGCTCGATTACCGAGTACCAGGACTTGGTCCGTTCGTTGAAGAACTCCTTGTGAATCGGCTGGTCGGAGGCAAAGACCTTGTCGGTCGAACAGTCTTCGCATCGCTCTTCGAGCCCCCGGCAGACCTTGTAGCAGGGATCGACCGTCAGGTCGCCGCAAACCCCCGCCAGCATCTTCCGGTTGGCGTAGACTATCCGGTAATCGTCGGTCACCACGTAGACCCGGTCCTCCATGGCGTCGAGCAGAAGACGAAGCGTCTCCTGGGTGGCATGCATCGCCTCGCCGATCAGCTTGCAGTCGGTGCGGTCGTGAAACGTCCCGAAGATGGCCGGCCTGCCGCCGACCTCGATGCGCCGCGCCTCCACCTCGATCCAGAACGGCGTGCCGTCCAGCTTTGCGGACGGCTGCCCCCAGGCAATCCGGGGAGGGTTGCCGGCCAGCACCTGGTCGTGGATCTTGCGGAACAGATCGACGCTCTGCCGGTCGGGATAGACCGTGGCGAACATGTCCCGGTCGAGCAGACCCTCGATGGACGAATAGCCGAAGATCTCCCCGCACCGTTCGTTGAGGAAGATCGTCCGGTTGTCCTGCAGTACGTAAACGCCGTCGGACAGGTTGGCGACAATGGCTTCAAAGAGTTGCGGGTATGCTGGTGTGGGCATGGTAAAGCTCCCTGGTTACGGAATATCGACCGTGCTCTCCCCTGCCTGATAATCCAGCGCCACACCATTATCGTCAAAACAGACCGTCAACCGGAAGATCTTGATGGGGCCGCTTATCTTCAGCGCCTCCATCGGCGGCGCCGTCCAGTAGTTCCAGAATTCCGCGGTCCGGTCGTTGAGAGAAGGCTCGGCGTTCGTTGACATTTCTTCCTTGGAAGGCCGGCGAAAGTTGACGCTCACCCCGTTCGGCGGCCCGAGCTTTTCGACGATTTCCTGTTTGGTGGTTTTACCCTTGATGATCGTCTTCTCCACCAGCGCTGCCGAGATCTCCTGCTTTTTTACCTTCCGCACATAGGGACCCGGCTTCTCCTGCTGTTTCTGTTCCCCGGCGACAGGTAAAGGCTCCTTCTTCATCTCCACGGTCGCGGGATGGGCGCAGCCGCTCATGACGGCACAGCATGCAAGCAGACAAACTCTTTTCATCGTGCTACCTCCGATAGTGATCAAGCTTCAGCAATTTTATAGCTTTTTTTGCAAAATCAGTCAATTCATATAAAGCAAATTCCCTGCCGGGAAAGTCAAACCGCAAGCCGATGAGCACCATCTTGCACTTTGTATTTTGCATTTTGCATTTTGCACTCTCCACAGTGCGTCATATCCTCCACAGTGCGTCATATCACCCAAACGCAATATTTAGTTTTTCACATGAACCAACCCATAAAGCACGATAACTACCCCAGCGACATGGGTAGTTATACTCAGATGGCGACAGCAGAGCCGGCGACATGCTCTCTAGCCAGCATCATTGGCGATATCCCTCTCCGCACAAAATGCTCTTGTAATTGCAATGTTAGCAAATCATGCCAAAACGTCGCCTCACTTGTCACAGCATATAACTGAGAATTCATATACATCAATAAAATATCCAGTTCTCGCCATCACTTCATGGTATGGGGATTGCTAGTTTCAAAATTGGCTCTCTTCTACCCACATCTGGTGGGTGGCATTACCAGGTCCCGCCGTTCCGTTGCCGTACCCCAATACGCAACGGTCATCCAGTCGGACCGAACACCACGGACAAGGAGGAGGATCAGGTAAAGCGCAGTCCATCCATTTCCAGATGTAAATGATTACCAATTTAATGAGAAAGGAACAGAATATGAAGAAGTCACGCATAAAAACTTCTTTACTGGTGAGTGCAGCTTCGGTCACCGGTCTGGCCCTGGGCGCGGGAATAGCCCTGGCAGCCCACCCGCCGATTCAGCTCTACACTTATGAGGAAGTAGCTCAGCAAATGGGCTTCCCTGCCGCGCCGGTCATCGTAGACAAGACCACCAAGCAGGGCCTCCCTTACTCCCCGAAGCAGACCTGCTTCGGCTCCAAAGATGGCGGCGCTACAAAGTGCCACGGCGATGATCCGGCAAATCCGAAGCTCAAGGCGAACTACAACGACCTCGCCGAGCACGCCTTCCACGCCGAGCTCGGCTTTGGGCAGTGGATGGACAACTCCGCCAGCGGCAGGTTAGTGAACGCTGGCGTGCAGACCGGCCTGGCTTTGAACAAGCCCTGGGTACAGTCGCACGGCCATAACGGCAAGTGGTGACCCCCCTCTCTCCGCCAGGTGGCGGACTACCAGCTTGATTCAAACGGCCAGTACATCGATTACCCCAATACCGCAGCCTTCCTCAACGGCGCCAGCCCTACAACCACACCCGCCTCACCGGACGGCACCTACTATCCCAAGGTCGACATGTCCCTGTGGGACCAGGCAACCATGTGCGGGACCTGCCACGTCGGCGGCGTCTTCTATGAGCGCGACCGTCAGGGCAAGCGCCTCCCCCAGAGAGCCTGGGATGACATGATGGCAGGCAAGATCAATCCCATCACCAGCACCGTCTGGGAAAACTATGACCCGGTTACCGGCGCGGACGCCTCCTTCGTCACCTCCTCCCCGTGGCTCATGCCGGCGTACGAAGGCAACGATCCGACAAAACCCGCGATGACCATGCCGTTTGGCTGGGTTCCCGGGCCCATGCCAATGGCCAACAAGAACGGCGTCGACCCGACCAACCCTATGGCGGCCGACGCGTATCAGCTTGTGGCCAAGCAGTTGATGATCCCGAACGTCAAGGAGATGGACTGCCTCTTCTGCCATTACAACGGGTACGACAACATCCCCGCCTCGGTCATGACCCAGGCCGGTTCCCTGTACGCCGCCCCCACGGCCGGCGCGGGCCTGTTCGACATGACCCCGGTCAGCCCGAGCTACATGGGGTACAACCCGTACAACGGCAAGGTGGCCTTCACCACGGTCAAGACGACGCCGTTGTATGCGAACATGACCACCGCCGCCAACATGATGAACTGGCCGGCGTTCAAGGCCTACTCCACCCATGAGCTGGTCAGCCTCACCTCCGTCGTGACCAACAACATCGTACCGAAGCCCTCCACCAACAACTGCCTGGCATGCCACGCAACCAAGACCCTGAAGGACCTCCCCGAGATGTTCGGCGCCACCGGGACGAGCTCCGGCTTCCTCTCCTCCGCGCCGATGATCTACGACCCGGCCAACCCCAACGGGCCGCTGGGCAAGCGGATGGTCGCCTACGACGTCAAGGCGTTGTTCGCTCTCTTCGGCATGGGCCCCGACCCTGCGCTCACCTCTGCCATGCTCATGGGACCCAACGCCGCGGACTACATGATGGGCTCTCTCCCCTGGCCGAACGCCATGGGCAAGACACCCTTCAACTTCGCTTCCTGGAATGACCCCGACGGCTTCATCGGCGGCGGCAACGCGGCAGGCGCAACCCCGGCTACCGGACTTGCTGCCGGCGGCCCGCTCTACTACTACAACGTCGACCCGACGACTGGCGCTGCCGTTGTGGACCAGAACATCCTGAAACGCTCCACCATGCCGTTCCCCCGCGCCGAGTGGTTCAAGCGCGGCGACGCCTGGCAGGACGGCCAGGACGTCCATGGCAACCTCGGCTGCGCCGGCTGCCACTATACCGGTGACACGGTGGGCGCCAACAAGAACCAGTGCGACCCGGGCCGCGGGTTCGACACGGCGAGCGGCGTCATGGACAGCGTACCTCCCCTGGGGCCTGGCGGCATCGTTTATGATCACTACTCCTCCAACGGGAAAGGTGTAGAAGCCGTCGGTGCTGCTGCGATACTCGCAGCCACCAGGAAAAACGACACCAGGAACACCGTCAAGCGGTGCGAGTTCTGCCACATCACCGGCAAGGACTACTTCGGCAACACCATCAACACCTTCGGCGCCCCGAACCCGACCGCCAAGCACCAGGCGTACGGCCTGGCCGGCAGCAACGACGACGGCAGCGGCCCTGGGCCTGCAAACGCCAAGGTCCAGATGGTCGACCATTACAATCTCCATGGCAGGTATGGCGGCAAAGGGGTCCCCAGGGAAACCAGGTTCGACACCGATGATACCGACGTCGTCAACCTGAGCGGCCCCTCGGCGGGCACACCGGGCGGGACGATCCTGAACCCGAACGGCAACCACCTCGACGTCATCGACTGCACCGTCTGCCACGTCCATAAGACCTCCATGGCGGTCCGCTCCCTCGAAGCCCTCAGCGGCATGCGCTTCCCGGCCGTCATCGGCACCGACCCGTCCAAAGGGATGTTCGGCCTGTTCGAAGACCCCACCGGCATGGGCGCAGCCAACACCGGCATGGGCGGCGCACTCGGTGAGTGGAAACCGCTCGTCATGTGGCAGGCGCAGGGCAACAAGATACTCCCGCTTGACCTTACCAACGACAGCAGCGAACTGCCATTCCGTCGCAAGCTCCACCTCAGCAACTCGATCACGGCGATCCTCTGGAACAACGAGGGCTCCACCATCGACGCGAACGGCGACGGCGCCCCCGGCGGCGACCTGCTTCCCTCTAAACCCTCGCTGGCAGGCCGCAAGGACATCTTCTCCGGCGACGACCCAGACGAGAACAACACCCAGGGCTATGGCGTGCCGATCTTCGACCCGTGGATCCAGAAGGATCTCAAGGCGGGCTTCAACTTCGGACCGTCCCCGCTCTCCGTCATCTCGGTCGGCTTCGGCGCCGACCAGACCGCAACCGGCTACGCAAGCATTTACGACGCCGCCGGCAATTTCAGCACCACCAGAACGCAGTACGCCAGCATCTGGAGCGGCGCGTTCGTCTTCACCGAGGCCGACCAGATCAAGGCCTACAAAGACCACCGCGGCACTGACTGGGCCGACACCACGATCACCATGGTCGGCGCCCCCTTCATGATCACCCACGGCGTCAAACCGGTCAGCCAGCATGTACTCGGCAAGTCGTGCTCGGACTGCCATGCCCCGCAAAAGGGCTTCTTCAAAGGCAGCTTCGACATGATCGGCTCCGCCATCCCTGCCAGCACGACCTATAACCCGAGCCAGGCGATCGTGCCGGACTACTACGGCAACATCCAGATCGATCCTGCCACCGGCGATCCCATACGCCTTGCCGGCATGCCGGGCATGACTTTCAATGACGCGCTTGCTGGCAGCCCGTTTGCCGGGATGGGGAACAGCATGCTCGTCCGCCCGCTCGAACCGATCCGCATCAAGGCCAACAAGGGCGATCTTCGCGGCTACCTGGAAGCCACCAACAAACTGGGCCAGTTCCGCGAAGTCAGCTTCGTGCATGACACTACCGACCTTAACCCTGCAACTAGCGAACCGTGGAGCTACGCCTCCACCATCGACCGTTACCAGGCCCTGTATCCGCCCACCGACGGCCACGACACCGCCATCTACTACAAGATTGGCGACGTCCGCGCCGACGGTACTCCCAAAGCGATAGCCAAGGGAGATACCTATAACGCACTACCGATAACCGGCGCAGAGTACGCGGCATACCTCGAAACCATCGGCGCAGCGCCCACGGCCAGCTTCAGGATCAACGACCTCGCTCCCGCTCCGGACGGCTGCGGAGCCGTCGCCACCCCGTGCACGGCCAACACCGGGGCAATCGCCTTCGCGGCGAATACCTCTACGGTTGAGCCCAACACCACCTACTCCTGGACCTTCTCCGACGATACGTCGAAGAACACCACCGGCGCCACTGCCACCAGGACCATCAACACGGTCAAATCCTTCACGGTCACCCTCATCGCCAAGAACAGCATTACCGGCGCAACCGCGACCACGAAGAAGATCGTCAAGACCCAGGCCCCTGCTGCCGTCGCCCTTACCGGCGTCGACACCACAGCCACCGGCGATACCACCGTATCGCTTACCGGCCTGCCGACCCACTCCAAGCTGTATGTGAAGTGGGGCGACGGAACCGAGCAGTACGTCACATCCTCGGCTGCCGCGATCGACCTGACCCACAAGTACCTCAAGACCGGCACCATGAACGTGGCGATCAACATCATCAACGGCACCACCCTGGTAGCCAAGAAGACCTGTGCTATCACCGTCAAGCCGGTCATCACGGCCAGCGCGGTGGTCAACGGGACACTCACACCGGTCGGTGTAACTCAGATTCTGAGCGGTGCCAGCCAGACCTACACCATCGCCCCGACCGCCACCCTCTACGCCGGTTACGCCATCGCCAATGTCCTGGTGAACGGCGCCTCCGTGGGCCCGGTGGCAAGCTACACCTTCACCGGCCTGACGGCTCCGAGCAGCACCATCTCGGCAACCTTCAAGCCGACCATCAACGCCGTGCAGACCGCCAACGGGAGCATTGCACCCGCCGGCGTAACCCCGGTAACCAGCGGCGGGAGCCAGTACTACACCATCACTCCCGCCAACGGCTACCACGTGGCAACTGTCACGGTTAACGGAGTCCCCGCCGCGGTGGCTACTTCCTACAACTTCACCAACGTGACGGAGCCGATGGAGATCACGGCGACCTATGCAGCGAACTAGTCAGACTGCCGCTTTGCTTCAATGACGTACCTTGGCCCGGGGAGCAATCCCCGGGTTTTTTTTTAGATCTTCAGCCATCCTTTTCCTCCCGTTGAAGAGGAGAGAGTTTTTCGGGAGTGGCTGACCAGGAATTGACCCGCTTTTATCTATTTGACATTCCTTCAGGCATCCATTAAATTCCATCTACACTCCCGTGCAGCACGGGAAGCGGAACAACCCGCGCCTGCAGGAGACCAAAGCTGGGTCCTCAGAGGACAATGACCGGAGGTTTACCGTGAACAAATTCATGAGGTTGGTCTTGCTGTTTGGCGTATGTATCTCTTTGTCGTGCGGCTGCAGCAAGACCGGGAAACCGATGCCTCTTACAAAAGACAATATTTCTAATTATCAGCGGCAAATGGCATCGGCAATGAAAAGCACCGACCCCAAAGAGTATGAGGCGGCCAGGGGGGACGCAAACAAGCTGAAGCAGCTGTTCTACAAAACCTACGTCGAGCCGATGGAAAAGATGGGCTACAGCTACGACAAGACAATCAGCGATATAGCAAGCAATGTCCTCGCTAAGACTCTGCGCACTGCCGACACTGCCATGACTGTAATGCTCAGCGATCTGCTTACCTTCGCGAAGGACACAAGAGGGGCCGCCTATGAGTATGGTTTCATCTCAATAGAGACGAAGGAGCTGCTTGATCAGGTCAGTCTGATCCTTCCCCGCACCATTATCCCCGCCGCCGACGCCACGCCGGGGACACCCACAGCAAAAGACAACTGAAACGCACACTCTCTTACAAGGGGCGCGCGCAACTCGTGCAAAAGCCAGTTAATAAGCCGGCAAACATTAAGTTGAAATGTTTTACTTTTCGTCTATAATTCATTCACCGTAAGCAATCACGGAGGGAGTGTTTGATGGTCGTCATCAGCATAGCAGTCTCAGTCGTCGCAATCACCTTTGTCGTCCTCGCCTTTTTTGCGATCCCCGCCTTCATCGAGGCGAGGAGGACCGCCGTGGCAGCCCGGGAGTTCCTCTCCCGCACCGACATGGAGCTCCAGCCGGCCCTGAAGGACCTGCGGCTGCTGATCGATGACCTGAAGCTGATGGCCGCGGACGCCGCCGAAAAAACCGGCGAAGTGCAGCTCTTCATGGAGGCGCTCGGCGATACCGGGCGCAATCTCAGAATAATCAACTCTGTTGTGGGAGCGGTGGCCGGGGCGCTGTCCACCTCCTCCCTCTGGCTGACCGGGGCAAAGGTCGCCGGCAAATTCATTATGGACAGGGTAACCAAGAAAGGAGGGAAATAGACATGGCAAATGAAGACAGAGGGATCGGCGCAAGCACGGTGTTCCTCTCTTTCCTGGCGGGAGCGGCCGTAGGGGGTGGGTTGGCACTGCTGGTCGCCCCCAAGACCGGCAAGGAGCTGCGGGAAAAGATCGCCGATCTGACCGATGACGCGGTCACCAAGATCAAGGACTACGCCAGCGAGGCCCAGAGCAAGATAACCGCCACCATCGAGGACGGCAAGGAGCTGATCCAGGAGAAGAAGTCGATCATCACCTCCGCCATCGAAGCGGGCAAAGAGGCGATGGAGCGGGAGAAGGAAAAACAGAAGGAAGCCTGAGCCAAAAGCCCACCTAGCGTGGGCTTTTTCAATGCAAAATGCAAAGTGCAAACTTTAAAATGCAAAATGTTAATGCCTTTGCATTTCCATTTTTCACTTTGTATTTTGCATTTTTCACTTTGCAGTACCCCCATATGGAAAACGCAAACCCACATAAAGCAGGGATGAGAGCCTTCTTCACCACCACCCTCTGGGAGCTCGACCCTGATGCCTACCGCGGGGCGAAGCGCTACGCGATCAAGTATCTCCAGATCATGGCGCTGGTGGTCAGGGACTTCTGGGACGACCAATGCCTGCTCCATGCCTCCGCCCTCTCCTTCACCACCCTGCTGTCGATCGTCCCCTTTTTCGCCCTGACCTTTGCCGTTCTGAAGGGATTCGGGGTGCAGAACAGGCTGGAGCCGTTCATCCTGGAACAGGTAGCGGCCGGCTCCGAGGAAGTTGTCGATCGGATCATCACCTATATCAGCAACACCAACATGACCTCGATGGGGGCCATCGGCCTCCTCGCCCTGGTCGTAACGGCGATCACCCTGCTCGCCAATATCGAGGAGGCCTTCAATATCATCTGGGGGGTCAGGGAGACCCGCTCTCTCTACCGCAAGTTCAGCGATTACCTGAGCGTCCTGATGAGCGCCCCGCTCCTGATGCTGGCCGCCATGAGCGTTGCCACCACCCTGGAGAGCCAGACGTTCGTGCAATGGATCATCGCCAACACCTACCTTGGTGACATGCTCCTCTACGGGATCAGGTTCCTCCAGCATCTCAGCGTCTGGGCCGCCCTGACTTTTCTCTACATCTTCATCCCCAACACCCGGGTCCGCTTCAGATCCGCCCTGCTCGGCGGCATCCTGGCAGGCACCCTGTGGCAGGTCGCCCAGTGGGGGTACATCCATTTCCAGGTCGGCGTCGCCAGATATAACGCCGTTTACGGGACAGTGGCCGTGCTCCCCATCTTCATGGTCTGGATCTTCACCAGCTGGCTGATCGTGCTGCTGGGGGTGGAACTGGTCTGCGCCCACCAGAACATCAGGACCTTCCGGCGCGAGCTCCGCATCTCCGTGAGCTACGGGCTCAAGGAGCTGCTGGCCCTCGCCCTGCTCCAGAGCATAGCCGGGGCGTTTTACACAGGCCGCCCCCCTCTGGCCGTGGAGGCCCTGGCCGAAAAGCTGGACATACCGGTCAGGATCGGCAGGGAGCTGCTCGATATCCTGCTGGAGGCGGGCTACCTCGCGGAAACGGCCGGGGAAACCCCGGCCTACCAGCCGGCCCGGGATATCGAACGAATTCCGGTCAAGGAGGTGCTGGATACCCTGAGGAATTTCGGCGGCGCCTACAATATCTCCAGAATCACCAGGGGAGAGGAGCTGCTGATGGGGGTCCTGGCAAAGGCCGATGCCGGCGCCGCCGCGGCACTTGCCGGCATCACCCTGAAGGAGCTGATCGATGGGACGGAGCAGGGCGACAGCGATAACGGCGGCGAAACGAAGTAGTTCCCGGCCCCGCCGTTGACAAAGGGGGACGTTTGACATATAGTGGCCTCAATTTCCGGTAAGGCCGACCGGGGCCGCCGGCGTAATCCCATCTGAGAGCAACAGTGCCGAGCCATGCGGGATATTAAGAACATAACATCCGACAAAAAAGGCTGGCGCCTGAGGTTTACCCGCCGGCGCAACACCTCACCCCAGAACTCATACCGGCACCTGCTCGAGGGGAAACCGGCCAGGCGGCGGTTTCGTCTCTTGCTGCCCATTGCCGCCATCCTCCTGGCCGCTTACCCGATTGCCTCGCTGCTTCTCTCCACGAAGATCGCGATCTCCGGCGTCCGGAAGGACCCTCCCCGGAAAGTGAAACCGTTCAGCCCGCTCGACCCCTTTCAATCATTGCAGCTGGCGGCCGATTCGCTCCCCGCTGTCCGGCTCGCCGGCGAACAGTTCCTCGCCCCCCTGCCGGACGGCGGCACCATCGTCTACGCAATCAATCAGGAGCTCCAGGAGCGGGTAGAAAAGGTCATGGAGAGTTACCGGCTCCCGTACGGGGTGTTCGTCGCGATCGAGCCGAAAACCGGCAGGATACTTGCGCTAGCGGGTCACTCCTCGCTCGATCCTGGCTGGGAGCGGCGCTCCTGGTCCGGGCTCTATCCGATGGCGTCCCTCTTCAAGATCATCACCGCGGCTGCCGCCCTGGAGGAGAAAAAGGTCTCTCCTGACACCGTGTTCGCCTTCAATGGCGGTCTGACCTCCGAGAACCCCAAGTACTGGCAGATCAAGGCCGGCCGCCGCAATCAGGAGATGTCCCTGACCACGGCCATGGGGAAATCGGTCAATCCGGTTTTCGGCAGGCTGGCCAGCGACGTGGTCGGGCGGGACTCGATCATGTCGTATGTCGAGCGGTTCGGGTTCAACCAGTCTCTTCTCCCCGGCACCAGCGTCCAGCCGAGCAGGGCGGAGGCCCCCCGAAGCGACGCGGAGCTGATGCTGATGGGGGCGGGACTCGGCAGGGAGGTGAAAGTTTCCCCCTTGCACGCGGCGCTTATGATGGCCGCCATCGCCAATGACGGCATGATGATGACGCCCGCCCTGGCCCAGGAGATAAAGAACGGCAGAGGGGAGACGATCTTCACCCTGGCCCCCCGGACGGTCAGGCGGATGGTCACCCCGGAAACCGCCGGCCAGCTGGCGAAGATGCTCTCCACCACCGTCAGCAGCGGCACCTCCAGGAAGGTCTTCCATGACCGGCGCGGCCGGCCCAAGCTGGCCTCATTAGACATCGCCGCCAAGACCGGCAGCATCGACGGCAAGGAGCCGGCGGGCCACTACAGCTGGTTCGCTGCCTATGCCCCGATCAGCGACCCGCAGATCGCGATCGTGGCGCTGGTCGTCAACCAGGACAAATGGCGGATAAAGGCGTCGTATCTGGGGGAGCAGGCACTGGAGGCGTTCTTCAAGTGAAGCAGGGGCGAGGCGCTAGGCCCTGGGCTCCAGGAAACGTACCTCGTGCCTAGCGCCCGATTTATTATGGACTGCCTGAAGTGCGGGACATGCTGCACGGCGCCGGACATAGCGGCACTTGGCAAGCAGCTCGGGGAAAGATGCGTCCACCTGGACGATGCCGGGCTCTGCGGCATTTATGAGGTGAGGCCCGCGGTCTGCCGCGGTTACCGGCCCGACGATCTCTGCCTGCGGATCGCGGCCCCGACCCTGGCGGAGCGGGTGAGCAACTATCTGGCGTTATTCGGGCTGTAGGGGCACCCCGATTCCGGGCCCTGCCCCCTGCGTTTCCCGGTAGGTTTTCAAGGAAATCTCGCCATCCTTCCATTCGCCGTAAGAAAAATGGGTGAGCCAGTCCCCCAGTGACAGGAGCGTCCGTTTCCGGCGGTCTGATGACTTTTCCAGGAGCGGTGTATGGAAATGGCCGGTGATCACGGCATCGCAACCCTCCCGGAAACGGGCGGCGGCGAATTCCCGCAGGATGGCCATATAATCCCATTTAACCCGGCGCCGCTGGTGCCCCTGCCTGCTTATGCGGCCCATCCGGTCTGCAATGCGGGTGACGAGTCCGACCGGCACGACGGGTACCATCGCCCCGGTCAGGGAATTATGGAGCAGGAACCGGAGAACATGATAACCGATGTCCCCCCTGTTGATCTGGTCGCCATGACAGAGATAGACCCTCTTCCCGTCCAGGTCTAACGTCGCCGGCCCCCTGTACACCCGGGCCTTGAGGGTCTCCTTGAAGAAGGGGCCCATGTGAAAGTCATGGTTTCCCTCGAAATAGACCAGTTCGGTGCCGCTCTCCGTAAGTTGTCGCAGCTGTTCCAGGACCGGATGATACTGGGTGAAGGGGACCCGGCGATAACCTATCCAGAACTCGAACAGATCGCCGAGAATGAACAGGGTGTCCGTATTCCCCCGCAATCCGGCGAGGAAACCGAGCAGCTTCCGGTAGTTTTCGTCCCCTGCGTTTCTCAGGTGGGCATCGGCTATGAAGATCTTGCGCATGCCGGCACTATAACTAAAATATGTGCAAAGTGCAAAATGCAAAATGCAAAGTTGAAATCGAAAAACCGTTCTCAATTTTGCACTTTTCACTTTGCACTTTAAACTTTGCACTTTCAAAGGGTACCATGGCTGTCATGCATGAAGTGGAAATCGTCTGGGATGACCTCCTGGACGGCTTTGAAAATACCGACCCGGAAATCGTCTACTTCCTGGACCGGGACACGGGAGAGGTCTTCTCCGTGCCGGTCGATTATGAGGACGATGCCTTCTGGGAAGAGGTGGAGAATAACGCCGACCAGCTGCTGCCGATTCCTGGCTTTGACTATGAGCAGGAGAGGCTTCTCCTCCATGAGTTCATCAAGGGAGTGACCAACGAAAAGCTGAAGATGATCCTGGAAAGGACTTTTGTCGGCAAGCTGCCGTATGGGAGGCTGGACGAGATTCTCTCCTTCTACCCCGAGGAGATGGAGCGACTTTCGGCCCTGAAGGAAGAGCTCGTTTCCGACAGGGTCCGGCACTGGCTGGAAGAGCACGATATCTACCCCTCGGGGTTACAATTGTAGAGTGAAAGGCCCCCATGTCAGAGAAACAGCCGGCCCTGAACATTCTGGTCGCCCTCCTCGTCGCCGCCGCGCTCGTGACCGCCGGTTACGCCCTGCGCCACACGGTCTCCAGCTTCCTCCTCTCCTTTGTGCTCGCCTATCTACTCGACCCCTTCGTGGTCATGCTGGAGCGGAGGAAGGTCGGACGGGTCTACGGGATCGCCCTCCTCTATGCCGCACTCGGCGTGATCGGCCTGTTCTGCTTCGCCTACCTGGTCCCCTTTCTCAACATCAACTGGGAGAAGCTGCTCACCGATCTGCCGCGGTATGTCCAGAAGGGAAAGGAGCTCATGCTGGGGACAGTGGGGAATTTCCAGCCCGCCTACGCCACCGAGGAGTGGAGCTGGCTCCTGGGAAAGATCACCGGGAGCATGGACAGCATGCTGAACAAACTCGGCTCCGGTATCTATGCGGCCGCCGGCAGAGTCGCCTTCAACCTGCTCAACCTGCTGCTGGCGCCGATCCTGATCTTTTTCATGCTCTACTACAAGGAGGAGATCTGCGCGGGGATCACCGCCTGGCTCCCCCCCGGCCGGCGCGAGACCATCCTGGAGCTGGGGCGCGAAATAAACGCCAGCGTCGGCGGCTTCATCAGGGGGCAGATGGTCGTCTCGCTGATCGTCGCGGTCCTCTCCACCCTGGCCCTGTTCTACCTCGACATCGACTACCCGGTGCTGAACGGCATCTTTGCCGGGCTCGCCTCCATTCTCCCCTTCATCGGAGTCATTCTCGCCACCATCCCCCCCCTGTTCTTCGCCTATGTGAAATTCCAGAGCGGGATCGCCCTGTTCCAGGTGGTGGCGGCCTTCGCCGTCATCTATTTCCTGGAAGGGTACCTGGTCAAGCCGCTCGTCTTCAAGAAGTCGATGAACCTGAACCCGCTGGTAACCATCATCGTGGTCATGGCCTTCGGCGAACTGATGGGGTTCTGGGGGATACTGCTGGCCATCCCGATCGCCGCAGCGATCAAGATAGTCTCGGCCCACTTCCGCCGCGGCGATTTCAACAGCCCAGCGTGAGCCATGCCGTGGAGGAGGTTGAAGCAGAGACCTTCATCATCCTGGAATAACCCGACAGGTGAATGTTATTCTATAAACCTAGAAAAAGCATTTGGACACGGATAAAATCTGATTTGTACGGATTTTCACGGATTTAAACCTTTGTGACCATTAACCCAAAAGGTTGTGGTATCAGAACAGAGTATGTCTTTGATTTATCGGTGTCAATCCGCCTTTTCCGTGTTAATCCGTGTCCAATTGCCGTTTTTAGGATAAATTGTTGTGTTTTTATCCGCAGTTATCCGCATTTATCTGTGGCTAACGTTTTCAGGATTATTTTTGTAAGGGATCACCATGCAAAAAGCTGCCTACCGCATCACCGGCATGTCGTGCGTCAACTGCGCGGCCCGGATCGAGAAGGGCCTCAGCGGGGTTGCCGGGATTGGAAATGCCGTGGTCAACTTCGCCACCGAGGAGCTCACCGTGGAGTACGACCCGGCGCTGACCGGCCCGGAGCAGATCGAGGCGCGGGTCAGGGAGCTCGGCTACGGGATCAGGGGGGTCGCCCGGAGCGGCGAGCTCCGCTTCGGCGTGAAGGGGCTCCACTGCGCCTCGTGCGTGGCGACCCTGGAAAGCCGGCTTCTGTCCCATCCGGCCGTGACCGTGGCGGTGGTCAACCTGGCCCAGGAAGAGGCGCTGGTCAAGTACGACCCGGCCCGCCTCACCGCGGGGGAGATCTTCGCCATGGTGGCCGATGCCGGCTACCAGCCGGTGGAGGAGGGGGCCGGCGCGGACAGGGACAAGGAGTTTCGCAGCCAGCGCAACTGGTTCATCTTCAGCCTGGCAGCCTCCCTGCCGATCATGCTCACCATGCCGCTGCACCAGAGCCCGCTGGTGGGGTGGCTGAACCTTTCCCTTGCCAGCGCGGTGCAGTTCAGCGCCGGCCTCACCTTCTATGCCGGTGCCTTCCATGCCCTGAAAAACCGGAGCGCCAACATGGACGTGCTGGTGGCGCTCGGCACCTCCGCAGCCTACTTTTACTCCCTGTTCGCCTTCTTCGGCGCGTTCGGCGAAAACGGCGAGATCTTCTTCGAAACCTCCGCCATGCTGATCGCCTTCATCCGCCTCGGCAAATACCTGGAGGCGCGGGCCCGGGGGAAAGCGGGGGAGGCGCTGCGCAAGCTGCTGAAGCTCCAGGCCGACAAGGCCCGGCTGGTTACGGACGGTGAGGAACGGGAGATCCCCGCCTCGGCGGTCCGGGTGGGGGACCAGGTGCTGGTCAGGCCGGGCGAGATCATCCCGGTGGACGGGGTGGTGCTGGAGGGGAGCTCCAGCGTCGACGAGTCGATGGTGACCGGTGAATCGCTGCCGGTGGAGAAGGGGGCGGGTGCTCCGGTCACCGGCGCCACCGTCAACCGGACCGGGGTGCTGCGGATCAGGGCGAGCCGGGTCGGCGAGGAGACCCTGCTGGCGCAGATCGTCAGGATGGTGCAGGAGGCCCAGGCGGACAAGGCGCCGATCCAGCGCTTCGCCGACCGGGTCTCGGGGGTGTTCGTGCCGGTGGTGCTGCTGCTCGCCGCCGTCACCTTCGTCGCCTGGCGTTTCGGCCTCAACCAGGAGTTCCTGTTCGCCTTCAAGCTCGCCATCGCCGTGGTGGTGATCGCCTGCCCTTGCGCCATGGGGCTGGCGACCCCGACCGCCATCATGGTCGGGAGCGGCATCGGCCTGAACCGGGGGATCCTGATCAAGCGCGGTTCCGTCCTGGAGAATATCTCCAGGGTCCAGGCGATCCTCCTCGACAAGACCGGCACCCTGACCCGGGGCCAGCCCGCCCTGACCGACCTGGTCCCCGCTCCGGGAGTCCACGAGGAGCGGCTCCTGGAATATCTCGCCGCCGCCGAGTCCCATTCGGGCCACCCCCTGGCCGAGGCGGTGGTTCACGCCGCAACCGCCCGCGGCATCAGGCCCGGGCCGGTCACCGGTTACCTGGAAAGGGGGGGGTTCGGGGTCTCCTGCAGCTACCAAGGGGCAGCGGTGCTGGCCGGCAGCGCCCGGCTCCTGGAGGAAGCCGGGATTGCCGTGGCAGCGCTGGCCGAACCGGCGGCCCGGCTCGCCGACGAGGGGAAATCGCTCATCTATCTGGCGGTCAACGGCCGGCTGACCGGCCTCGCCGCCCTGGCCGACCTCCTCAAGGAGGGCTCCGCCCTGGCCGTTGCCGAGCTGAGGAAACTCGGGATCGCCACCTTCATGATCACCGGCGATCATGCGGCAGTTGCGGCCGCGGTGGCGAAACAGGCTGGTGTGGACGGCTTCGAGGCCGGGGTCCTCCCCGACCGGAAACGACAGGTGGTCAAGGAGTACCAGGAGAAGGGGCTCTACGTGGCGATGGCGGGGGACGGGATCAACGACGCCCCGGCCCTGGCCCAGGCCGACATCGGCATCGCCATCGGCGGCGGCACCGACGTGGCCAAGGAGACCGGCGACGTGATCCTGGTGCGGGACGACCTGATGGACGTGGTGAGGGCCATCAGACTCGGCAAGGCGACCCTCGCCAAGGTCAAGCAGAACCTGTTCTGGGCGCTGTTCTACAACATTCTCGGGATCCCGATCGCCGCCGGCCTCCTCTACTATCCTCTCGGAATCACCCTCAAGCCCGAATTCGCCGGTCTCGCCATGGCCTTCTCCTCGGTATCGGTGGTGACCAATTCAATCCTGCTGAAGAGGATAGGACAAAAGCTGTGAACCTTCCGGACAGACGTCTGATAATTGAAATGGCATGTATCTTCCTCATGGCCGTTGTCCTGGGGATTACCTGGAACCAGCGGCTATTATATACCGTCTGGCAGGGAGGGGCGATCTCCGCCGCGCCGGCTCAGGTGCCCGGGACCGCCCCGGCCGACACCCCCCTCCCCCTCGGTCTCCTGCAGGTGAAGGAGCTGTATGACCGGCGCGAGGCGGTCTTTGTCGATGCCCGGGACGGGGCGGCTTTCGCCGCGGGACACATGAAGGGGGCGCTCTCCCTCCCCGTCGGCGAGGCGCAGGGGGAAGGCGCCCGGTTCAGGGAGCGGGTCCCCCTTTCCATGCCAGTCGTGGTCTACTGCAACGGCTACGACTGCCACGACAGCATGGAACTGGGGATGATTCTGCGCAGTTGGGGCTACGGGACGGTCTACGTCTTTGAAGGGGGTTACCCGGAATGGCGCGACGCCGGCTATCAGACCGCTGGGGGGGTAGAGTGACGGACCGTTGGAAATACCCGCCGGCCCTTCTTCGCCTCGCCCTGGGGGGGGTCTTTCTCTATGCGGGAGCGGTAAAGATCGGCGACCTGTCCGGATTTGCCGGGGACATAGCCGCCTACCGGCTCCTCCCCCATTTCGGCAATTACCTGGCTGCGGCAGTCATCCCCTGGCTGGAGGCGCTCTGCGGAGTGCTGCTGATCACAGGATGGCGGGTCAGGGGAGCCGCCTCGCTCATCATGGCGCTCACCTTGGTCTTCATGGCGGCCCTGGCTTCGGTGCTGGTCCGGGGGCTCGACATCGACTGCGGCTGTTTCCGCCACGGCGGAGCGAAGACCTCCGCCTGGACCGCCTTGGGGAGGGATTCCCTGCTTCTCGCCGCGACTATCGTGCTGCTGCGGAAAACGACAAATCAACAAAAAACCTGACTCTCGCCCGCTCACTTCGTTCGCTAGAGCCCGCAGAGATCCCATAGAATAAGTCTTGCTTGCACTTTTGAATTTACTCTGCGGGCTCTGTGAGAGATCGGTTTTGAGGAAGATTGTAGTTTTCAGGGAAATGATGTAGGATACCGGCCGCTGGAACTTCAAAACGTGGAGTGGTCTGTGCTGAAAGAGATACTGCTTGTCATCGCCGCCTACCTGCTCGGCTCGGTCCCGACCGGACTTCTGCTGGGGCGGGCCTTCGGGGTGGATGTCCGGAGCGCCGGCAGCGGCAATATCGGGGCGACCAATGTCTACCGGACCCTCGGGCGGAAGTTCGGCATCATGACCCTGGCGGGCGACTGCCTGAAGGGGCTGGTGCCGGTCCTGGCGGCGCAACAGCTCGGGCTCTCCAGCGGCTGGATCGCCCTGACCGGCCTGGCCGCCTTCCTCGGCCACGTCTACACGGTTTTCCTCGGCTTCAAGGGGGGGAAAGGGGTGGCCACGGCCCTCGGGGTCTTTATCGGCGTCTCCCCCGTGGCGGTGCCGGCTGCGCTGGCGATCTTCTCCCTGGTCCTCTGGAAATGGCGCTATGTCTCCCTCGCCTCGATCACCGCCGCGGCCGCCATCCCCGTAATCGTCACCCTTGCCGAGCATGACGCCTTCATCACCCTGATGTCCCTGGCGATAGCGGCGATAGTCATCCACAAGCACCGGGAAAACATCGAGCGGCTCAGGGCCGGCACAGAGAGCAAGTTCAAGGCGTAACGCCCCGCGGCGCCCCCTTTGTCACCTCCGGGGGTCTCGGCCTTCGCCAGTGCACCTGTTCGGCGGCCTTTCGGTACCATTTGGCCGCCTCCATCCTGTCCTGCTGCACCCCCTCCCCCTTGTCGTACATCAGGCCGATTTTCAGCTGTGCCCTGGGGTGTCCCTGCTCCGCCGCCTTCAGGAACCATTTGGCCGCCTCGGTCTGGTCCTTTTCGACCCCCTCTCCCCCGAAATAGAGGGAGCCGAGGCTGAACTGGGCTTCGGCATCCCCCTGCTCGGCGGCCTTGCGGTACCATCTGGCCGACTCCCGGTCGTCCTGGGCCACCCCCTGGCCCCTGCCGTACATCAGGCCAAGATTGTACTGGGCCGGCGCCACCCCCTTGTCAGCGGCCCGGCGGTACCACTTGGCGGCCTCCTTCCAATCCTGCTTCACCCCTTCCCCCTTTTCGTGGAGAAGGCCGAGATTGTACTGGGCCGCCGCATGACCCTTGTCGGCCGCCTTGCGGTACCAGACGGCCGCGTCCTTCTTGTCCTGCTTCCCCCCTGCCCCCTTATCGTAGAGCAGGCCGAGATTGAACAGGGCCGGCAGATAACCCTGGCCGGCCGCCTTGCGGTACCATTTCAGCGCCTCTTTCCTGTCCTGGTTGACCCCCTCCCCCCGGTCGTACAACAGGGCCAGGTTGTACTGCGCCGCCGTATACCCTTTCTCGGCGGCCTTGCGGTACCACTTCAGGGCCTCCTGCCGGTCCTGCTCGATCCCCTCTCCCCGGTCGTACACCAGGGCCAGGTTGTACTGGGCCGTCACCATCCCCTGCTCGGCGGCCTTGCGGTACCATTTGGCCGCTTCCTTCCTCTCCTGCGCAACCCCCTCCCCCCGGTCGTACAGGACGCCGAGGTTGAACTGGGCAACGGCATGACCCTGCTCGGCGGCCTTGCGGTACCACCTGGCAGACTCCCGCCGGTCGTATTCAACCCCCTCCCCCTTGGAGTACATCAGGCCGAGATTGTACTGGGCCGGGGGGTATCCCTGCTCGGCAGCCCTGCGGTACCAGTTGGCCGCCTCCCGGGTATCCAGCTTGACCCCGGTGCCGACATAGTACATCAGGCCGAGGTTGAACTGGGCCTCGGCACTGCCGTCGTTCTTGAACTCGCGGAAAGCCGTGGCGTAGTCCCCCTCGTCGTACGCCCGCATCCCCGCATCGAAGTCGGCCAGGGCCGGCAGCGCCGACCCGGCGTACATGGCAACACCCAGAAAAAGTCCTGCCACGGCACGTTTCATCATGGCATGCTCCTTGACTTGAATTAACACCCTGCTGCGGCTCATTTCAAAAGCCGCAATCTTTTGTAGCAGTATACATAATCCTTGTCAAGAAAGGGGATTTGACCTTGACATGACATTTATTGTATCCTAGAGATATTCTATTATCCTATGCAACCTGCCACCTGGCGGTTGCCGATTCCAGAGCATGATCATCATCCCGAAAAACAGGAAACTGCTTCTTTCCATAATCGCGGCAGCCTGCATTCTGCTTCTCCTCCCGGCCGGCTTCGGCCTGTTCGTCGCCACCCCGGCCGGCGACGGCAGGAACGTCCGGCTGTTCGACTTTGCCGAAGGTGCTTCGTTGAGAAGGCTGGCGGGAGAACTGGAGAACGGCGGCATCATCTCCAGCGCCAGGCTGTTCGTTCTCTATGCCAGGCTCCGGGGTGCCGACGCCGTGGTAAAGGCAGGGACCTATCAGTTCGACGACGGCCTCGCCCCCGCCGAGATACTGCGGCGGATGGTGGCCGGGGAAATCTTCGCCTCCAGGTTTGCCGTACCGGAAGGTTATTCCGTCTATCAGGTCGCCGAGCTCCTGGAAAGCCGGGGCCTCTTCAAGAAGGAGGCGTTCCTGAAGCACTGTTTCAACCGGACACTCCTGAAGGAGCTGGGAATCGGCGGCAAGAGCGTTGAGGGGTATCTCTATCCCTCCACCTACACCATCCCGCCGACAATGGATGAAGCGGAGCTGATCCGGATGATGGTGGCGCAGTTCGACAAGGTTTACGGCCAGAGGTTCGCCGAACGGGCCAAGTCGCTCGGCGCCTCCACCAGAGAGGTCGTCACCCTCGCCTCCATGATCGAGAAGGAGGCGGTCGTGCCGGCCGAGCGGCCGCTGATCGCCTCGGTTTTCAGAAACCGCCTGAACAGGGGGATGCCGCTCCAGAGCGACCCGACCGCCGTCTACGGGGTGCGGGCCTTTGCCGGCAAGGTGTCGAAGCAGGACATCATGCGCAGCACCCCCTACAACACCTATCTGATCAAGGGGCTCCCCCCCGGTCCCGTCGGCAGCCCGGGAAGCGAGGCCATGGAAGCGGTCATTACCCCTGCGGCGACCGGCTACCTCTACTTCGTGGCCAGACAGGACGGCACCCATCACTTCTCCGCCACCCTTGAGGAGCACAACCGGGCCGTCCGCAAGTACCTGAGATAGTTTCCAAGAGAACGGGGGAGACCGTGGCCGGTATTTTGCTGGCAGAAGACAACGAATCGCTGGCCCTCGTCCTCCGGAATTTTCTCATCGGCCAGGGGCACCACGTGGTCCTGGCCAAAACCGGCGCAGAGGCATGGGAGGCCCTGGCGGCAGGGGGCCTGGACCTGCTGCTGCTCGATTTGAAGCTCCCGGTCCTGAGCGGCGTGGAACTCCTCCGGAAACTGCGCGAATCGGAGCGCTTCGCCACCCTCCCGGTCATCATCATGAGCGGTGTCTACAAGGGGGAGAAGTACGCCGAGGCGGCCCGCCGGCTCGGGGTGAGCCACTACCTGGAAAAGCCGTTCACCCAAAAGGCCTTCCTGGATGCCGTCCGGCTGGCCCTTGCCGGGCAGGCCGCTCAGGAGGGGCCGGTCAGCCTCCTCACCCTGTTGACCGGTCTCTACAACGGCCGCAAAAGCGGCCTGCTCACCAGCGCCGGCGCCCCCCCGATCTCCTTCATCAATGGGGAACCCTTCTCTTTCCTCTCCCAAGGGAGGGAGGATTTCCCCTCCTTTCTGGTGGCCCGCGGGAAAATAGGCCTCGACGACCTGCGCCAGTTTGTCGCAAGCGGCGAGGAACGACTCTTCTTCACCCGGGCCGGCCTGCTGAGCCATGACGAGCTGGTCGAGGAGTCCCGCCTGTTCCTGGCAAAGAAGCTGACGGAAGCGCTGGCGGCCGGCAGCGCCGCCGAGTTCGCCGCTGCCCCGCCGGCCGCCGAATCCCCGCTGGTCCCCCTCTCCCTGCCGCGCCTCATCTATGAGGCGGCCAGAAGCCAGCTCCGGCGCTTCGACAGCGACGGCTTCCTGGCCCGCTTCGGCTGCCACTATCCCGCCCGTACCCCCCTGTTCTTCCGGCACGCCAACCTGATTGCGCTGCGCCGGGAAGACATTGCCCTGCTGGAGTTGGTGAACGGCGCCAGGCCGCTCCATGAAATCGTTGCCAGACCGGGCTCCCCAGGAGAGGGGGCAACCTTTTTCCATTTCCTCCTCTCCCTCGGCATGATCGCGTTCCACCCTGCCCCCGCCGCCGAGGCGCGGCCCGACTTCCCCCTGAAGAACCTGTTCAACCGCCCCCTGGAAGACCTGAAGGACGGGGCTGACGAGCCGGTGGGATTCGCCGACCTGATGGACGAGGTTTCCGGCACCGTGGCGCTGGTGGTTGGCGAAGAGGGAATGGCCGCCCCCCTCTCCAGTGACGAGATCGGCTTCGAGCAGGGGGTCCAGCGCGATTCCGCCTTCATCAAGGACAAGAACTACTACGAGCTGTTCGGTCTCACCCCGCGTACCTTCAGCTTCCAGGCCCTGAAGGAGGCCTATTTCGAGAAGGCCCGCCAGTACTCCCCGGACAAGTTCATGGAGCTGTCCGGGGCGACCCTGGCAATCGCCCAGGAGGTCCTCTCCCACTATGCCGGCGCCTACAGCACCCTCTCCAACGTGGTGGCCAAGGAGCGCTACGACGAGATGCTCAACGCCGGCATGACCCTCGGTCTCGACGGCAGGCAGGACGACCGGCTGCAGGCCCGGATCCAGTTCCAGTCCGGCAGCGTCTTCCTGGAGATGGGGGAGCACGAGAATGCGGAAAAGGCCCTCCAGGAGGCGTATAACCTGGAGCCGGACAATGCCATGCACTCCGCCTGGCTGGCCTGGGCGATCTACCGCAACCCCGTCAACAAGAACTCCCGGGGAGCACAGGAAAAGGCGCGGACGCTCCTCGGCAAATCCCTCCAGAGCGGCAGGAGCGCCGAGGCCTTTGCCTTCCGCGGCTGGATGCTCCTCGAAGAGGGGCGCGACGGCCTGGCGGAGGGGGAATTCCAGAAGGGCCTGAAGCTCAACCCCCGCGAACCTTTCTCCCGCAAGGGGATGAAGGCGATCGAGGAAAAGCGCGAGGCGGAGAAAAAGGGGCTGTTCCAGAGGATCTTCGGATAATTATCCTTGGAAAAGCATTTGAACACGGATCAAATCTGATTTATACGGATTTTCACGGATTTAAACCATTAAAGGCATTAACCCAAAGAATGGTGATGTTAAACCTGGGTATGCATTTGAATTATCGGTGTTAATCCGCTTTTTCCGTGTAAATCCGTGTCCAATTGCCATTTTTAGGATCATGAATGCACCGCACTGGCAAGGTCCGCCTGAAAAAAGAAAGCCCCGGGAATTACTCCCCGGGGCTTTCTCATTGATTGGCGCTGACTTGGAGAAGCTTTATACCAATTCGTCGGTGGCAGCCTAATCAGTTCCGAATGAAACGCTCATCACTGGCCATGTCATTCGGTTTCCCCTTTCGGTTACCCCTTTTTCCAGCGGTTTGTCACGCGCATGACGAATAGTAACAACGCTTTCGTGTTATCTCCGCAGCGCCAAAGCCTCAAGCCTTGCCTCGTCACTGCTCCAGGGTACCGTATACTGGCTCATTGAGTAACCGTCCTCTGTCTCGCCAGCATGTCACGGGAAGACGTTTCAGGCGTCCTTCTCTTCCTGCGAAGAGGGCTTGCACACCACGTCGAGGCCCGAAACCCATTTCTTTAGTTATCGACAGGTTGCTCCACTGCGTTCTACCTGTACCCCAGAGCATTTGTCAGAGAACATCCCTTCCTCTGATTTTATTGTACCCCCATGGGGTCATGAAGTCAACTTCGGGACTCCTGGTTGCTTTCCGCCTGCCGTGCGCTAAGCTAAGGTCATGGAGATCGAGGGAGTTGGGAGGGCGCCGATACAAGCTGCGAGAAGAAATCCGTTCATATCGTTCTTCCTCTCCTTCATCACCCCCGGCCTGGGCCAGCTCTACAACGGCCAGCCGAAAAAGGGGATGCTCTGCCTGCTCGCCGGCTATGCCCTGACAGTGGGGGTGGCCCGCATCTGCTCCGGCCCGGCCCGCACCTTTCCCGGCCTTGCGGCCCTTATCCTGGTCACCCTCGCTCTCTCCCTCGCCATATCCGGCGAGGCCTTTGTTACCGCGGCCAGGGGGAAAGGGGGAGAGCCCACCCGGTTCAACCGCTGGTATGTCTACCTGACGGCGGTCCTGTTCGGCGCCTTTGTCGCGGGACCGGTCATCCTCCTCCCGCTGAAGGTCGCCGGGATCCGACTCTACCGGATCGCCTCGGCCACCATGGAGCCGACTCTGCTGGCTGGGGAATGGGTGGCCGGGGAGATAGCGCCCTACCGGGAGAGAAAGCCGGTCCGGGGGGATGTGGTGATCTTCCCGTACCGGGGAGACCCTTCCCGGGAGTTCATCAAGAGGGTGGTCGTCCTGGAGGGGGAGACGGTCGCCATCGCGGGGGGGAAGGTGACCGTCAATGGCCTCCCCCTCGCCGAATCATGGGCAATCGAGCGGAGCAGGCCCGCCATCCCCGCCGGCGGGGCCGCCCCCGACAGCATGGCGGCGACGACGGTCCCTCCCGGATCTGTCTTCGTGCTGGGGGACAGCCGGGACATCAGCTTCGATTCCCGCTTCTACGGCCCGATCGAGACGGGGCGGATCAGGGCGCGGGCGCTGTACGTCGTCTGGTCGAAGGCGCCCGGCAGGATGGGGGGAGCCATATTTTGACAGGCGGTCCGGAGCGGGTAGAATTACAGAGGTAAAAAGAATAATCCTTGAAAAGGCATTTGTACACGCTTGCGCGCCGAAGCGCTACAGCGCGCAGGCACGGATAAAATCTGATTTACACGGATTTTCACGGATTTAACCCATTGAAGGCATTAACCCAAAGGGTGGTGATGTTAAGCCGTGGTATGTGTATTTGAATTATCGGCGTTAATCCGTTTTTTAGGGTCACCTTATTGGTGGAATGGTTTAATTCTGTAACTGCCTGGATTTTCTCTGAG
>JAMPXD010000175.1 GCA_023701365.1 Geobacteraceae bacterium
CAGATTCATGAACAGGGGATCGAACCGCCCCCGCCGCGCCTGCTCTTCCTCGCGTTGCCAGAAAAAGAGGTCGCTGACCGGGTAGAGATAACCGAACTGATAGGCGGTCAGGCTTTTCCGCTTCCTGGCGATCTGCTCCGGGGAGTACCGATAAATAGCCTCCTGGCGAAGCACCAGCTTTTGGGCTTCGGCGCGGACCATGGCCGCTTCCGCCAGCAACCGCTTATGACCTCCGCCAGACCCGCGGCCGTGCCGCTTGGCAATGATCGCCCTGATGGTCAGCGCGCGATGCCTGGCGCGCAGCGCGGTGACCCGCAACCCCCTGGTCAATTCTTCCGCCAGGAGCTTCCGCTCGGCCGCCTCTCCCGTTGCCCCGGCAAAGGTACGGAACGCCCCCTTCTCCAGCCGGCCGGCGACCTGCTCCATCTTCTCCGCGTATTCGGCGAGGGCCGCGACCGGCCCTTGGAGGACCCGCTCCGCCTCGTCATCCATCGCCTCGCGCAGAAGCCAGGCATAGCCGAACTCCGGGGCGGGCTGAAAGGGCTTGGCGAACGGCGGGGGGAGCTCGGAAAAGGGGGTCATGGCCGCCATGAACCTGAGGAGCTCCCGCTCCTTCAGGTAGTGGTTCTGCAGGCGCAGGGCCTCCCGCCACAACCGCCCCATGGATTGGTCCGGGAAAAGGTCCCGCAGGGGGCCAAGCGGGTCGGACCGCCCGGGCTTCCCGTTATCGGCATAGCGCCACGACCAGCGCGCGATGCTCCAGTCGAACAGCCAGTACCCCCACTCCCAGCCGGAGCTGAAGGTGAGATGGTTCGGCACGCCGGTCCGCTCCATGGCCTCCATGTCGCTCCACCTGGCATCCAGGTAGGGGAGGAGAAAGAGCGGCACCGAATTGTCGAAGGCGACCCAGTAGGCCGACTCCGGCCAGTACCAGGTCTCCCGGCGGCGGTTCTCCCGTTCAGCCCGCTCCAGCACGAAGCGCTGGTTGACGTTGCCGTAGACCGGCGCCTTCTGCTCGCTCGCGGAATAGCACATCACCGTATGGAGGAGGACGCCGGCGTCTGGGTCGATCGCGGAGGCGTGACCGTCGATCCCTCCCTTTTCTCCTTTGCGGCGGATCACGTGGCTCGCTAAGAGGGGCGTGGCGTGGTAGCGCTCCCGTATCTCCCGCGCCAGGTGGGTGGCGACCCCCGGCATCAGCCTGCCGAGGTCGGGGAGGTATTCCCCCATGGTCGGCTCGATGGTCACGAAGTCCCAGTTTGCCCGGAACAGCCAGGCGAGGGTCCGGTCCACCTGGCGCCGGTACGACGGATAGGGCCGGAGCAGGCTGACCGCCTGGAACGCCTGCTGCTGGAGCATGGCAATCGATATCTGGACCCCGGCCAGGACGCCGCGCCGGTGGGCATAGTCGACGATCACCCGGGCATGGCCGATCCAGCGCTCCCGGTCGATGTCCCTCAGGAGATAGAACTGCATGACGTTCTGCTGGTTGCGCGCCAGCCAGTCGATGTACTCCTTCACCTCGGCCAGGGCGTCGGGATGGCTGGGATCATGGAGCTGTTCGGCGAGCTCGATGGGGTGGAGGGAGTGGAGGTGAAAGCCTTTCTTGTCGAAGCGCGGCGTGGCCGAAAAGCGAAACCGGGACGGGAGGGGCCAGCGGGGATAGTTGGGGATGAGGGTCCTCTTCGGGTGGTAGAAGCGGAAGCCGAGCTTCTCCTGGAGCAGGCCGTAGAGGGCGAAGCTCGCCCCCTGGAAGGAGCCGGTGCGCAGGGTCAGCAGCACCTTGCCGTTTCTGGCGGTTGAGCGCCATTCATAATCGTGGTCGGGATAGGCGAGGTACGGATAGCCCCTCCCCCTGGCGAACCGCGGGGTTTTTGCAGGTGAAGGGGGGATGGCCGGGAGAATGAGCCGGACCCTGGCGCTCCGGTCGTTCAGGGAGACCCGGGCAGCGGGAAAGCCTCTCCGCAGGAGGGTGATGAGGTCATCGATGGAGGTTCTCGTGACGGGACTGGCGAGGAGTTCCGGCGGTGCCATGATGCTGATGGAATCGCCCCCCGCCTCGGCATCAGGGGAAATCCCGCTCAAAAGCGTGAGCGCCGCCAGAAGCAGGGAGAGGAAAAAGCGGCTTATCGCCATTCCCCCCCGTATTCCGACACCCCGGGGACATGAGCGTTGCCCCCCCTCAACCGCGCCAGCGTGCGCCTGAAGTCGCTGCCGCGCCTCACAGGATGGCGGAGCCGAGTTCGAGGGCGGAGCGCGGCGGAATCGGAAACCGGTTATGGCAGGCGCCGCAGAGGACCTTTCCTTCCTCGAACCTCGTCCAGAGGGTGTGATTGCGGGAATCGCACCACTCACAATACCAGACGTAGTAGTCACCTTGCGGTATAATATTCATGATCTGCTCCTTTTGCCGGACCGCTGTGTGCGCAGTCCCTTTCTCCCTGGAGGTAAATCATAATAGCCCACGATGGTTGCAACAGGGTGACGCTTTACTGAAATTATTGTTACATATCGAGCTTAGGGACTCGGAAAATACTAGAATACCATCTCGCATCCAGCCTTCGGATCAACCGGGCGGGCACAAGACCCGCCCCTACGTCCCCCGGCGCCCGGCAGCCTTGCGTCTGGCACCGGCCCTGCCTTTCCGCTGCACCGGCGGCTGCCGCCATGTGCTGATTTCGTCGAGCCATGGGGTCGGGTAGTCGGTAACGAGTTCCGCTTCGCCCTCGTACACCCCCCCGGTGTTGGAGTCGAGGGTGACCGGCTCCCCTTCCGCAAGGAAGCGGTCGCCGAACTGGACGGTTCGCCGGGCGGGATCGATCCGCAGGCCGTTGCACCCCGTGACGCATGCCTTGCCGAGCTGCCGCGCCACCACCGCCGCGTGGGAGGTCCGGTTCCCCCGGGCCGTCAGCAGGCCGGCGCAGAGGGCGATGCCGGCGATGTCAGCGGTGGCCATCTCCTCGCGCACCAGTACCGCCGGCCGCCCCTCTGCGGCAAACCCGCGGGCCGTCTCGACGTCGAGGGCGAGCGGCCCGATGGCGACGCCGATCCCCGCCGGCTCCCCCTGGCAGAGCGGCTGCTTGTCGGCCGGGGAGAGCCGCTGGCGACTGATCTCGTCAAGGGCGAGGCCGTCAAGCTGGGCAAGCGCCTCGCTCTTGCCGATCAGCCCTTCCCGCACCTGTTCGACCGCAATCCGCAGCGCCGCCCACGGCGTCCTCTTGGCCGTTCGCGTCTGGAGCAGGTAGAGAACGCCGTCCTGGATGGTGAACTCGAATTCCTGGGCGTCGCCGTACTCCTCTTCGAGGAGGGCGCAGATGCCGAGCAGTGCCTGCTCTGTTTCCGGGATGACCGGGAAGAGCCGCTCCGCGTCGGAACCGGTGGTGCGCCCGGAGACGACGTCCTCCCCCTGGCTGTTGAACAGGAAATCGAAGTAGAGCCTCTTTTCGCCGGTATCGGGGTCGCGGGTGAACCCCACCCCCGCCCCCGACGTCCCCCCCGCGTTGCCGAACACCATCTGCTGGATGGTGACCGCGGTGCAGAGATCATCGGCCAGCCCGTAGAGGCGGCGGTACTCGACGGCGCGGGGGGAGTTCCATGAGGCGATCACGGCCTGCACGGCTAGCCCGAGCTGGTCGTGCGGGTTCTGGGGAAACGGCTTTCCGGTCGCCTGGATGAACAGCTGGAGGTCGGTCCGGGTGAGCTCGGCCAGGCACAGGTAGTCCAGTTCCTGGACGCGGTCCAGCTGCTCCCGGGCGAGCAGCGCATCGAGCGCCGCTGCGAACGGTTGCGGGGGGGCTGCATAAACCACCTCGGCAAAACTCTGGACCAGCCGGCGGTACGAGTCCCAGACCAGCCGGGGATTGCCGGTAATCCGCAAAAGCCCCCGGACCGTGGCGTCACAGAGGCCGATGTTGAGCAACGTGTCCATCATGCCGGGCATCGAAGCCGGCGCCCCGGACCGGACCGACACCAGGAGCGGTTTGCGGGGATCGCCGAAACCGAGCTCCGTGATGGTCTGGAGCCAGCGCATCTGCTCCTCCAGCAGGCCGGCCAGGTTTTTCCCGTACCGTTCCGGCTCCCGGTTGCAGCGCTGGCAGTGGGGAGTTCCCAGGACAAAGGCGGGTGGCACGGGGAGGCCGAGACGGGCCATGCGGGCCAGATCGAAGGCCTTGATCCCCATCGCCGCCACCTCCCCCTTCGCGGCGCCCATGGCGCGGGGGGCAATCCTGAAAATGCTGTCGCGCGTCATCAGCTCTCCATGATCCTGCCGAGTATCTGGTCCCGCAGGGTCATGCCGGTATGCATCAGCGCGTCGGCGGCCGATTCCAGCTTCTTGGCACTTTCGGCGATGACGAAGGCCTGCCGGTAATCCTCAGAGGCCGCGACCAGCGCCTTGCGCACCGCCCGTTCCGCGGTGTCGCTCTGTTGCTCGATGGCGACGATGCGGTGGATCGATTCCAGGAAATCGTGCATGTCGTCCGGCGAACCGTCGCGGCGGACCCCCCGGGCGCTCTCGATCGCCTTCAGGTATTCCCGGCTCCCCTCGACCAGGAGCCGGGCCAGGGTGGCGAGCGGCAGACGGATCTCCTCCGTCAGACACTCCGGCTTCAGCATCGTGAGGTGGAAGGCCGCCTCCTCCAGCTCGTCGGTTATGTCGTCGGCGGTCTCCAGCAGCAGCCGGACGGCATCCGCCTGCTCCGATTGCCTGGCCAGCTCGCGGGCGCGGATCACCAGCTCGTCGGCCTTGCGTTCCCATTCCTTGGCGCGCTGGCCGATCCGCTCGAAGCGCGGGGAGGTCCCGGGCCGGGATGAGGCGAGCAGACCGTCGCGGATGCTGGTGGCGATCTCGACCGCCAGCGCCGCATGATTGCTGGCGAGGTCGAGGAGGTTTTGCTGGGCGCTGTGGTAATACTTGTACAGCTCCACCCGCGCCTCGTCGTGGATCAGGGCGAGCGGCCGCTTGTCGAGCAGTCCCCGGGCGCAGGCATTCAGGATGAAGCGCAGATAGGAAACGGCCGCCTCCCTGCCTAGCAGTTCGGCCAGCGTGACGCCGTAGGTCAGGGACCCCCCTGCCACGAACTGGAGGGCATCGAAGATCATCCGCTCCCCCCCCGCCTTGAGAAAGGCCATGTGCCCCACTTCATTCTCCGCGGCCCAGGACAGCAGGGACAGGGCATCCTCCCTCGGGACCAGCGCCTGCAGCCGCTTGCGGGCCCGGTTCCAGTCGATCTGAAACACCAGGCGGGAGCCGAGCCAGGTCAGATAGGCCTTGAGGTCCGCCTTGGTGCGCCCCGTGTAGGTCCCGACGCTCAGGTGGTAGACCCCGCCCTCGAATGCCCGGTCCGTGCGGGAATGGACCTCGCCCCAGGCAACGTCCCAGTCGGCGAGCATTCCCTGGAAGAAGATGAGGCGGGGGAGATGGATGTCGGTGCAGGTCACCGTCACGCGCTTCTCCTCGACGTATATCACCAGCACGTGCGCGTCGGTGGTGCCGATGTCGTTCTGGACGATCAGCCGCGCGCCGCTCCTGGTCGCGGTGGTGCCGAGGCCGGGGTGGTCGAACTTCAGCGGCCGGGTCCGGTTGACCCCCTTCATGAAGGCGGCGACCAGTGACCGGTCGTCCCCCTGCAGGCCGTAGGCAAGTGCCCCGTCCACGCTTTCGGTGGCGATCTTCCCCTGCAGGGTGTTCAGGGCTTTGTGCATCGCCATGATCAGAAGATGGAGGCTGTCGCCGCGGCCCTGGTCTCCCGAAGTCAGGCCGGCGATGGTTGTCCCGCTGATCGTGCCGTCCTCTTCCTGCCAGGACCTGCTCGATAGCTCCTGCAGACGCCGGCGAAACAGCTCCGCCTCCGCTTTCTGTGACGCCTCGAAAGGGGCGAGCATCGCCATCATGTCGTCCCGGAGCGCCGAGCAGAGCTCGGCCAGGTGGGGCATCGCGTAGCTATCGGCCCTGCGTCCGGCGCTCTCCGCCACCATATCATCGTAGGATGCATCGGAGATGCCGCAGGCGAGACGTTCCGTGCGCAGGTCGGAGAAGGGCTTGTCGGGGAAATCCGCATGGGCCTTGGCCGTTTGCAGGAGGGTGAGGCGGTACTTTGCCCGTTCGTTGGCAGCGAGCGCCTCGTTCAGCAGATACGGGAGGAGCAGGCGGCGCTCGCCAAGGGCGGCTACTATTCGGGCCTTTTCGCTCATTTCAACCCCAGGGGGATAGGCTGAAGGCTGAAGACTGAAGGCCTTCAACCTAAACCTTCAGCCTTCAGTCTTCAGTTTTCGGTCTTCAGCCTGAACACCTGCCTTCGGCGGGACCAGCAGCAGCCGCCTGCCGAAGGCCGCCTCGAACAGGTCCCCCTTGGTCTTGCCGCCGAACAGCTCGACGGAGACGTCCTGCTCGCTCACCAGCCTGACCATGAAGGTGGAAGGGGAGAGGGAGCAGTCGAGGGCCGTCACCAGGCTGTTGCGGCGCCGGTCGAGGCCGTCGGCAAGGCGCAGGATGCCCCCCAGCCTCCTGACCAGAAGCCGGTCCGGGGGGGCGAGGCGGGTGAAGGTCTCGTGCTTTTTCTTCGGGAGGGCCTTGCGGTGGTAGCGGGCCACATGGGCGATGATTTCCCGCTCCCGCGGGGTGAAGCCGAACAGGTCGGCGTGCCTGACCAGGTGGTAGGTGTGCTTGTGGTGCCCCGCGTAGCTGATGAAGTAGCCGACGTCGTGCAGGAGGGCCGCCGCTTCCAGCATCTGCCGCTCCTTTTCGCCGAGGCCGAACGGTGAGGCGAGCGCATCGAAGATCTCTAGGGCGATTCGCGTCACCTGGAGCGAATGCTCCTCGTCATAATGACAGGAATGGGCGAATTCCAGGACCGAATCCCGCCAGTTCCTCGGTTTTCGCTCCGCCGGGAGGAGGTTCCGCTTTTTCAGCCCCTTCAGGATCAGCCCCTCCCGAATCCCCCGCTCGTTGATCTTCAGGAGGTTCGCCTGGAACAGCTCCATCAGCTCGTCCACCACGGTCACCCCGGCGACGATGATGTCCGCCCGGTCGGGATTCAGCCCCGGGATCGACCTCCGCTCCTTCAGGTCCTTTCTCAGGAGCATGGCGAGGATGTGCACCACCTCGGAACGGAGCAGCTCGTAGCCATGGATCGAACCATACCCCTCCTTGCGCATCGCCATCACCATGGCGGCGATGGAGGTCATGGTGCCGCCCGAGCCGATCAGGCACTGGACCGGGATATCCCCGGCGGCGAAGGTCGCCTTGAGGGTCTTGCGGATCTGCCTGCGCAGCTGCTGATACTCCCCCTGCCTGATCGGATCGGTGGTGATGAAGCGTTCGGTCAGCACCACCGCCCCCAACTCCAGGGAGTAGATCTCCTCGATATGGTTCCCGAGCGCGGTGACCACCTCCACGCTGCCGCCGCCGATGTCGGCCATGGCGTAGCGGGTCCCCTCCATGTCGAAATTGTGGAGCGCGGAAAGGGCCGCCAGCTCCGCCTCCTCCTCGCCGCTGATCACCGCGATCTTGAGGCCGACATTCTCGGCAACGGCCCTGACGAAGGCCTCGCCGTTCGACGCCCGCCGCACCGCGCTGGTGGCGACCGTCTCGATCCCCGCCACCCCGTAGCCGTCGATGATCTTCTTCATCCGGGACAGGGTTTCCATGGCCCGCTGCCAGCCGGCCCCGGAGATGGCGCCGCCCCTGATGATCCCCTCGCCGAGGCGGACCGTCGCCTTCTCGTCGTCCAGCACCCGGAACTTGCCCGACTTGTCCACTTCGACGACGATGCAGCGGATGGAGTTGGTGCCGATATCGATGGCCGCCAGCCTGTTCTTTTTCACAGCGAGGTCCTCACCTGGGCGCCGATTCGCTCGAACGGCGCGGTTTCCAGCATGCGGGAGAACCCGGTGAAGAGCCCCTCCCTCTTTGCCGCTATGGCGTCCAGAGCAGGCTGTTCCGTTTCGGGGGGAAAGCCCGCTTCCCGGACTATTCCGGCAAAGACATCCAGGTCGTGCATCCGGCCGAGCAGCTCCTGGTAACCCTTGAGCGCCCCGTGGAGTTCCTGGTAGCGGCTGCCGACCAGGGAGGAGAGGATCTCCAGCCGGTAGCGGAAATGCTTGACCGCGATCCGGAGCAGGTGCTGGGACTCGATCGCCCCCGGCTGCCGTGCCTCGGGCACCAGCTCCAGCACCGCTGCCAGCCGGGCATCGAGGGCGCCCCGGGCAAAGGCCACCAGGGGAACGAACGGGTCGGCGTCGTCCGCCGGCGGGGCGAACAGGGCAGGCGCTTCGACCACTCGACGGCAGAAGTCGGCACGCGCCCCCGAGCCGGCCCGCCGCAGGCCCGCCTTCAGCCTCTTGAGCTCGCTTTTCCGCGTCTCCCGGAAGGAGTCGAGCAGCCGTTCCAGGTTGCCGCGGCAGGCGGCATCGAGCTCTTCCGCCAGTGCCGCGAAGAAGAGGAGCGCCTCGTCGGTGTTGCGGATCTCCCCCAGAAGGCGGGTCACCCGCCTGACCTGCCTGGTAAGGCGCTCGATGTTCCGGGAAGGATAGCAGGGGGCGAAGAGGGCCAGCCCCTCGCGCAGCCGGCGGGAAGCGACCCGCAGGTCATGGATGTCATCCGGGCCGAAGGTCTTCAGCGCCCTCTCCAGGCGGCGGAAGAAGTCGTCCAGCCGCTCCCGGAGGAGGGACCGGGCCGCGATCCATAGTGGCGTCGTTCCCAGAAATACCCCCTCCCCCTTGACGGGGG
>JAMPXD010000176.1 GCA_023701365.1 Geobacteraceae bacterium
GCCCATTTCCGCGACCCCCAGGTGCTCGCAGAGCGGCGCGTCATCGGGCTCGGCGATAATCCGACCGACGTCGAGCTGGAATGCCTGGCCCAGACCTGGTCGGAGCACTGCAAGCACAAGATCTTCGCCGGCACGGTGCAGTACGAGGATGAACTGGGCAACAAACAGGAGATCAAATCCCTGTTCAAGTCCTTCATCCAGCGCACCACCAGCGATGTGCGCGAGAAGCTCGGCGACAAGGACTTCTGCCTGTCGGTGTTCAAGGACAACGCCGGGGTGATCAGATGGAACTCCGACTGGTCGCTGGTCTTCAAGGTCGAGACCCACAACTCCCCTTCGGCCCTCGACCCCTACGGCGGGGCGCTAACCGGCATCGTCGGCGTTAACCGCGACCCGTTCGGCACCGGCAAGGGGGCGCGCCTCATCTTCAACACCGACGTGTTCTGCTTCGCCGACCCGTTCTACGCCAAGCCCCTGCCGTCGCGCCTGTTGCACCCCCGCCGCATCTACGAGGGGGTGGTGGAAGGGGTGGAGCACGGCGGCAACAAGAGCGGCATCCCCACGGTCAACGGCTCGCTGGTGTTCGACGAGCGCTTCGCCGGCAAGCCGCTGGTCTTCTGCGGCACGGCCGGGCTCATGCCTGCCGAGATCAATGGCGAGCCGTCCCACGAGAAGTCGATCAAGCCGGGCGACCTGATCGTCATGACCGGCGGCCGGATCGGCAAGGACGGCATCCACGGCGCCACCTTCTCCTCCGAGGAGCTGACCGAGAGCTCGCCGGTCACGGCGGTGCAGATCGGCGACCCGATCACCCAGAAGCGGATGTTCGACTTCCTGCTCCGCGCCCGGGACCAGGGGCTGTACCGCTTCATCACCGACAACGGCGCCGGCGGCCTTTCCTCCTCCATCGGCGAGATGGCTGGGGAGTGCGGTGGCTGCCGGATGGATCTGGCTAAAGCACCGCTTAAATATCCGGGCCTCAACCCATGGGAAATACTGATTTCCGAGGCCCAGGAGCGGATGAGCCTGGCGGTCCCCCCGGAGAGAATCGACGAGTTCCTGCGGATGGCCCGCCGCTTCGGGGTGGAGGCTTCGGTGCTTGGGGAGTTCACCGACTCCGGCTTCTTCCACATCCTCTACGGCGACCGGACCGTGGCGTACCTGCCGATGGCGTTCATGCACGAGGGGCTTCCGCCCATGCAGCTGCCGGCCAAGTGGCAGCCGCCACACCACGAGGAGCCTACCCTGGAAGCGCAGGGGGACTATGGCGCCGACCTGGCGAAACTCCTCGGTTCCCTCAACGTCTGCTCCAAGGAGTCGGTGGTCCGCCGCTACGACCACGAGGTCCAGGGGGGAAGCGTGATCAAGCCGTTCACCGGGGTGGCCAACGACGGCCCCTCGGACGCGGCGGTGGTGCGGCCGATCCTCGACTCCTTCGAGGGGGTGGTGGTGGCCCACGGCATCTGCCCCCGCTACTCGGACATCGACACCTACCAGATGACCGCCAACGCCATCGACGAGGGACTGCGCAACTACGTGGCCGTTGGCGGCTCGCTCGACCTGGTGGCCGGGCTGGACAACTTCTGCTGGTGCGACCCGGTCCTTTCCGAGAAGACCCCGGACGGCCCCTACAAGATGGCCCAACTGGTCCGGGCCAACAAGGCCCTCTATGACGTCTGCCTGGCCTATTCCCTTCCGCTGATCTCCGGCAAGGACTCGATGAAGAACGACTTCTATGACGGCGCGGTGAAGATCTCCATCCCGCCGACGCTCCTCTTCTCGGTGATCGGCCGGATCGACGACGCGCGCAAGGCCGTCACCATGGACGCGAAGCGCGCCGGCGACATCGTCTACCTCCTCGGCAAGACCGGCGACGAGCTGGGCGGCTCGGAGTACTTCGCCCTCAAGGGGTTTGTCGGCAACAAGGTGCCGCTGGTCGATACGGCTAAGGCCTACCGCCGCTATCGCGCCTATCACCAGGCCGTCATGGCCGGCACTGTCGCCTCCTGCCACGACCTCTCCGACGGCGGCCTGGCCGTGGCCGCCGCCGAGTCCGCCTTTGCCGGCGGCTGCGGGATGGCCCTCGACCTCTCCCGGGTGCTCTGGAAGGGGGATGAGACAGGCAGGAACGACGCGGCGCTCCTCTTCTCCGAGTCCGCCTCCCGGCACCTGGTCACCGTCCATCCGGAGCAGCGGCAGCGATTTGAGGAGATAATGACCGGCAACTGCTTCGCCTCCATCGGCGTGGTGACCGGGGAGCCGGTGCTCACTATCACCGGCCTGGGCGGAGGTACTGTCGTCAAGGCGGGGCTGGCCGAGCTCAAGGAAGCGTGGCAGCGGACCCTGCGGGATTTATAAACTTTTATTGCCACAGAGAGGGTAGGGTGGGTTAGGCGCGGAGCGCCGTAACCCACCGAGTGTCTCTGACCGGAGGGAATGGTGGGTTACGCTTCGCTAACCCACCCTACATGACTGTGGCTAACGAGATTCGAGGTTTTTCATGGCACTTGCAAAAGCACTAGTAATAACCGGCAACGGCACCAACTGCGAAACGGAAGCGGCCCATGCCTGCCGGCTGGGGGGGTTCGACGAGGCCCGGATCGTCCACATCTCGGAGCTGTTGGCCGGCGATGTCAGGCTCGACGAATTCCATTTCCTCAACCTGACCGGCGGCTTCCTGGACGGCGACGACCTGGGGAGCGCCAAGGCCCAGGCGAACCGCCTCAAACATGCCAAGGTCGACGAGCTGGAAGAGCACCTCCTCGACCAGTTGCTGCGCTTCATCGCCGCCGGCAAGCCGGTCCTCGGGGTCTGCAACGGTTTCCAGCTGATGGTCAAGATGGGGCTCCTGCCCGGTTTCGACGGCAATCACCTGGAGCAGGTGGCGACCCTCACCTTCAACGACTGCGGGCGCTTCCAGGATCGCTGGGTCTACCTGAAGTGCGACCCCGCTTCCCCCGCCATCTTCACCAGGGGGATCGAGCGGGGGATTTACCTCCCGATCCGCCACGGCGAAGGGAAGTTCGTCGCCGCTTCCGCCGCCGTGCTGGAGAGGATCGAGGAGCAGAAAATGGCGGTGCTCAAGTATTCCGACCCCGGCTACCACCAACCCACCATGGAATTCCCCCTCAACCCCAACGGCTCGGAGAACGCCATTGCCGGCATCTGCGACGAGACCGGACGCATCATGGGGCTGATGCCCCACCCCGAGGCCTTCGTCCACTTCACCAACCACCCCCGCTGGACCAGGGAGGAGCTCCCCGAGGAAGGGGACGGGCTGATCCTCTTCAAAAACGCGGCGGAGTATGTGAGGAAGAATCTTGTTTAAAAACCCGACAGACTTGCAGTATTAAGGAGCGATAGCGAATGAACTTTCGCAGACCTGAAGAAGAGTGCGGCATTTTCGGCATATTCAACCACCCCGAGGCGTCCAACCTGACCTATCTGGGGCTCTACGCCCTGCAGCACCGGGGTCAGGAGAGCTGCGGCATCGTTTCCTCCGACGGCCTCGGCCTCCATGCCCACAAGAGCATGGGGCTCGTTGCCGACGTGTTCGGCAACCAGGAGATCTTCAAGAGCCTCCCGGGCAAGGCGGCCATCGGCCATGTCCGCTATTCGACCACCGGTTCGTCGGTGATCAAGAACGTCCAGCCGATCATGGTCGACTATTCCCGGGGCTCCATCGCCGTGGCCCACAACGGCAACCTGGTGAACGCCCAGCTGATCAAGGACGAGCTGGAGGCGTGGGGCTCCATCTTCCAGACCACCATGGATACCGAGATCGTCGTCCACCTGCTGGCCATTTCCAAGGCCAATTCCCTGGTGGAACGGCTCACCGAGGCGCTGAACAGGATCAAGGGGGCCTACTGCCTGCTGTTCCTCACCGAAACCAGGATGGTTGCCGCCCGCGACCCGCACGGCTTCAGGCCCCTCTGCCTGGGGAAACTGGGGGACGCCTGGGTGGTCGCCTCCGAGAGCTGTGCCCTCGACCTGATCGAGGCCGATTTCGTCCGGGAGATCGAGCCCGGGGAGATCGTGGAGATCGACAAGAACGGGATGACCTCCCATTTCCCCCTGAAAAAGGCGGAACCGGCCCCCTGCATCTTCGAATTCGTCTATTTCGCCCGGCCCGATTCCTACATCTTCGGCAAAAATGTCTACCAGGTGCGCAAGGAGCTGGGGCGCCAGCTGGCCCGGGAGAACCGGATCGAGGCGGATGTGGTCATTCCGGTCCCCGACTCCGGGGTTCCGGCGGCCATGGGGTACGCCGAGGAGTCGGGGATCCGCTTCGAGCTCGGGCTGATCCGCAACCACTACGTGGGCCGGACCTTCATCGAGCCGCAGCAGTCGATCCGCCATTTCGGGGTGAAGATCAAGCTGAACCCGGTGCGCGAGGTCCTCAGGGGGAAGAGGGTGGTCATCATCGACGATTCCATCGTCCGCGGCACCACCTCGCGCAAGATCGTCAAGATGGTCAGGAACGCCGGGGCCAAGGAGGTCCACGTGCTGATCTCCTCCCCCCCCACCAGCTATCCCTGCTACTACGGGATCGACACCCCGACCCGCAAGGAGCTGATATCCTCGTCCCACACCATCGACGAGATCACCAAATACATAACCGCCGACTCCCTCGCCTACCTCTCCCGGGAGGGGCTGGTCAGCGCCGTCGGGGGGAACGACAACAGCTACTGCCGCGCCTGCTTCACCGGGGGATACCCGATTCCGTTCCCGAAATTGAAACCCGAGCCGCAGCTCGATCTGTTTGAAAAGGATTAAGGCAGGCTGTAGGTTTATAGGCTGTAGGCTGTCAGGAATAACCTTCAGCCTTCAGCCTTCAGTCTATCCACCTGAATTTTATAAAAAGGAGTGACATGCAATGACTGACAAGGAGAGGCTGAAGCAGATCATCCTGGAACTGTCGTATGAGAAGCGGCTCGTGACGCTCGCTTCCGGCCGGCAGAGCGATTTCTATTTCGACGGCAAGCAGACCACCCTCCATGCCGAAGGGGGGTTCCTGGTCGGCAAGCTCTTCTACGCAGCGATCAGGGACGTGGCAGGGGTGCAGGGGGTAGGGGGGATCACCCTCGGCGCCGACCCGATCGCCACCGCCACCTCCATCGCCGCCTGGCTGGACGACAAACCGATGCACGCCTTCATCATCCGCAAGGAGCCGAAGGGGCACGGCACCGGCCAGTGGCTGGAGGGGCGGAAGAACCTGCCGCCGGGGTCGAGGGTGGTGATCGTCGAGGACGTGGTCACCACCGGCGGCTCGTCCATGAAGGCGGTGCGCCGGGCCGAGGAGGAGGGGTTGGTAGTTCTCGGCATCGTCACCCTGGTGGACCGTGAGGAGGGGGGCCGGGAGAACATCGAAAAGGAAGGGTACTGGCTGCGGGCGATCTTCACCAAGTCTGAAGTGGTGGGTTAAAAAATATATTGCATTGCATTGAAAAGGCGGCCGTTTTGGCCGCCTTTTCAATATCGACATTCCCACAAGTGCCATCATTTCTTTTCTTTTTTGGCCCTCCATCATGCTTTACGATGTATGGCAGGAGTTATGTCATGAAAACTGCGACATTCCGCAACTTGCTTGAGCAGCAGGAAAAGGTTTTGCTTCACGAAGAGATTGCCCGCTATGCCGCCTATAGCGCGGACACTGCCGACGATCTGGATGAAAGCCTTGAGACAGCAGCACTGGAACACCTGCGCGATACGGAGAAACATCAGTGGTAGGGTGCTGGGAGCTTTACGACCTTGAGGAAGGATGTCTGCCGTCTTCTTATGGAGAGTCGGGATATTCCCTGGCAAGGAGGTTCGCGATAAGCCGTCTCAACTCCGGCACATCTTTCATCGCGGTGAAGAAGACGATGGACCAGTCTACTGAAAAGTAGGAATGCACTGCGATATTGCGGAACGCGACGATGTCGCTCCATTCTACTTCCATGTGCCGTTCGCGAAACTCTTTCGGAAGCTTCGCCGCCGCCTCACCGATGACGATAAGTTTTTGCAGGACGGCGCTTTGGATAAGGTTGCTGCCGAAAAAGGCTGCACGGTCGATACCGGCTAGAAATTCCCGTATGGCATCAGCTGCTTCGACTATATCCGAGAGATACAGCTCCTCACGCCGCATAGAGCACCTTTGAGCGAGCCAGCACCTCACCACGGATCTTCGGTTTCAGTCCGGTTTTCGGCACAAGATCAACCTTGCGGTGCAGCAGTGCAGAAAGTTCCCGGGCAAGCCTAGCCAGGGTCATGAAGCCAATTTCAGCGTCCTGGTCGAATTCCACCAGGATGTCTATGTCGCTGTTCGGGCGAAAGTCGTCCCGCAGGACGGAGCCGAAGAGGGCGAGCTCGCGCACCTTGTTGCGTCTACACAGGGCCATGATTTCTTCCATGGGAAAGTCAATTTTTTGCGCTACCATGAGTTAACCTCGCTTTTTTGCAAGTTTACGGCAAAACCGACGGCACTTCAAGGATAAAAAGGCCCCGCGGGTATGGGCAACGGCGGGATATTGATTCCTGACTCCTCACTGAGCACTTTTCACCCTTCACCCTTCACGGCATTAAAACATTAGATCAATTGACCTCTCACCCCCTTTCATGTACATTTGGACACGGAAATCAAGGGTTGAAGGTTGAAATTTCATAATTCATAATTCAACCTTCATAATTGCATTTTTTGGCTGGAGTTTTGAGCTGGGGGGAATTTCCAATATAATGCCGCAAAGCCGCTGCAAGCTGACTCATGGGCTTTAGCGGCTTTTTCTGTTTGTGGGTCAGGGGAGAGCTAGAGGGGAAGAAAGGCTTTTTGAGAACGGTTGTAGATGTGTCCACGTTCAAGGCCAGACCCTTTTGCCTTACCTTTGAAAAGGCGGCCGTTTTGGCCGCCTTTTCAATATATCGAATACCATGACGTTGACACCGGGGCCGCTGTGGGTGTATTAGATATAGGCAGTTTTGTTATGTTATGGAGGGGATGAATGATGGACTCCGAACGCCTGGGGAAGATTCGCTGAAACGAGAGCCGCCCTTGTCAGCCTGGTGCTGACGGGCGGCTTCTTTTTGGTCAAAGGAGAACCGCTTCGTGTTGACTGGTGAAAATAAATCGAAGATTGACAAGATATGGGATGCGTTCTGGACTGGCGGGATTTCCGACTCGCTACGCGTGATCGAGCAGATGTCGTACCTGCTGTTCATCAAGCGGCTGGATGACATTCACACCGCAAAGGAGAAGAAGGCCAACCGGCTGGGCAAGCCGATAGAGGAGCCGATCTTCGCGGCAGGGCAGGATCACCTGCGCTGGTCGCGCTTCCGGGAGTTCGAGGCGGGGGAGATGTTCCGCGTGGTGAGTATGGAGGTCTTCCCCTTCATCAAGAACCTGCACGGCAACGAGGAGAGCGCCTACGCCCGGCACATGAAGGACGCCATCTTCATGATCCCCACGCCGAGCCTTTTGGAGCGGGTGGTGGAGCAGATCAGCCAGGTGCCGATGGAAGACCGGGACACCAAGGGAGATCTGTACGAGTACATGCTCTCCAAGCTGACCACCGCCGGCCGAAACGGTCAGTTTCGCACCCCCCGCCATATCATCAAGATGATGGTGGAGCTGATGCAGCCCCGGCCCGACGACGTCATCTGCGATCCGGCCTGCGGCACGGCCGGCTTCCTGGTGGCGGCCGGTGAATACCTGCGCGAGCACCACGCCGACCTGTTCCACAACGAAAAGCTGAAGCGCCACTTTAATGAGAAGCTCTTCAACGGTTTCGACTTCGACTCCACCATGCTCCGCATCGCCAGCATGAACATGATGCTGCACGGCGTCGAAAATCCGGCCATCGAGGCGCGGGATTCCCTTTCCAATGCCACTGCCGACATTGCCGACGCCTACACCCTGGTCCTGGCCAATCCGCCGTTCAAGGGGTCGCTTGACGAGGAAACCGTGGCCAAGGACCTCTTGCGCACGGTCAAGACCAAGAAGACCGAGCTGTTGTTCATCGCCCTGATGCTGCGGCTGTTGAAGCCGGGCGGCCGCTGCGCGGTGATCGTGCCGGACGGGGTGCTGTTCGGCTCCAGCAAGGCGCACCTCGACTTGCGCAAGCTCCTGGTGGACGGCCACAAGCTGGAGGCGATGATCTCCATGCCCTCCGGCGTATTCCGTCCTTATGCGGGGGTCTCCACTGGGATACTGATCTTCACCAAGACCAACTCCGGCGGCACGGATCACGTCTGGTTCTACGACATGCAGGCCGATGGCTTCTCGCTGGACGACAAGCGCAATCCGGTGGAGGAGAATGATATTCCCGATGTAGTGGAATCGTGGCTTCGGCTCCGCTCAGCCACCGGGCAGTCTCCCTGTGAGGACGAAGGTGGTACGCTGAGCGGAGTCGAAGCGGGACGTACTGGTAAATCCTTTCTCGTCCCGGTGCAGGAGATCCGCGACAACAAGTACGACCTTTCCATTAACCGTTACAAGAAGGTGGAGCATGAGGAGGTGGCCTACGAGCCGCCGCAGGTCATCATTGCCCGGTTGGAGGCGCTGGAGCGGGAGATTGCCGGGGAGTTGGCGGAGTTGGCCCTTCGACTCCGCTCAGGGATTAAACCGTGGCTTCGACTCCGCTCAGCCACCGGGCGTTTTTGTTCACGTGGGGGTGGTTTTTGGTGGCTGAGCGGAGCCGAAGCCAGGTTTTGAA
>JAMPXD010000177.1 GCA_023701365.1 Geobacteraceae bacterium
CCCATCCCCACCCTGACCCTCCCCTTGAAGGGGAGGGAAATTTCAAGCTCCTCCCCCTTCAAGGGGGAGGTTGGGTGGGGGATGGGGGTGGGTAAAAGCTGCGACCATGTAATCTGACAAAGTAGTGCTAAATCAGTTCGTGGAGAATCTCCGTGATGTCCATAATTTCAAGCGCCACCCCCTCATCGAGAGATAGCCTGCTGTCTTCGAAATTGGTGATGCAGTAGGGGCAGGAGGTGGCCAGCACCTCGGCCCCGACGGCGACGGCCTGTCCCACCCTCAGATCGGAGAACCGCTCTTCCTTCGGGGTTTCCACCCAGATCCTGCCGCCCCCCCCGCCGCAGCAGAGGCTGTTTTCCCTTGAGTCGGCCATCTCCACCAGTTCCAGGCCGGAGATCGCCTTCAGGATCTCCCGGGGCTGGTCGTAGATGCCGTTGTGGCGACCCAGGTAGCAGGGATCGTGGTAGGTGACCTTCTTCGGGTACCCCTTGGCGAGCTTGAGCCTGCCATCCTTGATCAACTCGTTCAGGTAATCGGTGACGTACAGCACTTCGAAGTTCACCATGAACTCGGGATATTCGTTCTTGAAGGTGTGGTAGCTGTGGGGGGAGGAGACCAGGATCTTCCTGACGCCGTTGTCGATAAAGTTCTGGATGTTTTCCTTGGCGAGCTTTCTGAAGAGCTCCTCGTTGCCGGTCTTGCGGATGCTTTCGCCGCAGCAGCTCTCTTTGGCACCGAGTATGCCGAATTTCACCCCTGCCTTGTTAAGGAGAGCGGCCGTGGCAGCGGCCACCTTCTTCAGTCTCGGGGCATAGCTCAGGTAGCAGCAAGAGAAATAGAGGACGTCCATCTCCCTGGTGAACTGCTTTACCCCCAGCCCCTGCGCCCAGTCGCCCCTGTTTTTCCGATCGTCATTGAAGGGGTTCCCCTCCCCCATGAGCCCAACGCTCACCGTGAGCAGCGGTTCCATGGCGGTCGGGAACACATCGTTCTGGGTGGCGATCCTGCGCAAGGCCACCCCGGACTCGATCTGTTTCACCCCCCGCGGGCAGTTCCGGGAACACTTGCCGCAGGTGCTGCAGCGCCAGATGTCCTCGTTTTCTATCTCGGTCAGCCCCAGGCTAGCCTGGCGGACCAGCTTGCGCATGCTAAACGATCTGACCCTGTTCCACGGGCAGACGGAATCGCACTTGCCGCACTGGTAGCAGAACTTGAAGGCATCTCCGCCTTCTTCCTTGATGACATCGATGATCTCTTTGAACGGGGCGACAGTTTCCACGTTTCAGTTCCTTTCCGACATCTCCCTCCCCTTCAAGGGGAGGGTCGGGGTGGGGATGGGGTTATGCAGTCTCGGAAAGCCCCCATCCCCCTCCTAGCCTCCCCCTTGAAGGGGGAGGGACGCTGGTGGCCTAGTCGTTCTGCGACAGGCGGGCAATGGTATCCATCACCTTCTGGGCTCCATACTTGTGGACCAGTGATTTCAATCCGGTCTCCACCTCACCCAGCGCCGGTTCCTCATCGGCCCGTTCCTCTTCCCTTTCCTCGTAGGTCAGGGCGCCGGGACGGCATACCTCGACACACATGGGCATTTTTTCGTCCGCGCACATGTCGCATTTCAGGGGGAGACCGGAGTCCGGCTCCTTGAAAAGCTCCCGGGAAGGGCATGATGCGGGGCAGAAGTTGCACTCGCTGTACTGTTTCCCATGGATCTTGAAGGTCTGCCGGCCGGTGCACTCGGCCGCGGTATACTCGCCGGCACGCAGCGGCACGTAGACGTCATTGACCAGGTCCTGGACCACCCTGATCCGGGAACGCGACGGATTGAAGCTGCTGTATTTCGGGCTGGCGTGAAACCCGGAGCAAGCCACCTCGCAGGCGCGGCAACCGATGCACTTGTCAAGATCGACTTTTATCTCTCTGACTATCTTCTTCTTTGACTGATCGCTCATGGCTACTATCCCCTTGACTGTAGTTCTACGCTCTTTCCGCCGCAGTCTCTTCGCCTCCGCCGGCTGTCAGGATCCCCCTGCGGATGAACTCCTCACTGACAAACTCCAGCTTCAGCCGGTCCAACGTCTCCCTGGTGGGAACACCGTCATTGGTCCAACCCTTGAACTCATAGTAGGCGTCGAGGTGCTTTTGCTCCATCTCCGGGTCCCGTATCTTCCAATGGTCCTCCGGCGGCTTCTCCACGTCCCGTCTCAGCCCTCTTCTGATGTTGAGGGCTCTGACCAGGTTGCGGTTCCTTCTGGATACCTCCAACAGCCCGTCCGAATCGAGCTCGATGCCGGCCGCCAGCGCTATGATTTCCGGGAGGTTGAACAGGTGATAGGGGGGCGACCCGCCGAACTGCCCCCGGAATGACGACAGCCAGGCGCAGGTGCCGATGGCGTCGTCGACGTAGTGCATCGCCTCGTTCCAGTCGCAGACATTGACCGAGGCCTCGATCGGCATATGCTTCCTGGGCTCCCACTCCAGCAGCCATTTCTTGAACCGCTCCGGAGCGGCAGACCAGTTTTCGACAAACTTCCTCCGCTTCTCCGGGTCGGCGATGGGCGCCTGGGGGAAGGAGCCCTCGATCTGGGTGATGTTCATCTTCTCGCCGGTGCAGTACATCAGGAAAAACGGGTAGTTGACCACCCCCAGCTTGAGCGGCACCTGCTCCACCTTTTTCGTGGTGTTATGGTCGTACTCCTCAGCCCCTTTGCCGATTCTACGGGCGGCCCGATAGACGCCATCGGCCAGCACATCGCCGATCCCTTCGCGACGCACGACCTTGTCCAGGAGATAGAAGAATCTCGCCGCACCGTCGGCGGGAAAATCGGGGAGATCTTCATTGGTCAGAATCCCGGCTTCATAGAGCTCGACGGCGAAGGCAAGCACCTGCGGCGTGGAAAAGCCATCCATGCCGTAGGCGCTGGTCAGGCCGAGGATATTGTAGTTGAAGTCGATCTCCTCAAAGGCCGCCATGCTGTAGGTAAGCTTGTTGAAGCATTTGAGGAAATAGGTATGCCGCCCCGGATAGGAGATCGTGTAGTGGCAATCCTTGGGGCAGTTGTAGCAGCCGGAATCACGGCTGCGCACCTCTTTCCAGAGCCCGACCCACTGCTCCTCACGCTCTTTGTTCCAGTAGTCTTTTCTCCGGGTGCGCGCGTTGCCCCAGGCAAAATTGTCCACATGGAAGCTCTCGTTGTGGTCGTGCGCCATCGGGTCGCCGCAGTTCTTGTTATCGTAGATCTCCTGATACTTGCCGCGGCAGGTCTTCCAGAGCTCGGCCGCCCGGGCGACATAGACATCCTTTGTCCCGCGCACCGCGATCGCCTTCAGCCGCTTGGCCCCCATGACCGCGCCCACCCCGTGGCGGGAGGCGCTGGAGTTGGCATGCTCGATGGTGGCCTGAAAGACCCTGTTTTCACCCGCCAGGCCGATGGCCGCCACCTGGAGCTTCGGCTCCTTCAACTCCTTTTGCAGGAGCGTTGCGGTCTCCTGGCACCCCTTCCCCTGGAGATGGCTGGCATCGCGAATCTCCACCCTGTCGTTGTTGATGTACAGATAGACCAGGCCGGGCGCCTCGCCGCTGATAATGATCTTGTCGTAGCCGGCAAACTTCAGCTCCGGTCCGAACCACCCCCCCATCAGGGAATTGACATAGAGGCCGGTCAAGGGGGAGAAGGTGCTGACCGAGGTGCGGTTGGCGCCGGGCACAGGGGTGCCGTGCAGCAGCCCGGTGCTGAAGATCAGCAGATTGTCGGGGGAAAGGGGATCGGTCTCCGGCGGCACCCTGTCCCACAGTATCCTTGCGGCAGTACCCTGCCCCCCCAGGTGGAGCTCGGTCAATTTCGGGTCGGTTGGCACCCTCTTCACGCTTCCCTGGGACAGATCAACCTCTAGATTAAACCCGGTCTCTGCGTACCTCATTGGTTACCTCTTTTGCTGTGCTGAGTAGTGCCAATCTCCAGCAATCCAAGTTCCTTCCCCTTCAAGGGGGAGGTCAGGAGGGGGATGGGGTTATCTTGGCGCCCGAATCAACCCATCCCCACCCCGGCCCTCCCCTTGAAGGGGAGGGAGATTTGTTCGGGCGGGAAATCAGTGCTAATCAGGTTTGTTGTTGATGCCTGCGACAACGCTCCCGGACCCCGAAGCAGTCTTCAAATCCGGCGCCTTAGTCACCGGTCAGGATCCCTCGTGCCGTGAGATCCTTGCTCACATAGTCCAGTCCCGCGCCGATCAAAGTCTCCCGGGTCGGGACCCCCTCGGGAGTCCACCCCTTGAAGGCATAGTACGCGTCGAGGTGCTGCTGCTCCAGCCCGGGGTCCCTGTTCTCCCAGAGGTCCTGCGGCACTTTCTCGTCCGGGCCGCGCAGGCCTCTCCGGACATTGATGGCGCGTACCAGCAGGCCGGTTCTTCGCGCAATCGCCTCCAGCCCCTCCGCGTCCAGCTCCAGTCCGGTGGCCAGGGAGATATACTGCGGCAGATTATGGAGGTGGTAGGAGGGGCGGCCGCCGTACTGACCCCTGAACGAGGAGAGGAACGGACAGATGCCCAGGGCCTCGTCGCTGAAATGCATCGCCTCGTTCCAGTCGACAATATTGACGGCCGCCTCAACGGAGAGCTGCTCCCCCGGCTCCCAGTCCAGAAACCACTTCTTGAACCGCTCCGGGGCCGCGTCCCACTGGGCGACAAACTCTTCCCTCTCCCCCCGGTCGGGAATCGGCATCTGCGGGAAGGAGCCTTCGATCTGGGTGATGTTCATCTTGTCGCCGACGGCATGCATCAGGAAATACGGGTAGCTGGCCTGTTGCAGCCTGACCGGCGGCTGCTCGATCCTTTTCGCGCTCCGCTCATGGGCCTGCGCCCCCCTGCCGATGCTGCGGGCCGCCTGATACAGACCATCGGCCAGCGCATCCCCCACCCCTTGCCGCAGGGCGATCTTCTCCAGGACATAGAGGAACCTGCCGCTGCTGTCGGCCGGAAAATCAGGGAGATCCGCATCGGTCAGAATACCTGCCTGGTAGAGCGTGACCACGAAGTCGACGACCTGCGGCATGGCGAATTCGTCCAGCCCGTAATTCTGCATGGCGGCAAGAATGTCATAGCTGAGCTGCAGATCCGGATAGGCCGCCCTGGCGTAGGCAAGCCTGCTGTAGTTTTTCAGGAAGTAGATCCGCTCTCCCGGCAGGGAGATCGCCAGATGGCAATTCTTGGGACAGTTGAAGCACCCGGTGCCGCGCAGGATCTCGCTTTTCTCGACAATCGTCTCATGCACCTCTTCCATTTCCTGGGTGTAATTTTCCCACTGGTAGGAGACGTGATCGCGTTCGACGCGCACCGCCAGCTCTTTGGCGGTCTCTTCGCTCCAGAACCCCCTGGGGGGATTGCTCCAGCCGGTGTGGCCGACATGCCAGGAATCGTCAGCCTCCTTCAGGAAGACATCGCCGCACTGCGGGTTGTCGTAGACCTCCCGATACTGGCGGTTGCAGATCTCGAACAGTTCCGCCGGCCGGGCAACCGCTATGTCCCGCGAGCCCCGCACGGCAATCGCCTTCAGCCGCTTGTCCCCCATGACCACCCCCACCCCGCGCGAGGCGCTGGAGTTGCCATGTTCGATGCTCGCCTGAAAGACCCGGTTCTCCCCGGCCAGACCGATGGCGGCCACCTGGATATTGGGATCATTCAGCTCCTGCCGGATGAGCGTGGCGGTCTCCAGGGCGCTTTTCCCCTGGAGATGGCCGGCGTCACGAATCTCCACCCTGTTGTTGTGTATCCACAGATAGACCAGACCGTCGGACTTGCCGCGAATGACGATCTTATCGTAGCCGGCCTGCTTCAATTCCGGCCCGAAAAATCCTCCCAGCCCCGAGTTGACGTAGAGGTTGGACTGGGGGCTGATGGTGCTGATACTGGTGCGGTTGGCGCCGGGGACCGGCGCGCCATCCAGGAGACCAGCGCTGAATATCAGCAGATTCTTGGGTGAAAACGGATCGACTTCCGGAGGAACCCGGTCCCACAGGATATTGGCGGCGCTGCCCTGCCCCCCGAGATACTGGCCGGTCAGCCCCTGGTCGGTTGCCACCCTCTCGATATTTCCCCTGGTCAGATCGACTTCCAAATCAAACCCTGTCGCTGCATACCTCATTATCTTACCCCTTGTTGGTTGCCTGAATTCAGACTCCGGCAAACGGGAACGATATCACATGCTATCTAGTATTTTGGTACTGGAATACTTTTATTATCCCAAAAAAAAGAAGCTCTCGCCTAAACAACTCTGGCCAACACGCCGAATCTCGAAACCAGACCCTCTCTACCTGCCAGCGAGGCCTGCATTTCATTCAGTGAAATACTATTTTATGTAATAAAATATCTCACTCCACTGCCGATTTGTCAAGAGAATTTTTCTTCATGGATTCACTTCTTGTCGGCGGCTACCCCCTGTGGCCGAGGTCGGAGGAGATCTCCCGGGCGCACGTCGTCACGAGACGTATGGACTCGGCGATGCGTTCATCGCTTTGCTCCGTCATGGGGAGCGCCGCGCCGACGGCGGCAACCACTTCGCCGGCCGAGTCCCATATTGGCGCGGCGACGCCCCACACCGCCTCTATCGCCTCGCCGAACTCCAGCGCGTAACCGCGCTCACGAATCTCGCTCAGCCGGCGGCGGAAGAGGTCGATGTCGGTCAGCGATTTCCGCGTGTGGGCGGAGAGGGGAAACTCCCGCAACAGGCGTTCACCCTCGGCGGGGTCGAGGTAAGCCATCAAGGTCATGCCGAGCATGCCGAAGTTTGGGGGGTCGCGCCGCAGGCCGATGTCTTCGGCGAGCTTCACCGGTCCCCGTCCTTCGGTCTTGTCAAGGTAGACGAGATGATCTTCCAACAGCACACCGAGGAGCACCGTGGCCTGGGTGCTGTTGCGCAGGTCGATCAGATGGGGGCGGGTTATTGCCCCGAGGTTGAGCGAACCGTGTACCGAGGAGGCAAGGGTAAGAAAGATGGAGCCGAGCCGGTAACGCCCGTCTTTCTTGTCCAGGAGGACGAACTTCTGGCTTTGCAGGGTGGAGAGGATGCGAAAGACCGTGGGTTTGGAGAGGCCGGTCAGTTTGGTCAGTTCATCGAGCGAGAGCTTGCGGCGCTCGCGGGAAAAGGCGGCAAGTACCGAGAGCGCCCGCTCGATCGCCCTGATGTTGTACTTATCCTCTTCCTTGGCCTGGTCTTTAGAGCTGTTGCTGGTCATCTGAATATTCACCTTCCTGCCCGGTCACGCGGCTCGTTTCAGCTGATAAAATAGCATTTCAAGACGGCAAATGCCATAGTTTTGTAGCAAAATGAACCTGGAAAATCATTTGTCCACGAAGTACACGAAGTTCACGAAGGAATTCCAGAGCATAAAAAAACATTCTTGGCATACTCTGAAGGTGAAGAATTTATAAAGAAGATCCCTTTGATATTCTTCGTGTCCTTCGTGGATAATTGCCGTTTAGAGTGAAGCGTGCCGTCTGAAATTCAAAACCGTTTCACGCGGATAACATCGGATAAAATCTGATAACAATCTGATGCAGGCAAAAGAATGGTTCTATCCGCATTTATCCGAATTTATCAGATTTGATCCGCGTGCTATTGCTTTGGCTTTTCCCTGTTTGGTTCCGTTAATCAGGGTTTGGACAAAGAAAAAGGCGGCCTGGAGGCGCCGCCTTAAATGCTCTGCTATCCACTTGCAAGTACCGCAGGCGGCTCAGCCTAACCCTGCATGATGTATTGCTGCAGATTGTTGATCACGATGTTCTGTTCGGAGATGATCGTGTTGACCACGTTACCCATCGATATGATGCCGATGATCCGGCCATCCTCGCTGACCGGCAGGTAGCGCGTGGCGTTCTCGATCATCAGGACCATGCACTCCTCGATGGTGGTGCCGGGCTGGATGACCACCACCCGCTGGTTCATGATTTCCCTGACCGGCGTATCATGGGATGATTTCCCCGCCAGGACGATCTTTCTGGCGTAATCGCGCTCGGAGATGATCCCCACCAGCTTGTCCTTGTCCATCACCAGAAGTGAGCCGATGTTCTTCTTCGCCATCTGCTCGATGGCGGCAAATACCGTTGTCTCCGGGGTAATGGTGAATACGCCGCCTGCCTTGCTCCGTAGGATCTCACTGACTGTTTTCATGGCTTCCTCCTTTTGGGGAAAAGCTGCGCTATTCCCCCGGTTTGTGCGTGCAGGCGCAGGAACATGAAGTCTCTGCTGCCTCGTGCGAGGCGAGCGCCTCGGTTAGAACGTATGCCGCCTGCAGCGCCGAGGTGGGGCAGAGCGGGAAGCATTCCTTGCAGTCCCAGCATTCCCTGGCGGCTACCTCCGGGATGAAGCTGATCTCCCGCCTAGGTCCCCGGTCGATGTAGCCGATGGCGTGTTTCTTTTTCACCTCGGCGCAGTAGCGCACGCACAAGCCGCAGAGGATGCAGAAGGACGGGTCCTTCTCGAAACGGTCCTTGTCCGCCCCGTAGACCTTGGCCAACTCCCCCAGTTGCGGCGAGTCGGGTGCGTGTGCCAGCATCTGCTCCAGGAGCACCTTGCGGATCTTGTCCAGCTTTTCGGTTCTGGTCGTCACCACCATGTCTTGTTCCACCGGATAGAGACAGGCCGCGACGA
>JAMPXD010000009.1 GCA_023701365.1 Geobacteraceae bacterium
CAGCCGCTCCCGGAGGAGGGACCGGGCCGCGATCCATAGTGGCGTCGTCCCCATAAATACCCCCTCCCCCTTGACGGGGGAGGGCCGGGGTGGGGGTGAAGGTGTCATAGTTTCGGCATGTTGCACTTTCCCCTCTCCCTCGCCCCCTCCTTTATGCCCTTTTGGGTACGCCATGGGAGGGGGAAAGACCTTTGCAGGAGCCTCACTGCTTCACTTGTTCCCGTCCTGGCCGCTGATCACCTGATCGGTCAGCTCCCCGATCAGCCGGTCGATCCCCTTCAGGTCCTTGAGCCGGCCCTTGGCCGGTTTCAGCCGGAGGCCATGGATCTGCTGCAGCCATTCGGGCGCGGAAGCCTTCAGCACCCGCGGGGGGACAGCCGCCAGATGGCTGATGATGGTCTCGATCTCCCCCTCGCGGCGCAGGATGAACTGCTCGCCGGCATCGCGCACCAGGGTGCGCAGGTGTTTCAGTTCCTGGACCAGTTCCTCACGGACCGCGCCGTTGCTCGCCCCGCCTTTCCCCTGTTTCTCCGTTCCCATCTCACATCTCCAGCAATTCTTCGACCTTAGCCGTCATCTCAGCCGATACCAACCTGACCGAGCGGTTGCCGTTCACCAGGTGAAAGCCGTATTCCCGCTGCATCAGGGTAAACTCCCTCTGGATGAGCTTCTGGTAGCGCATGAAGCTGTCGAAGATATCCCGGGAGAGACCGAGGTCCATCCCCGCCTCCCAGTAATCGAGGGTCGAATTCTTGCGGAAATTGCGCTCCACCAGCTGGCCGGGGCTGACCCGCAGGTAGATGACCAGGTCGGGCACCAGGGCTATCCCGTAAAGGGAGCGGACCCAGTCGCGGTCGGCGCCCCGCACGATGTCCCGCGCCATCAGGGTGTAGGTGTAGCGGTCGGCGAGCACGATGAAGCCCGCCTTGAGCGCCGGGATGATCCGGTTTTCCATCTGGTCGGCAAAGTCGGTGGCGTAAAACAGGCTCCTGGTTATCTCGCCGAGCACGTTCCCCTGCTTCGCCTCCTTCAGCTCTTCCGAGACCAGGGTCGAGCGCCGCAGCCCCACGTTCACCGTGGCGTGCCCCTTCCCCTCCAGGTAGTCCTTGAGGAGCTCCATCTGGGTCGAGCGGCCCGAGCCGTCCGCCCCCTCGATGACGATCAGCCTGCCGGCCAGGTTGGCGGGGTCCACACCGGGAAGCCCTTCTCCGTAAAATCGCATGCGTTTCCCTCAAGGCAGGTTGAAGGCCGAAGGCTGAAGACTGAAGGAAATTCAAAACCTTCAGTCTTCAGCCTAAACCCCTGCACTTCATTTCATGGTTTTCCAGCGGTAGCTGGGTAGGTCGAAGCAATTGCTGACGATTTCCCGCACCTTTGCCTGCTGCTCCTCGATGGGGTCCGCTCCGTCGATAGTGACGAAGCCGAATTCATCCTTCATGGCCAGATACTCGTTGTAGATCCGCTCCTGAAAGAGCCGGAAGCTCTCGTACGGGTCGCTGGCGAGCCCCAGGTCCATCCCCGCCTCGTGGTATTTCAGCTGCGGCCGGCCGGACAGTATCCGGGAGAGGGCCACCGGCAGGCGGGTGTCGAAGAACAGGGTCAGGTCCGGGAGCCGGGCGAAGCCGTACAGGTTGCGCAGCCAGGTGCGGGAGCAGCCCCGCACGGCATCGCGGGCGAAGGCGGTGAACGCGTAACGGTCGCACAGGACCAGGTAGCCCGCCTTGAGGAGCGGCAGGATCTGCCGTTCGTAGCGGTCGGCGAAATCGGTGCAGTGAATGAGGCTGAAGGTGGTGGGAGTGAGGAGTTGCCGCTTTTTCCCCTTGCTGGTCGCCTTCTTGACGATCACCGAAGAGTTCCATTCGGTGAAGAAGACCTTGACCCCCCGCAGTTCCAGCCAGCGCTTGAGCAGGTAGACCTGGGTCGATTTGCCCGAACCGTCGAGCCCCTCGACCGCGATCAGCTTGCCGGGAAGTTCCTCCGTCATACTGTTTTTCATCTAGGCGTATACCCTCTTCAATGATTTTCTGGCCTTTTTCAGCCCCTTGCCGACCCCCTTGAGCCCGGCGTCGGCAAGGCCGGCCAGCCGTTTCTCGGCCTTCACCAGCCCCTTGCCGGCCTTCTTCACCCTGGCTTCCAGCTTCCCCTCCACCTTCTCCAGGGAAGCGATCACCTTCAGGATCTCCTTTTCCACCTTCTTGCCCGCCTTGCCGGCCACCTCCTCCCGGAACCGGTCGCGCACGCTGAGCGCCACCCCCTGGACCTGCTCCTTCAGGGAGGCGGCCCGCAGCTTCAGCTCCTCCACCTTCCTCGCCCGGCCCTTTTCCGACTCACCGGCCAACTCGCCGGCCTGGGTCAGGATCGACTGGAACAGGCGCGGGTTCACCCCGGGGACCTTTTTCAGCCCCTCCTCCCCGGCGGCGGCGACCTTGCTAAACGTGTCGTAGCCGGCCTCCACCAGCCGCCGCGCCAGGACTTCCCCGATCCCCTTCAGTTTCTGCAGTTCCTTCACCGCCCGTTCCATGACAGCTCCTTATCTCTGGCTAAAATGATCGCATGTTCCAAGTTCAGGTTATAATTCAAAACTCAGAACTCAAAACTCAGAACTAAAGTGTAAAGGCATCCCCCGGCGTAGTCACCAGCTTCTTCCCGGCCGCCAGCCATTTAAATGCGGCTGACCCCTGCGGGTCCGCCGGGTCGATCTTCAGTCTGACGGCCGCCCCCTTCTTGAAGTTGAACCCGCCCGGCAAGGCGAGCAGCGCGGCGATGAGGCTGCTCAGATCCGGCTCGTGGCCGACCAGCACAAGCTCCTTCAGTGAGGTGGATTCTTCGAGCAGCTTTAGCAGGGCCGGCATGGCGAACCCCGGCCGCAGCTCCCCCCTCGCCACCAGCGGCCCGCCGTAGGAGAGGGCTTCCGCCAGGATATCGGCGGTCTGCACGGCCCGCAAAAGGGGGCTGGTGATGATCAGGTCCGGGCTCATCCCCTCTTGCGCCAGGGTTTTGGCGGTCTTGCGGAAGAAGGCCCTCCCTTCCGGGGTCAGATAGCGCCATTCCTCGGGAATTCCCCCGTTTCTCTCAACAGCTGCCGCATGCCTGACAAAATACAGCTTCATTGATTTGCCTCCGTTCAAAGTGTGGATGGTTGCGCTATCACAGAGGTGATTTATTACATTTAACCACATGAGGCGATCTTTTCAACGAAAAGCGACCCAGGAACCCGTCCGGCCTGCAATATTTACATGATTGTAACAATCGAATCCCGTGGAGTTTTTCCATTTCCCGAAAAAAATTCCCGGCACCGCGTGGTCGAGGTGCCGGGAATAAGGGGAATCCGGGACAACAATCCGTCCCGGAGACGAAAGGAAATATTTCGAACGGCGGGTTCAGGCCGCGGGCCTGGCCGGGTCCGTTATGGGTAATCATTGAAGCACGGAAACGTTACATGCCACCGGCACCCCTGAGTAAAAGGTCGATCCGGTAACTACGCTGAAAAAGAAGGCCCCGCATCTGATGATACGGGGCTTTTCATTTCGACGTCCCTTGATTCGCACATTTTGTTGAAGTACGGAAAATTCGGTACTCCAGTCGGTGGGACTCTCCCACCTTGTTCAGCGCTCTTCGCCACCGGCCTGTTCTTTCACGTACTGACGGAGGATCGCCATACGTTCGCGGCATGGTCCCTCACCCTGCGGATGGGCCCTCTCCGGCTCGTGCGCCTGATGGGGCACGGCAGCAAGCAGACGGTATTCGAGACCTACGGGAATTATGTTGAAGGACTGGAATAGGACACCCTGCTCATTCTCGAGTATTTCGGGAGGGACTTTATCGAGCCGAAGATGAAAACCCCCGCCACGCTCCTGTATGGCGGTAATTATGCAACCCCTGCCGCGTTTTTGCCCCTGATGACCTCTCTGCTTAACGGCCAAAACTGAGCAAAAACAAACCCCTGCAACCACCATTAAAAACTTTTTAGTGAAAGTTTTGGTGAAAGTCAGGGGCTATGAACGTGTAACTTATTGATTACACTATTGAATTAGTGGCGGAGAGATAGGGATTCGAACCCTAGGTGGAGTCACCCCCACACCTGATTTCGAGTCAGGCGCCTTCGACCACTCGGCCATCTCTCCGTGCTTCAGACCGCTCTGTTCCTTGCCGCCTTCTTCTCCCTGCGGAGCGCGGCGAAAAACCCGCTGAGGATGGCGGAGCACTCACCCCCCCTCACCCCGGCCAGCAACGCCACCCGGTGATTGAGCCGCGCATCGTTGGACAGGTCGTAGAGCGAGCCGGCCGCCCCCGCCTTGGGGTCGTAACAGCCGAATACCACCCTGTCGATCCTGGCCAGGAGGATCGCTCCCATGCACATCAGACACGGCTCCAGGGTCACATAGAGGGTTGCACCGGTCAGCCGCCAGTTTCCGGCCCTGCGGGCCGCCTGACGGATGGCGATGATTTCGGCATGGGCAACGGGGTCCTGCTTCGCCTCCCGCACATTATACCCCCGGCCGATGGCCGCCCCGTCCATGATCACAACAGCGCCGATGGGGATCTCGCCACGGTCGCCGGCCTTTTTGGCCTCGCGAAGCGCAATCCCCATCCAGTAGGCATCATCCTTCATTACACCCTGAAAATTTGGCGCGGCTGGAGAGATTCGAACTCCCGGCCCCAAGATTCGTAGTCTTGTGCTCTATCCAGCTGAGCTACAGCCGCGCATGTTCACGTTAACTGGCGGGGAGAAAATCCACCAGGGCAAAACCGTACTGGGGGTGCTGGAATGCGTGGGTGGTCGGATAGAGGGAGAACAGCCACCCCTTGAAGATCTCCTTCCCCCCCTCCATGATCCTGATCTGGGCCGCCGGGTTCTTCGGCTCATTGGACTGGGAGGTCAGCGTGGTCCCTTCCATCATGAAATGGGGGAGAAAATTCTCCACCTTGACGGAGAGACCGGAGTTGGGGATGGCAAATGTCGCCCCTATCGCCACGGGATACACGGTTTCCTTATTGGTTTCCTTATTGGTAACCGCAATTTTTACAGCCTTCCACTTGCCTTTGACGCTGTCAGGGACAACCACGACCGCTTCCTTCTTGGTCACATGGCCGGACATTGGAACGGTTTCCTCAGCTTTTTTTTCTTCCTTCTTGCTGCAGCCGGCAACCAGCGCCAGCAGCAGAGCTGGAAACAGAACCCTCATCGCTACTTTCACTTTTTCCCCTCAAGTCACGAAGATTGGAATCTTGCGATGTTGTCGTCTAGATGGCGGAGAGAGAGGGATTCGAACCCTCGATACCGGTTTCCCAGTATACTCGCTTAGCAGGCGAGCGCCTTCGGCCTACTCGGCCATCTCTCCTAAAATCAGTTCCGTGTTCAATGTTCAAGAGTTCAATGTTCAAAGTTGAGCGTCCTGGCTTTTCAACCTCGAACGACGAACCCTGAACTTAGAACGGTTTTTATGGCGGAGGGAGTAGGATTCGAACCCACGGAACTTTCGTTCAACGGTTTTCAAGACCGCCGCCTTAAACCACTCGGCCATCCCTCCGGAAAACTCAGCCGATACTCTCCATCCCTCCCATATAGGGGCGCAGCGCCTCGGGGATCGTCACTGTTCCGTCGGCCTGCTGGAAATTCTCCAGGATGGCCACCACCGTCCTCCCCACGGCCAGTCCCGAGCCGTTCAGGGTATGGACGAATTCGGGCTTGGCCTTGTCGTCCTCACGGAAGCGGATGGATGCACGCCTGGCCTGGAAATCCTCGAAGCTGCTGCAGGAGGAGATCTCCCGATAGCTATTCTGTCCCGGCAGCCAGACCTCCAGGTCATAGGTCCTGGCCGCCGAAAAACCGAGGTCCGCGGTGCAGAGGTCGACGACCCGGTAAGGTATTTCAAGGAGCTGGAGCACCCGTTCCGCGTCGGCCACCAGGGCCTCCAGTTCACGGTACGAATCGGCGGGGCAGACGAACTTTACCAGTTCGACCTTGTTGAACTGGTGCTGGCGGATCAGCCCCCGGGTGTCTTTGCCGTATGAGCCGGCTTCCTTCCTGAAACAGGGGGTGTACGCCGCGTAGCGCAACGGCAGGTCCGCACCCCGGAGGATTTCCCCCCGGTGGATGTTGGTCACCGGGACCTCCGCCGTCGGTATCAGGAAATAGTCAGTCCCGTCGAGATGGAAGAGGTCCTCCTCGAATTTCGGGAGCTGACCGGTGCCGGTCATGCTTTCCCTGTTTACCATAAAGGGAGGGAGCATTTCAACATAATTGTGCCGGCCGGTATGGAGGTCGAGCATGAAATTGATGAGCGCCCGCTCAAGCCGGGCGCCGGCCCCCCTGTAGAGGGTGAAGCGAGCGCCGGCGAGCTTTGCCCCCCGCTCGAAGTCGAGGATGCCGAGCGCCTCGCCGATCTCCCAATGCGGTTTTGGGGCAAAGGAAAAAGCCTGCGGCTCCCCCCATGTCCGCACCACGACATTGTCGGCCTCCGATGCCCCGACCGGCGCAGCAGCCGAGGGGAGATTCGGCACGGTCATCAGGAAAATGCCGAGAGCCTCCTCGACCTCCTTCAGCTCATCGTCGAGGGCCTTGATCCGCTGGGAAACCTCGCGCATCTCGGCAATCCGGTCCTGGGCCTGGCTCTTTTCCTTTATCCGGCTGATCTCTTCGGAAACCTTGTTACGGAGCGCCTTCAGCTCTTCGCTCGTCTGGAGCAGAGCGCGCCGCTTTTCGTCCAGCGCCCTGAAGCCGCTCAGGTTCAGGGCCTCACCCCTGGTCTTGAGACGCGCCTCGGCGGCTTCCGGATTTTCTCGCAGGTATTTGACGTCGAGCATGGAAAAAGCCTTTACATTTTGCTGAGGAAAGCTATATTTTGTAGCATTTGGCCGGATACAAGTCAACAGTTATTCTCTTATTCTCGCAACGGAGGCGCAATGGCGCTTCAGCGCATCCTCGTCATCGGCACGGTCCTCGCCCTCTTCGCCGCTCTCCCGGCAGCAGGGGGGGAGATCGTCATCAATGCGGTGGGGGACATCATGCTGGCCGGCTCGGCCACCCCGACCTGCAAGCAGCTCGGCTACGACTACCCCTTCGCCGCAACGGCAACCGAGCTGAAGAGGGGTGACATCACGGTCGGCAACCTGGAGGCCCCCATTGCCCGGGGCGGCATCGAGTTCACCGGCAAGCGGTTCCGTTTCCGGGCTCCCCCGCAAAGCGCCGCCGCCTTGAAAAGGGCCGGTTTTTCCGTGGTCACCCTCGCCAACAACCACATGATGGACTTCGGTGCGCCGGCCCTCCTGGAAACCCTCCGTCAGCTCGACAAGAACGGCATTCTTTACGCCGGCGCCGGCCGGTCCCTGGCGGCGGCCAGACAACAGGCGCTTTTCGAAGTCAGGGGGGAAAAGGTCGCCTTTCTCGCCTATTCCATGACCCTGCCGACCGAGTTTTACGCCACCAGCGTTCGCCCCGGCACCGCTCCCGGCTATCCCGGCCACTTCAAGAGGGATATCAGCCGGGCGAAACAGGAGGCCGACTACGTGGTGGTCTCCTTCCACTGGGGCACAGAAGGGACTACCTCACCACGTCCCGGCCAGGTCGCGGCGGCCCGCGCCGCCGTCGATGCCGGCGCCGACGTGGTGCTAGGACACCACCCCCACGTCCTTCAGGGGATCGAGCGCTACAAGACTGGTGTCATCCTGTACAGCCTGGGAAACTTCGCCTTCGGCAGCTTCAGCCGCACCTCCGCCGGTGTCATCGCCCGGATCACCCTGGACAACGGAATCAAGGGGGTCGAACTGGTGCCGCTCAACGTGCGGAACAGCGAGGTCCGTTTCCAGCCAAGGCTCCTCAAGGGAAGGGACGGGGAAGCGGTCATCGCCCATCTCAACCGGGTCTCCCGGGAGATGGGAACGGTCATTGCCGGCGATGGCGGACGTTTTTTCGTAAGGTCAAGACGGGGGGCGCATCTGGCGGCCCGCCAGGGGGAGGAAGGATATGCGACTGTTCGTGGCGATTGATCTGCCGGAGGAGGTGAAGAATGGGGTGGCCGGGCTCTGCGGTGGCCTGCCGGAGGCGCGCTGGGTCCCCATGGAGCAGTTCCACCTCACCCTCCGCTTCATCGGCGAGGTGGACGAGGCGGGGTTCCGGGCGATCAAGGTCGCCTTGGCCGGGGTGCAGGCACCACCTTTCCCCCTGGCCCTCAAAGGGATCGGCCATTTCCCGCCGGGGAGGCATCCCCGGGTCCTCTGGGTGGGGCTTGAGGGGAGCGCACCGCTCCTGGAGCTGCAGCAGGAGGTGGAACTGGCGCTGGTCAGCGCCGCCATCCCTCCCGAGGAGCGGAAATTCTCTCCGCACATCACCCTGGCCCGGCTCAAGGAGACCCCTGCGGAAAAGGTCCTCGCCCTGGAACAGCGGCAGGGGGAGTTCGCATCTACCCCCTTCCCCGTCACGGAGTTCCACCTCTATTCCAGCACCCTCACCCGGGAAGGGGCCATCCATACCCGGGAGGCCAGCTATCCCCTCCTCCCGGAAGGGCGCTAGTCGCCGAGCACCGGCTGCACCTGGAGCCGCTTGTAATAATAATTCTGCCCGTAGAGGACCGCCACCGGGTTGTGGCCGGTGACCCGGTCCTTGACCACCAGGGTGGTGACCGGCGCCTGCGAGTGCCTGTTGAAAAGCATGTCGTGGCCGACGCAGAGGCCGACGATGATGTTCATGTCGGTCTTGCGGCGGTTGAAGATCTCCGCCTGGGCGATCGGATTGCAGGCCGGCTCGAATTTTCCCGGCCGGATCTTGTCCTTTTCCTCGATGCCGAGCCGCATCTTGTCGATGCTCCCCGCCTTGCAGCAGATGGTACAGAGCTCGAACCCCTGGGCTTCAAGGATCGCCGCCAGCTGCTTGGTCTCCACCAGCAGCCCGACGCAGGAGGCGATACCGATCTTCTGGTACCCCATCATCTTGGCGAGGGCGATGGTGTCCTCCACCCGGTTCCAGCGGGCATAGAGGACCTCTCCCCCCTCTTCCCGATGGTAGCAGAGACCTTCCACCCTGGTCGCCGCCTGGGCGAGCCTGGCCTCCTCGGAGTCCTTTCCCAGATAGCGGGAAAAGGCCTCGTTGATCACGTCGTGGTGGATTTTTGACGGGCAGTTTTCCGGCTGGGGCGGGCGGCTGCCGGAGGCGTTCCAGCAGTTGGTCGACCCGCTTGCCTTCCACATCGCGCCGCAGAGGGCGCAGGTGAGCGGAACCTGTTTTTTCGGCATGGTCGTCTCTCCTTTGATAGCAGGGTTTATCTCCTTATCCCCACCGGCGGCGACGCCATCGACACCGCCGGTTCATGCCATTCTTCCCGATGCTGCACTGAAAGGCCCTCAATCATAAAATCATCATCTATTGTTTTTAATATCATCATTCCGTTCTCCGATAAACCCAAAAATGCAGCGGGGCACGAAAAACAAAAAAAAGCGGCCCTTGGGCCGCCTTTCCTGACTGTTCCTGACCGGTCATCCCTCGTGGCCGGGGAGTACCGGCTGCTTCTGCAACCGCTTGTAGTAGAAGTTCTGCCCATAGAGGACCTTGACCGGGTCGTGGCCGGTTACCCGGTCCTTGACCACCAGGGTGGTGACCGGCGCCCGGGAATGCTTGCTGAACAGGATGTCGTGGCCGATGCAGAGGCCGACGATGATGTTCAGCTCAGTGCCGAGCCGGTTGCAGATCCGGGCCTGGGCGATCGGGTTGCAGGCGGGCTCGAAGGTCCCCGGCCGCACCTTATCCTCCTCCTTGAGCCCCAGCCGGTTCTTGTCGATGCTCCCCGCCTTGCAGCAGACGCTGTGGGGCTCGAATCCCTGGGCAGTGAGGATGGCGGCCAGTCGGTCGGTCTCCTCCAGCAGGCCGATGCAGGTGGCAATGCCGATTTTCCTGTACCCCATCAGCCCGGCGAAGGCAATGGTGTCCTCTACCCTGGTCCAGCGCGCATTCACCGCGTCGCTGCCGGGGACCGGCTGGTAGCAGAGCCCTTCGACCCGGGCCGCCACCAGGGCCATCCTGGCGTCCTCGCTGTCGGCGAGGTAGTCGGTGAACGCCGCGCCGATGATCTCTTCATACGAAGCGGATGGGCAGTTACCCGGCTTTGGCGGTGCCGTGTCGGGATTGCCGCTCCAGCAGTTGGTGGCGCCGCATTTCTGCCAGACTGCGCTGCATTTGCTGCAGGAGGGGGGTGTTTCGTCGCCGCTGGTCATGGTCCTGTCCTCCTTGGCAGTTACTGTGGAACCGCTGTTTTTTCCTGGATGAGCACATACGGGCTGACGATCAGGCAGAGGAAAAGCCGGTCCTTCTCCCCGTCCCAGGCGGCGATCTGCTCCGCGGAAGGCTTGCTCAGTTTCCCCCCGGCAATCCAGGCGCCGATGGCCGCCGCGTCATCGGCCGCTATTTTCAAGCCGGCCTCGACGATGTCCAGTTCCCCGGCCACCACGATCAGCCCGCCCCGCTCCAGGTGCGCCCGCAACCAGCCCCAGGCGGCTTCGTCGACGGCCAGGGCCAACTCCTCTCTGGTCTGTTCCATTCATATCCCCTTTTCCGGTCTGCTGCAATGTTCACCAGCGGCAGGAGTCGCTCCCCCGCTTCGCCAGGTACTGCTGGTGGTACTCCTCCGCCCGCCAGAAGGTGGAAGCCGGGGTGATCTCGGTAACGATGGGGCGGCGCCACCGCCCCGACCGCTCCTCCCGCTCCAGCGAGCTGCGCGCCGCCTCCTCCTGCTCCGGGGTGTGGCAGAAGATCACGGAGCGGTAATTGCTGCCGATGTCCGGCCCCTGCCGGTTCAGCTGGGTGGGGTCGTGGCAGTCCCAGAAGAGCCGGAGCAGGTCGTCGTAGGAAACCTGGCCGGGGTCATAGGTCACCTCCACCACCTCGGCATGGCCGGTGGCATGGGAGCAGACCTCCTCATAGCTGGGGTTGTCGCTGGTCCCCCCCATGTAGCCCACCTGGGTGGAGACGACCCCCTCCACCCGCCGGAACGCCTCCTCCACGTGCCAGAAACAGCCGGCACCGAACGTCGCCTTTGCCATGCAGCACCTCCCCATCTTGCCGGGCTTCGGTTAGTTCCCGGCAGCAGATGATCTCCAGGCCATCCCCCTCACCCCGGAAACGTCCGGAACCGCCTGACCGCCTCGGGGATCGCCTCCTCCCGGATGTTGCCAAAGGCGAGGCGCAGATAGGGGGAGAGTCCCGGGCCGAACACCTCGCCCGGCAGGAGCAGCAGCCCCGCCTCCTGCGCGAGACGTCGCGCCACCTCCCGGCCGCTCTTCCCCGGCCAGGGGTGGCGCACCCAGGCGAAGAAGGTGCCGCTGGCGGTGAGCCGGAACGGGTTCCCCGCCTCTGCGAATGCTGACCGGAACAGGTCGTGGCGGCGCTCCATGGTCCGGCGGTTGTCGGCCACCCACTGGTCCAGATGCTCCACCCCGTATTTGATCGCCAGCTGGGTCAGCCGCGGCTGGCACACTGCCATGGTGTCCTGGGCCTTCAGGGCGTGGTGGATGAAACGCTCCGAGGCGGCCAGCAGGCCCGCCCGGTAGCCGGTCAGGGCGTAGGTCTTGCCGAACGACATGATCTGGACGAAGTGATCGCCCCAGCTCGGTCCGGTGAAGAGGTCGTGGGGCCTTTCCCCCGCGGGGATGAAGTCGGCGTAAGTCTCGTCGAGGACCAGGGCGATCCGGTGCCGGGCCGCCAGCCGTTCCAGCTGGTGGATGGTTGCCGGCGGCGTGACCACCCCGGTCGGGTTGCTCGGGGTGACCAGCAGGATGGCGCGGGTGCGGGGGGTGATCAGCCGCTCGATCTCCCCGGGCGCGGGAAAGCCCCCCGCCTCCTCGCGGAACGGGGCGTAGACCGGCCGGATGCCGAGCATGGCCAGGGCCATCGGGTGGTTGAAGTAGCAGGGGGCCTGGAGGATCACCTCGTCCCCCGCCCGGCAGAGGACCACCATGGCGAGCCAGAAGGCCTGGCTGGCGCCAATGGTGAGGCAGAGTTGGCGCGGATTGATCAGGGCTCCGTAGCACCGCTGGTAGCGGGCGCAGATCGCCTCTCGCACCTCGGAAAGCCCCTCGTCGGCGGAATATCTGGAGGTAAGGGGATCGTCCAGGCACTCCTTCAGGTGTCCGGTCAGCTCCGCGGCCGGCGGGTAATCGGGGATCGCCTGGCAGAGGTCGATCAGCGGGAGATCGGCAGGGGCGGCGGCGAGCCACCCCTTCACCTCCGCGATAGGGGGGGAATGGACCTTGACGATATGGTCGTTCACGGAAAATTTCATCATCGTCCCTGGCCGTGGTAGCGCCGAGTCCGGCTGCGGCATGCTGAACGATAGACCATTCGCGCGCCGCCGTCAAGAGGTCCGGAGCAAACGCCCGGTTGTCCTCGACGGCCCGCCCATCGGCCGGAAATCACCCCCCTTTCCTCTCATGAAGATAAAAACGCCGCAGGGGGAATCCCTGCGGCATGCGTAGCAACGAAGAAGGGGGGAGAAAACTCCGGCTCAGATTCCCCGGAGAAACTCGGTGAGGGCAGCATTGAAGGCGCCGGGGCTCTCCAGGTTGACCATGTGCCCGGCCGCCGGGATGATGGTGAGCCGGCAGCCGGGGATCCCCGCCGCGATGAGCCGGGCATTCTCCGGCGGCGCGGCCTTGTCCAGCTCGGCGCCGAGCGCCAGGGAAGGGACGGTGAGGCCGGCGAGAAGCGGGGTATAGTCCTTCCGCTCCCGCATGGCGAGGAGCCCGCCGGCGATCCCCCGGGAATCGTTGGCGGTCATCCAGCCGTACACCTCCGCCACCAGCTTCGGCCGCTCCTTGGGAGTCTCCCCGGCGAACAGGAGTTTCTCGAAGCTGTCCGCCACCACCTGGGGGCCGAACTGCTGCACCTCCCGGGCAAGGGTGAGCCGGCGCGCCCTTCCCGCCTCGTCGTCGGCATTGGCCCGGGTGGTGAGGAAACAGGCGCCCCGCACCCTCGACCGGTGGCGCTCCAGGAGGTTGAACAGGACGTACCCCCCCATCGACATCCCGCCAACCACCGTCTGCTCGATCCCGAGCTGGTCGAGGAGCTCCACCAGGTCGTCGGCAAACAGCTCCATGGAATAGGGGCCGTCGGGGGCGTCGCTCTCGCCGAAACCGCGCAGGTCGGGGGTTATCACCCGGAAGCCGGCCGAGGTCAATGCCCGGATCTGGGGTTGCCACATCCGCCGGCAGAGGGGGAAGCCATGGATGAGGAGCAGGGGGGGACCGCTGCCGTTGTCGTCGTACCCCATGGTGATGCCGTTTATGAGCGCGTGCATGGATGACACTCCCAACCCTCCGGTCACCTCGTCAGCGACACTTCGACCGGTGGCTGCCGCGGGGTATGGCTCTTGGGCGGCTCGGCAAACCCCATCCGGAAGATCAGCTGAGGGGTGAATTCCGGCCGCGAGATGGACTTCGCTGCCTCTAACCTGAGGTCCAGAACCTGCAAGACCTGATTCATGGGATGCACCCCGATGCCGAGGGTAGTCGCCATCAGCCAGAGTCGTTCCATGACCTGGCCGACCCTGACCTGTTCCACCGGGTCATCGCTCGCTGAGCTGAGGATCGCCAGTAGCGGCGAACTCATGAGAATTTCGGCGTCCCTCCTGGCTTTACCCTTCCCCAGGTTCAGGAATGTGACGGCCAGCGATTTCATCTTGGCTATCAGCCACGGCACCCCCAATACCCCTTGTTCGATCCAGAAGGCAAGCTCCTCGCACCAGCGATCATCCGCAAACAGGCGCGTATCGGCACGCACCAGCAGATCGTCAAAGGCGCTCTTGATCCGGACGTCTTCGATAATATCCAGCAGGATACCCTCTTCGGCACAGCAGCCACTGATCTTCGCCATCGCGCCCCGCTCGATGGGGCGCTCCAGATACTCGTCGCAGTTGGTGTGCCGCCGGGGAATGGCGGCGAACAGCTCCGGCCGCATGGAGGATGACGCTTCCCCCCGGGGAGACAGCTTGACCGAGGCTATCGGCCCTTTCCGGAAGGTCGGCGGATGGTAGGCGACCTCGGCGCCGTAACCAAAATGGTCGGCGGCGATGAGGAAATTCTCCAGCGCGCACCCAGTGCTCATGTACATGTTGCGCTGATCCCAGTCAGCCACCTTGAGCCAGCGCTCATGGTCTGCAAAGACCTGCAGTTCATCACCGCTCACGGCGAATTGCCAGGGCTGGGTATTGAGGATGGAAGGGGCCAGGATGGCGTAGCCGAGCAGGAATCTGATCTTGTCGGGCATGCTTCCCTGGTGCGGGAAATCCTGCTCCCTGATTTGCCAGGGGGTGACCTTGGGATCGAATCCTCTCATGCGCAAATCCTCCCCGTCGCCGCCGGAGTAACGGAGGGAAACCGGAAAGTTCTCCCGACAGATTAGCGAATACCGGTTAAACTATACTATTCTAACTGCAATTGACAAGGGACAGCGGCTCCGGCTCCTCATTTTTCGATTATCCGCGACGGTTCGAAACAGTCGGTGAATTCCGGCGTCGGCGAAGAGCACTGCTTCCCCTCGAGCGTCACCATGCTGCCCTGATGAGCTCTGCGGAGTTCGTCCTGAAGCGGACCGAGCAGGAGATAATTCCCACCCCGGCCCACCCCGCCCCGGTTGCTTCCCGTCGTCAGCACCAGCCGGGCAAAGGGCTCATTGCCGACGACCCTGACCGTGCCGGTGAGGGTCGTGAGCTCAGACTGCTTCACTCCCATGGCACACCCCTGCGTTGCGCTGAGAATAACCAGCAGCGCGCTGAGTTGACCGACCAGTATTCTCACCATAGGCGCCTCCCGATCAGAATGGCGGTCTAGCCCCCGTGGCCCGGAGCGCCTTCTCGCGCTCCCGGAGGAACGCATGCACCGATACCGGCTGCGGCCTGCCGGTCAGCGTTGCCAGCTTCCTGGCGAGCGGGTTGCCATTGGCAGCATGCAGAATCTGCGGCGGCGTCATCGAGGCGGTCTCTGCGGCGGGAAGCGCCGCTCCCCCGCCGGTGACCGGAGCCAATTCGTTGCGGATCACCGAGGCCCCGCTGCCGGAGGAAGTCCCGGAGGGGTTCTGGGCGATCAGGTAACCCGTGGTCGTAAAGCTGGCCGGCGTCCCGGCGGTCATGTCGAAGGTGAGGCTGCCGCTGCCGGCATCCACGAACGTCCCCTTCTCGGCGGGGTTTGCCGGGCTCCAGGTCACCGCATGGGGGGGAGAAGGTGACGGCGTGTAGCTGTAGTAATTGACACTCCACTGGCCGAGGACGTCAAGGGTCGACCGGTCCTGCCGGGAGAGGGGAAACAGCCCGGGGAGGGTCACCCTGTCCTGACCGTCGTTGAAGGTGTAGCTTCCCGGCCAGGTGTTGATCGAAAGATAGGACCATGCCGGATTATTCTGGGGCACTGGCACGGTGGTGCCGTTCCCGACGTAATTTGCCACGGCCCAGTCGCGGAAGGTCCCGGTGAAGTCCTTCGGGTATCCGGCCGCTGCGAGGGCGGCGGAAACCGAGTCTATGCCGGTCTGGCTGTTCTGGAGCATCGTCCGGAAAATGCCGCTGCCTACCCGGTCCTTGAAGTACTGGGCCCACATGTAGACCACCGCGTAGTCCTCCAGGGTGTTGTTCCAGCCGGTCAGCGAATCTGCGGGGGCATGCTGGTAGGTGAGCACCTGGCTGTAATCCGGCCCGTAACCGCAGTAAGTCCGGGCCACGGTGGACATCGCCTCGTCGAGCCAGGTGTCATCCAGGACGTTGCGCTGGTGGGCCTTCTGCTCCCAGTGGATCACGTGCTGGAACTCATGGGCAATGGTCTCAAAGAAGCTGATGCTGGCAGGGTCGACGCCGGTCGCCGGATTGATGTTCAGAAAGAGTATTTCCTTCTGATTGGAATTGGGGTTTTGCGCGGTGAGGGCAAATTCACTGAGCGGGTCGAAATAGCCGGCGATGAAGCTGGCGCTGGAGGTGGGGTTGAACCCGTCCCGCACGTTGAGGAGGAGGATGTAGAGCTTCGGGTCACCATCAATCCCCGGATTCGGCTCGCTGCCGAAGGCGGCAACGAGGCCCGGGTAGATGGCGTTGTCGAATTCGCTCCTGAGCGCCTCGATCGCCTGCGGGGAAACGGCCCCCCCCTGCTCCAGGAAGATCTGGCAGTGGCTCCCCTCCGCCACCTTGGTGGCATTGACCGGGTAGTAGGCAGTGGCAGAGGAAGCGGATGAGGTGAAATCGACCGCCCAGAAGCTCCCCGAAGCAAGGGGCGCCGGAGTCGTCGATGAGCCTCCATTATCACTGCTGCCGCAGCCACACAGAACAGCCAGACACCAGAGCGCCAGCAAAATTTTCATGGGTTACGCCTTTCTGCCGCCAAAATGGTGCCGCTCCCGGTTGCCGCAGCCCCTTCCGGAATCCGGCGGCCCAGAATGGGGCGATCTCTTACAGAATACCAACAACGCCTATAATCTCAACAATTTTCTGCGCCGCCACCCCCCGCCGGCCATTGCTTCGCGCACTCACTCGAACTGGGCCTTGAACTCCTCCACCAGCAGGCGCAGCCCGGCGACCTCCGCGCGCAGGGCTGCCACCTCCTCCTCCAGTTGGGCGACCCGCTCGTTCTCGGCCATGACCCGGAGCCGCGCCCCATCTGGCGGCGGGGAGAGCTGTTCGGGGGGAATCACCGGCTCGCCGGCGAACAGCTGGGCGTAACGGGATTCCTTCCGGCCGGGCTGGCGGGGAAGCCTGGTGACCAGGTTGCGCCCCGCAAGCTCTTCCAGGACCGCTTCCACGGCGGCGAGATCGGCGAAGGAGTGCATCCGCTCAGCCCGGCTCCGCAACTCGCCGACGGTCTGCGCCCCCCGCAGCAGAAGCTCGGCGAGCACTGCCAGTTCCGCAGGGGAGAGGCGCAGCTGCTCCGCCAGGAGATGGCGGTACTTGGTGACCCGCCCCCCGTCGGCTGAGACCACCGCCAACTGCTTGAAGCGCAGCGTGTCGAGGGCCCGGACCACCTCGTCCTCCGCCAGGTTCAGCACCGGCTCCCGGTTCGACTTCTGGTTGCAGGCGTTGACCAGGGCGTTGAGGGTGAGCGGGTAGTACTCCGGGGTGGCCAGCTCCTTCTCGATCAGGGAGCCGAGCACCCGGACCTCCATGTCGTTCAACGTCGTATCCATGCATCGCTCCTTTCGGCACCGGGGATATCAAGGCAGTCAGTATAGCAGCATTCTCCACGGGATGCATCATTATCGGCAAGGCAATTTTCACGCGGAGCCGGATGCGCCGGCAAATCCTTGCCTGCCGCTGAAAAGTTCTTGAATCTTTGCCGATTTTCCAGTTTAATAGACTGCCGCTATCCCGCCGAAGGCGCCGTTATTGTCGCACCTCGGCAGGCGAGATCAATCCTGCCGGGAGAGGAGCCCCGCCGATGTCTTTTACCGGAGACCTGGAACACCTGCCGATCGTCGACGTCATCCAGCTGCTGCACTCAACCAGAAAGTCGGGGATCCTGAGCGTCAAGAGCCGCAAGGGGGAAAGCCAGCTGGTCTTCAAGGACGGTTATATCGTCAGCGCCAATCATCTGAACAATACCATCCGGATCGGCAAGATCCTCGTCGAGCTCAACGCGATCACCCCGGCCATCCTCGACCGGGCGCTGCAGGAGCAGAACAATGCCGGCCATGAGCGCAAGCCCCTGATCGTCACGCTGCTGGAGAAGGGCCTGGTAAAGGAGGGGGACGCCTACAGGGGGCTGGAGCAGCTGATCGAGACGACCATCGTGGAAATATTGACCTGGAAAAGGGGGACTTTCATCCTGGATGTCCTCCCTTCCGCCGCCGCCGATGATTACCGGTACTATCCGGAAAAAATGAACCTGGAAATCAATGTTGACACCCAGAGCATCCTGATGGATTCCCTGCGGATTTTCGACGAGAAGGTCCGAGACGGCGAGCTGACCGAAGAGGAACTGCCTGAAGACGAGGGCCGGCTGATCTCGGCGGATGACCTTGGGCTGGCGGATCTCGATCAGCTGGAGCGGAAAATCCCGGAGGTCTTCTCGGGACTGGCCGATGCCGACCCCGCCTTGCTCCATCGCCAGAAGATAGCAGCGGCCGCGCCGGGTCTCTCACTGCCGGAGCGGGAGGAACTGGTATCCTTTCTCGGCAAATGTTCCGCCGCTGCCGCGCCGGCCGGTGAGCCGGCGCTCCGGGGGGGGCGACCCCGGCCGGTGATCTTCTTCAGCGCCGACGGGCTCGCCAGCCACGCCATCGCCACTGTCTGCAAGCAGGCCGGGATGCTCGTCTTTACCAGCAACGAGGAACAGGACCTGGATCCGATCATCGCTCAGGCCTTGTCGAAGAACAGCGTGCCGATCCTCGTCTTCGACGCCCCGGAGCAGGCAGACGGCCCCTTTTCCGCGGAACGGCTGGCCTCCCTGCGGCGGCAGAAGATGGCACAGTATCCGCAGCTCTGCACCATCCAGCTGGCCTCCCCCGGCGACGCCGCATTCTCCCTCCATGCATACGGCGACGGGGTCAGGGCCGTCCTCCCCAAGCCGCGCAGGGAGGAGCAGCAGGAGAGGTTCGTAGCGGACACCATCCAGTTCCTGACCACCTTCCGGTCGTACCTGGAGGAATGCGCCTGCGAGCGGGAGAACTCCCGGAGCGGCTGGCTCAAAGCCGCCAGCGCCGGTCTGACCGGTCTCCGGGAAGCCCCGGAGGTGGCCTCCGTCCTCCTCGCATGTGTGGCCGGGCTCTGCGAACGAGCGCTTACCCTGATCGTGCGCGGCCCGGAGCTGATCGCCGAAAAGGGGATCGGGATCAGGGCCGGCAAGGAGCAGGGGGCGGCCCCGACGCCCGGCTTCCGGATCCCCCTGGCCAAGCCGTCGCTGTTCCGCACGGTGGTTGAGGAAGGGCACCTCTTCTGCGGAGCAACCGCGGACGCGGTGGTCCGGGAGCATCTCTTTGCCGCAATCGGCGCTCCTGGGCGTGCAACGGTGCTCCTCCTCCCCATGAAGAGCCGCGGGAAAACCCTGGCCCTCATCTACGGGGACTTCGGCGACAAGGAGCCGGCAGCGCTGGACCTCGACCTGCTGCAAATTGTGGCGCGCCAGGCTGAGCTGGTGCTGGAAAATTCCCTGTACCGGAAAAAGCTGGAAAAACCCTGACGACAAGCAACAGCTGTTCACCACGAAAAATCATCCACGGGAGAATGCCATGGACATGAAAGTGCTGCACCAGATCCTGCAAATCGCCTTTGAAAAGAGGGTCTCGGACCTTCATTTCGAGGTGGACAACCCCCCGTTTTTCCGGGGACGCGGCCAGTTGGTCCGCTCCAAGCTGCCGGACCTGACCCCCCAGGATACCGAGTTCATCGCCAACAGCATCATGGAGAAGAACAACCGCACCCTCCCCGAGGATTTTACCGAGCTGGACGCCTCCTATTCCCTGCCGAACGGCGGCCGGTTCCGGGTCAGCATCTTCCGCCAGCGGGGCCATATCGGCATCGTCATGCGGGTCATCCCCCCCCATGTCGGCACCTTCCAGCAGCTGAACCTCCCGCCGGTGCTGGGGGAGATCGCCCAGGCCCCCAACGGCCTGATTCTGGTCACCGGTCCCACCGGCAATGGCAAATCCACCACCCTCGCCTCGATGATCCGTTTTCTCAACGAGACTTGCAGCTTCAACATCATCACCATCGAAGACCCGATCGAGTTTCTCTTCACCTCCAGCAAGAGCTGCATCATCCAGCGAGAGGTGGGGATCGACACCGAGAATTTTTCCACGGCCCTTCGGGCCGCCCTGCGCATGGACCCCGACGTCATCATGGTCGGCGAGCTGCGCGAGCTGGAGACGATCGACGCCTGCATCAAGGCGGCGGAGACGGGACACCTGGTCCTGTCGACCCTCCATACCCAGAACGCCGCCTCCACCATCAACCGGGTGGTCGGCCACTTCCCTCCGGACGCCCAGGAAGTGATCCGGCACAGGCTTGCCGATATCCTGGTGGCCACCATCTCCCTGCGGCTGATCCGGGACAAGACCGGCGAGCAGCTGATCCCGGCCGTCGAGGTAATGCGGACGACCAGCACCATCCAGGCCTGCATCCGGGAGGGGCGTCTTGACGAGATCGAAAAGCATATCGAAAACGGCCGTTCCCAGTACCAGATGCAGACCCTCGATCAGCACCTGGTGCAGCTCTGCCAGAAGGAGATCATCACCTTCGAGCAGGCGCAGCGGATGACCCGCTCGACCGACCTGGAGAGAAAGCTTACCTTCACCAGCGAGTATTAGGGCGCGCGGGGAGTGAGGTTCGGACGCCGGTTGGACAGCGCTAATTTCTCCCCCCCGGGTCGGTCGTTTTTGCTGGACTTAGGAACATGGTCCCGCGTAACATACCGGAAAGAGCAGCCACCGGCTGGACAACAATCACGCGGAAGGATAACGTAATGGCACAGGCAAAAAAAGGGGACAGGGTCAGGATCGACTACACCGGCACACTGGAAGACGGCACTGTTTTCGATTCCACCCTTGAGAATGAAGAATGCAGCAGCGACGAGTGCGACAGCGACGAACATGATTCCGGCGACTGCGGCTGCGGCTGCGAGGCCGGCCCGATGGAGCTGACCGTCGGCGCGGGGGAATTCTTCCCCCAGATCGACGAGGCCCTGGTCGGTATGGCCCCGGGCGAGCAAAAAACGGTCACCATCGACGCCGCAGACGCCTTCGGCGAGTACGACGAAGAGAAGGTCTTCACCGTTCCGCGGGGCGAGCTCCCCGAGGGGCTCACCCCCGAGGTCGGTGATGAACTGGTGCTGACCGACGAAAACGACGAATCGATCGGGGTGGTCGTGGTCGAGTTGAACGACCAAGGGATCACCTTCGACGCCAACCACCCCCTGGCGGGGGAGGATCTCACCTTCAGCCTGGAGCTGGTGGAGATCCTCTAGAGATCAGGCAGGAGATTAACGTTGCACAACAGGAAAGGCGGCCAATGGCCGCCTTTCCTGTTTCTATCCGGTGGGAATGTCGCGGCTCCGCGCCTTCCTGCCGCCGCCGCGACTGTCACGGCAGTTCCAGCGGCGGTTCGGCGAGCGCCGCCAGCTGCTCGCGCAGCTGGATGATCTGCTCGCCCCAGTAGCGGACCGTGTTGAACCAGGAGAAGGTGCGGGGAAAGATCGGGTCTTCCCAGCGGCTGGCCAGCCAGGCGCTGTAGTGGAGCATCCGCAGGGCACGCAACGGCTCGACCAGGCGGAGCTCGCGCGGCTGGAACTCGTGGAACTCCCCATAGCCCTCCACCAGCTTGACTAATTGGGCGGTCCGGCGCGGCCGTTCGCCGGAGAGCATCATCCAGAGGTCCTGCACCGCCGGGGCCATCCGCGCGTCATCGAAATCGACGAAATGCGGTGCGCCGTCGCGCCACAGGATGTTGCCGCTATGGCAGTCGCCATGCACCCGGAGGTAACGGACCGGGCCAGCCTCGGCCATGATCGCCTCTATCGCCTCCAGCAGCTGGCCGGTAACCGCCAGGTAGCTCGGCCGGTACTCGTCCGGGATGAACCGCTCGCTGATCAGGGCGACGCTCGCCCGGCCGAAGCTCTGGCTGTCCAGGGTCGGCCGGTGCAGAAACGGCCGCACCGAGCCGATCCGGTGGATGCGGCCGAGCATCCGGCCGAGGATCAGCAGGTTGTCCAGGTTGTCGAACTCCGGTGCGTGCCCCCCCTGACGCGGATAGAGGGCGAAGCGAAAGCCGTGGTGGTGAAACAGGCTTTCGCCGGCGTCGTTGGTGAGCGGCGCCACCACCGGCAGCTCGTGTTCGGCCAGCTCCAGGCAGAAGCGGTGCTCCTCGATGATCTGCGCGTCGCTCCACCGTCCGGGGCGGTAAAACTTGGCAATGAGCGGCTGGCCGTTCTCGATTCCCACTTGGTAGACGCGGTTCTCGTAGCTGTTCAGGGCAAGGGTGCGGCAATCGCAGCGAAACCCCTGGCTCTCGACGGCGTCCATGATGAAGCTGGGGGTGAGGGTGTGAAAGGGGTGCAGGCTCTCGGGCATCGGTGGTGGCTCTCCGTCGCGTTCCGGCTGATCCGGGTCTGCGCTCAGCATAGCACCGATCGCGGCTGGAACCAAGGAAAAGCGCGGCACCGACCCATGCCGCGCTCATCGTTCAGTTTTTCAGATGGACATAATAGCAGGTCCATGCGGCGTCCAGGTTTTCTCTGGTCATTTCCGGCTTCCGGTGGTAGTACCTGGACCTTACCACGATGTGGTCCAGCAGGTCACGGGGGTGGCAGGCGTTGAATACGACCCCCGGCTTGCGGTAATAATTTTCAATGAGGTAATCGAGGCTTTCCCCGTCGAAGGTGATCCCGTTGAAATCGCACACCAGCCTGAATATGGCCCGGTATTCCTCCTCGGTGGGGCGATCGATGCGGATCTTGTACTGGATCCTTCGCAGGAACGCCTCGTCGACCAGTTTGTCCGGATCGAGGTTGGTAGCGAAGATGACCACCATATCGAACGGAATGGAGAACTTCATCCCGGTATGGAGGGTCATGAAGTCAATCCCCTTGTCGAGGGGGACGATCCAGCGGTTCAGCAGATGCCTCGGCTCTATCTGCTGCCTGCCGAAATCGTCGACGATGAAGAGACCGTTATTGGCCTTCATCTGCAGGGAAGCCTCGTAATACTTGGATACGGGGTTGAACTCCAGGTCGAGCCTTTTCATCGCCAGTTCGCCGCCGGTCATCACCACCGGCCTCTTGATCAAGGCCCAACGCTTGTCATAAGGGAGCGCCGGGTTCTCCGGCTCCACGGTGGTATGGCTTACCGGATCGAATATGCTGATGATCTGCCCGCCGACCGTCAAGGCATAGGGGATGAAGATCGTATCGGGCAGCAGCCTTCCCACTGTTTCCGCTATGGCTGTCTTGCCGTTGCCGGGGGGACCGTAGACGAAAATGGCCTTTCCCGAGCTGATGGCGGGACCGATCAGTTCCAGGATGTTTTCCCTGACGATCAGATGGGAAAAGCCTTTTCTGACATCTTCCTCCGGGATCAGAACGCTCTTCACCGTCTGCCGTCTCACGGTAGCCTGATAGTCTTCGAGGGAAACCGGGGCAGGCCCCACATAGTGGCAGAGATGCAGCAGTTCCGTGCCATAGACCTTCCCCGCTTCGGTGGCTTTGAAGGTATACGTGGTGGCGGCGTAGCCGCTCCCTCCCTTGATCTCCAGATACTTGTCCCTTCTCAGCAGCTCAAGGGCCTTGTCGATGATGGACAGGGGCAGTTTTATCCGTTCCGCCAGTTCGGCCATCTTGAATTCGCCCATGAAGAGTGAATGCTTGAGCGCCAGCTCGGCAATGAACTCGAGATCGAGCCCGGTTTCTTCGAGCGTCTCGGGAGGGGTCGGCTTTGTCGTGAAAACAAATTCGACCTCCTTTTCGGTAATGAAACCAAGGGCGATCAGGTTTTCCCCCACCCTTCCGCCATGATGCTTCTGTCTCTCCAGGGCCAGGTTCAACTGGTTCTCGGTAATGACCCCTTCCTTGATGAGTATGTGGCCAAGCTTTTCCATGGTGGCTATTCTCCTTGCTGCGACAACCGCGCAGAGTGGCAGATCGGCCGGAGCACCAGGCTCTTGGAGCTCCCTTGAGCTGCCGCTGGAATGGCAGGCATCTGCTTCAATAATATCCCGAAAATTTCAGATGTAAACTGGTGGGCAGGGAACCGGCCCGCCCGTTGTTTTTCACTGGCCTGTTCCCCCCGTTCGATAGTAGAATCAAGCTGCGGCTACCGCCGCCCATAGATCCCTGCCGCCGCAAAGGACCTCAGCCCCATGCTCGAACAGCACCAGAAGCCGATGTTCCACTTCCTTGCCCTGCTCACCGCCGCCTCCATGGTCGGGCTGCAGGGATACACCATCCTGATCAACAACTTCGCCGTCGAGACGGTGCAGCTGGAAGGGAAGCACATCGGCATCATCCAGTCGGTGCGCGAGGTGCCGGGCTTTCTGGCCCTGACCGCCGTCTACGTGATGATGGTGCTCAGGGAGCACCGCCTGGCGGCCCTCTCCATCGCCCTGCTCGGCATCGGCGTCGCCATGACCGGCCTGTTCCCCACCTTTGCCGGCGTGATCCTTACCACGCTGGTGATGAGCTTCGGCTTCCACTACTACGAGACCACCAACCAGTCCCTGACCCTCCAGTATTTCTCCACCCACCTCTCCCCCCTGGTGATGGGGAAGCTGCGGAGCCTGGCGGCCATCTCCAGCATCGTCTCGGCCGGGGTCATCTGGTGCCTGGGGGGGTTCATGGGATATCGGGGGATCTTTCTCGTGGTGGGAGGAGTGGTCTTCTGCCTCGGGGTCTGGGCCCTGTTCCAGGACCCGACCCATGACAGCATCCCGCCCCAGCGGCTGCGGATGTTCCTGAAACGGCGCTACTGGCTGTTCTATGCCCTGACCTTCATGTCCGGCGCCCGCCGCCAGATCTTCGTGGTCTTCTCCATGTTCCTGCTGGTCAAGGTCTTCCACTTCACCGTGCGGGAAATGACCCTGCTCTTCATCGTCACCAACGGCATCAGCTGGTTCATCAACCCGCTCATCGGCCGCGCCATCAACGCCTTCGGCGAACGGCTCCTCTGCACCATCGAGTACAGCGGGGTGGTGGCGGTCTTCCTCACCTATGCCTACGCCCGCTCCAAGGGGATGGTTGCCGCCATGTACATCATCGACTACATCCTCTTCAACTTCGCCGTGGCGATCCGGACCTACTTCCAGAAGATCGCCGAGCCGCAGGACATCGCCCCTTCATCGGCGGTAGGTTTCACCATCAACCACATAGCAGCCGTCTTCCTCCCGGCCCTGGGGGGTTACCTCTGGATGATCGACTACCGGCTCCCCTTCCTCGGCGGCGCCGCCCTGGGGGTGGTCTCGCTCGTCCTGGCCCAGTTCATCCGCCTCCCCGGACGGGCCGCACAGGCGGCTGCGCAGTGACCGGGGAAAGAGGCGACGCCACCAGCCGGTCGGGGCTCCCCGGGTCGGGCAGAGCTTTCTCCCGGCGGGAAATATGGTAAAATAGAACTACAACCATAACCCCTGGCCGACAACGGGGTCTCCGCCCCGGGGAGAGAAGCGATGAAAGTTTACGACTACCATGACTATGATGGGGATCTCTGGGGAGACGTCAAGTTCACCAAGGAGGCGATCCGGGCGCGGGCGAACCTGCTTCTCTATACGCTGCTCGTCAGCACCCCTTTCATCGCCCTCACCGCCCTGGGCGCCTATCTCTGCGGCCTGATGCCCCATGAGATAACTGGGATCAGTTGTTACCAGGCGATGCTCACCACCATCTTCTTCTTCGATACCCTCAGAAACACCGCCCATGCCTGTTTCGAGGAGGCCCGGGCGAAAGGGCTCGTCACCTGCCGGCAGGGCATCCCTGTTGTCGATCCCGCATACCCGCACCACCGGCTCGCCCGCCTCTCCTTTGCCATCGGCGGGAGTGACCCGCAGAGTTGGCGGTGAGCCGGCGGGGAGACGAGGCTCCATGACTACCACAAGCGAAATCATAGTAACCGCGACCATCTGGATCTTGGCGGCAGCCGGCGGCTTCTTCTCCCTGCGCGCAGCCCGGCGGCAGAGAAAACAGCGGCAGTCAGGCAGGCAAGCGCACGGCGGCGTGAAACCCGCTCCTCAGAGCGGGCGCGGAGTACCCAGAGGTGGGCGCCGCGCCGATTGAGGATCGATTGGCGATTCTCGCCGACCAGGTGACACGGGATGATAGCCATTGACTCCGGCGGCGATGTCTTCTATAGTCATCCCGGTAATTTCAACCAAGAAGATAAGCGACAATACTAAACCATCCGCGAGGGTGGGGCGGAAAGCCCATTGGGTCTCCAGGAGACAGCCGGGATGCCGAACTATCAACATAGTCGGCATCCCGGCTTTTTTTGTCGAGATGCCGGACACTCGCAGCAGAGCGAATACTGAAGGGAGAAAGGAACCAGCATGGGAATGCATCTAACGAAAGCAGCTATCGGCACCGTTGTTTTGGTGATGGCCATGGCGAGCATCGCCGCAGCAGCAAACGTAGGGGTTGGCATCGATGTCAACATCCCCAGCGTAAGCATGCGGGTCGGCACCCCGCAGCCGCCCCCGCCGCCCCGGGTGACGGTGGTGGAGCAGGAGCGCGTCATCGTCCGGGAGGCAGGTGAGCGGTATGATCGCGGGAAGCACAAGGGACACGACAAGAAGCACAAGAAGCATAAGAAGCACAAGGATTAGCATGAAAAGGGAATCCCGGGGGTAACGTCCCGCCCCCGGGCACCCTACTCCGCAGCCGGCAGGCTCTGCGCTACGGCCTCCATCGCCTCACTCCCCAATCCGGCCGACCCGCAGGGCCAGGGGCCAGCTGATGCGCCGCGCCTGGCGGGGATCGCCCCAGGCCGCCGCCAGTTCCGCCGCGATCAGCGCCAGGGGATCATCCCCGAGGCTCCGCTGGTACTCCCTGACTGCCGACCAAGTCCCCAGGTACCCCAGCAGATGCTCCAGGTTCCACTCCGTCTCCATGGCAAAGGGGGGCGCCGCGATCCCGGCGAAGGGGAACGGGATGGTGCTGTACTGCTCGTCCACGTAGCGCCGTTCCGGCGGCCAGTACGGGCCGATCAGGTCATGGTAGAAGCGGGAGACCACCCGGTCCGGCGCCCCCTCCACCCTGACCTCGCCGTAGGAGATGGCCGCCAGCACCCCGCCCGGCCGGGCCACCCGCCGCACCTCGGCATAGAAACGCTCGAAGTCGAACCAGTGGAGCGCCTGGGCCACCACCACCAGATCGATGCTGGCCGGGTCGAGCCCGGATTCCTCGGCCGGGGCCACGGCGTAGCTGATCCGCTCATGGGGGATGGCATTGTCGATCTGCTGCCGGCTGGGATCGGTGGCCACCACCAGCCGGTAGTAAGGGGTCAGCGCGATGCCGGCCTGGCCGTTGCCGCAGCCGCAGTCCCAGGCCAGGTCGTGCCGCTCGGTCAACCCGGCCAGCCAGGCGAACAGGGCCGGCGGATAGGTGGGGCGGTAGCGGGTGTACTCCGCGGCCCGGCCGGAAAAATGGTCCTTGAAGGTGCTGTTGTGGTCCATGCCGTCTCCTTCCTCTGCAAGCTCCTCTGCTGACTTCAGCTTACCACTTGCCGGCCCCCCCCTGCCGAGGAATTCACTGGTTACCGGAGAGGATCGAACAGGCACTCCAGGCCGTTGACCTTGATTTCGTAAACCGTCCTCAGCATCTCGCCGAGCTTCCCCCCGGGAAATCCCTGGCGGGCAAACCAGACGACATATGGCTCGGGGAGATCGATCAGCCGCCAGCCGCGATATTTTCCAAAAGGCATCCGCATGCCGGCCAGTTCCAGGAGCGCCTGGTGGTCGAAGGAGGGGGCGGCATCCATCGGTTCAGCCCAGCTCGCCGAGCAAGGCGGAGAAGGTCCGGACGTTCTTTGCCTTGCGCAGCTGTCTGAGATTCTTGTCGAGCAAGGGGTCGTCCATGGCGGCCAGCACTTCCTTGATCTTGCCCAGCACCTGGGCCTCGCCGCAGAACAGCTCCTGGTAGCGCGCCAGCAAGTCCCGCAGGTAACGGTGCAGCTGTGCCGCCCGTTCCTGTCGGTCCGGCTCCGCGGCGGCCCGGCCCCGCAGCCTGTCAAACAGGAGGGGATCGGCGATGGCGCCCCGCCCCAGCATCAGCCCGGCGGCGCCGGTCTCCCGCAGCACCTGCAGGCCGGCGGCGGCGCTGCGGATGTCGCCGTTGGCGATGACCGGCAAGCTGGTCTGTCGCACCACTGCGGCGGTAACGGCGTGGTCGGCCCGCCCCGTGTATTTCTGGACCACCGTGCGGGGATGGAGCACGAGGAAATCGACTCCCGCGGATTCGAACAGGGGCAGCAGGGAAAAGACCTGCGCGGGGTCGTCATAACCGGCGCGCAGCTTGACGGAAAAGGTTCCCGAAACAGCCTGACGCAGGGGATGGATGATCTCCGCCAAATCAGCGGGCCGCTTCAGCATGCCGCCACCGGTCAGACCGGAGGTCATCCGGCCGTAGGGGCAGCCCATGTTCAGGTTGATGTGCACCGCCCCGGCGGTCTGGGCGGTCCGGGCAGCGGACACCAGGGATTCCCGCCCGTGCCCGATCAACTGGACCACCAGGGGCACGCCCCCTTCATGTGCGCGCGCCTCCCGCAGGTCGCCCGCCGAAAGGCGGCGGACCGGAGCAGCGGCATTGACCCGCATGAATTCTGTAAACACCAGGTCGGGCCGCACCCAGTCAATGAACAGGGAGCGCATGGCGCGGTTGGTCAGCCCCTGCATAGGCGCCAGCATCAGGGGGATTTGCCCCGGCGGCCAGGGGAGGGAAACGGGGGCGGCCGGAGCGGCCTGGATCAGCAGCGGCTGAGCTTCCCCGCTCATTTCGGTGCACCATGATTAATTGGGCCATTATGCATACGTTTCAGTCCCTTCCCTCGGGAGCCTGGTAGAGCGGCCCGGCCAGCTCCACCTGGGTGAGAAAGAGCCGCATGTCGAATTCCAGCTGATGGTAGGCGGGTTCCAGGTGTTCGCACAGCCGGTAAAACGACCTGGAGTGCTCCTTTTCCTTCAGGTGCGCCAGTTCGTGGACGACGATCATCCGCAGGAATTCGAGGGGCGCCTGCCTGAACACCGCGGCAATCCTGATCTCGCGCTTGGCCTTGAGTTTCCCCCCCTGGACCCGGGAGACGAAGGTGTGGGTCCCCAAGGCGTGGTGGATCACATGGATCTTCCCGTCGTACGCCACCTTGGCCAACGGTTCCGAGTTGCGGAGGAATTCGTTCTTGATGCCGACGGTAAAATCGTAGAGCGCCCGGTCGGTCCTGACCTCGTGGGGCGCCGGGTATTTGTTCAGCAGGTGGCTGCCCAGGCTGTTTTCGGCGATAAGCTGGCAGACCCGGCTCGTTACCTGTTGGGGATAGCCTGCCAGATATTTCAATTCGTGCATCAGCGGATTCATGGTTACGACCTGCTCCCGCGGCGACCGGTCCTGGGGGCGGGGCGCTCGGCCACGACCTTTCTGCTTCGGGGAGTCCTGCTCTTTGCCGCAGCCTGCACCGGCTTTTCCCTGGTCTGCGCACTCTTTACCGGAGCATTCAGCGCTATTTCCGGGGTCTTTCTCGCCCGGCACGGTTGTTTGGACTTCTTGCCTTCCTTCGCCTTGCCCGCCCGCTTGACCGCGTAGCGCGGAAACTCGGCCAGCGTCTGGCGCGGGATGACATACTTGAGCAGCCGCTCGATCGCGACCAGCAGCGGCAGCTCTTCGGGGCTGACCAGCGACAGGGCGACCCCGTTCTCGCCGGCCCGGCCGGTGCGGCCGATCCGGTGCACATAGTCTTCGGGAACCTGGGGCAGATCGTAGTTCACCACCTGGGGCAGGCGCTCGATGTCGAGCCCGCGCGCCGCCACGTCGGTCGCCACCAGCACCCGAAACTCGCCCCGCTTGAACTCCGCCAGGGTCCGGGTCCGGATCGACTGGCTCTTGTTGCTGTGGATGGCGGCGGCCTTGATCCCGTCGGCGAGCAGCTCTTCGGTCAGCTTGTCGGCGCCGTAGCGGGTGCGGGCGAAGACCAGCGCCTGGCTCCAGCTCCCGGCGCGGATCAGGAACGAGAGCATTTCCCGCTTGCGGCTCTTTTCCACCTCGTAGACCGCCTGGGTCACCGCGTCGGCGGCGATGTTGCGGCGCGCCACCTCGATCCGCCGCGGCTGATCGAGCAGTTCGTCGGCAAGCTGCTTGATTTCTTTCGAATAGGTCGCCGAAAAGAGCAGGGTCTGGCGCTTCGCCGGCAGGTACTCCGCCACCCGCTGGATGTCGTCGATGAACCCCAGATCGAGCATCCGGTCGGCCTCGTCCAGCACCAGGAACCTGATCCGGGAGAGGTTCACGGTGCCCCGCTCCGCGTGATCGAGCAGCCGCCCCGGCGTCGCGACCACGATATCGACGCCGCGGTGCAGCCGCTCGATCTGCGCCTGGATGGTCACCCCGCCGTAGATCATCGTCGAGCGCAGCGACAGGCGCCGGGCATAGTTGTTCATCTGTTCGCTGACCTGGGCCGCCAGCTCGCGGGTCGGCACCAGAACCAGGGCGCGCGGCTTTCGGCGCTTCTCCACGGGGATATTTTCAGCCAGCAGCTGGACGATCGGCAGGGCAAACGCCGCGGTCTTGCCGGTGCCGGTCTGGGCGCCGGCCAGCAGGTCGCCCCCCTCTAAAATCACCGGTATCGCCTCGGTCTGGATGGGGGTCGGCGTGCTATAGCCCTGGGCGGCAATCGCGCTCAACAGTTCGGCGCGCAGGCCGAGAGATTCAAAAGACATTGATCGGACTCCTTGTATATATGCATCGGGGATGGCGGTTTCAACGCAGGCAGGTTTTTGGATCTGGCCACAATGCCGGTGGGAATACATATACCCTACCCCAAGCAGAACTTTTCGTCCAGCTTTCTATCAATTCAAACAGGGATGAAGGGGATGAAAGGGATAAGGTCTTAAACCACAAGACTTTGTTTTTGAAGTATCCCCTTTATCCCCTTCCAGCCAACTGACTTCCACTTGAGCAAGGTGTTATAACCAGGATGCAGGATATAGACGGATTAAGGGTATTAAAGCAAAAATCCGGGTTTTTGGTTTTATCCGTGAACATCCGTGTTCGTCCGTGGCAAAAGACAGGTTTTAAAGACTTGGTTTGGCCACGGATACACACGGATAAAGGCGGATATCAAGCATAACAAGAGGCAACGCCGCTAAAATGATCGGCATTACGATCGGCAGTTCCGCTACATAACAAGCCACTATTTGACAAATATTGCCTTTTATGATAGATAGTTATGCAATAAATTAAATCGGCATCAATATAGGCAATATGTACGATAAGATATCCCACATGGAACCGCTGCTGCCTGCCGGGGGCTCTGGTCTCGAAGACATGGCCAGGGAGATAGTCGGCCGCTCCGCAGCCCTCGGCGGCCGCTTGCATCCAATCAGCCAGCAGCCGGTAATAGAGCTTTTGCGGCTCATCAACAGCTATTACTCGAACCTCATCGAAGGTCACAGCACCCATCCGGTTGATATCGAGCGGGCCATGCGGCATGACTACGCCGCCGATCCGGCCAGGCGCGACCTGCAACTGGAAAGCCTTGCGCACATCAACTGTCAGCAAAGGATTGAAGAGCGTCTTCAGCGTGAACCCGATCTGAACGTGGCCAGCGCCGAATTTATCTGCTGGGTGCACAAAATTTTCTACGACCATCTCCCCGACGAACTGCGCAGGGTGAAGGACGAAAAGACTGGTGAGGTACTGGATGTGGTTGGCGGCGAACTGCGCCGGCGCGAAGTCCAGGTCGGCCGCCACATCGCGCCGCTCGCCGATGCGCTGCCGGCATTTCTTGAACGCTTCGCCGGCTTCTACCGGAGTGGCGCCCACCATGGCGTAATGCCCATCATTGCTTTTGCCGCCTCCCATCACCGCCTCATGTGGATTCACCCCTTTCTCGACGGCAATGGCCGGGTAACGCGTCTTTACAGCGATGCCTGCTTCCGCAGGCTCCCCCTCCCGGGGTATGGGCTCTGGAACGTGAGCCGCGGCCTGGCCCGGCGTCGTGACGATTATATGACGGCACTGACCGAGGGAGACGCACCGCGGCGGAATGATTACGACGGCCGGGGCAACCTGTCTAACGAGGGGCTGGTGAAGTTCTGCCAGTTTTTCCTCGAAGTCAGCCTCGACCAGATCGACTTCATGAACGGGCTGTTGAAACTGGACGCGCTACTCGAACGGATACGGGGATATGTCCAACTGCGGGGGGCCAAGGTTGCTCCGGCGCCGAAGCAGGGGCATCCGACCCTCAAGCCGGAGGCTGCCTACATGTTGCAGGAGGCCCTGCTGCGGGGTGAGGTGACTCGGGGTGACATGATTCGGGTTTCCGGAATGGCGGAACGGACCGGGCGGATGCTGCTCGGCCAGTTGCTGGATGAGGGGCTGTTGGTTTCCAGTATGCCGAAGGGGCCGGTAAGGCTGGCATTACCGACCCATGTGGCCGGATACCTGTTCCCGGACCTGTATCCGATGCCGATGGCATAGTGCCCTTGCCGGAAAGGCGCAAAAAATGTATCCTACGAACATGGCTGATCACCACCACATCCTCGCCCGACGTTGCTGGATATTCGATCTGGATGGGACGCTGACCCTGCCGGTGCATGATTTCGCCGCGATCCGCAGCGCGCTCGGCATGACGGAGAGCGACGCCGACATCCTCCAGTTCCTCGCTTCCCTGCCTGCGGCCGAGGCCGCGGCCAGGCACGCCCGGCTGATCGAGATCGAGTATGAGCTGGCCGCCAGGACCGCCGCCGCCCCCGGCGCCGGACGGTTGCTCGGCCAGTTGCTCCGGCGCAACGCCCGGGTCGGCATCCTCACCCGCAACACGCGGGAAATTGCCCTCCACACCCTCGGCCAGATCGGCCTTGACGGGTACTTTACCGCCGACACCATCCTTGGCCGGGACGAGGCCGCGCCCAAGCCCCACCCGGCGGGGATCGAGAAACTCCTCGCTGGCTGGGGGAGCGCACCGGACGAGACGGTGATGGTTGGCGACTACCTGTTCGACTTGCAGGTGGGACGTGCCGCCGGCACTGCCACCATCCATGTGGACCGCAGCGGCGCCTTCCGCTGGCCGGAGCTGGCCGACCTGACGGTGGCCACCCTGGATGAGCTGGCCGAGGCGCTGGCACACGCCGTACCTGCGCCTTAAAGGCGGCTTGAATTACCAGTCAGAGCCGATCGGGCCATTTCCGGGATGTGTGAAAGACGCGCAACACCTGGACCGTGACGTCCTTTACCCGATACGGCACGATGAACGTGGTGTCGGGGACAACGAGCTCTTTCGTGTCCGGGACCCGGCCTGCCCGGCCTATTCCCGGTTGATCTTTAAGGAGAGTGACAGCCCTGACAATTTTTGCGACAACCTCTGCTGCCGCCGAAGGATTGTCCTGAGCAATAAAAGCCTCGGCTTCGTCGAGATCGACAAGCGCCCGGCTCAGCCATCTAACGCGCAACCTTCGCCCCCAATCTGGCCACGACTTCCTCGTGATCCACCCAGTCGGCATCAGGCGAATCGGCCTCTGCCAACGCATCCTGGATTCCCCTGACCTGCCATTCATTCACTTCTAGATACTGCTCCAGGGCTTCTTCGATGACAAAGGATTTTGTCCGGCGAGTGGCGTCGGCAATCGCATCCAGTCGTTTTCTCGTGGCAGGCTTGATGCGAACCGTTATGCTGGCGGCTTTTTGCATGGGAAACCTCCGTGTAAGACATTTGCCTACACTGTAAGACAATGCGGCACATCCGTCAATAGTTACCTCTATTAGCCCCAGGAAGGACCCCTAACAGAGCAGCAGCTGACCGTCGGCATCGGCCTCGTATTCAACTATCTCCCTGGCGCGAACCGGTGCCGGCCCGGCAGGGACGGTCGCCTTCGGGATGGCGTTCTCTTTCTTCGCAAGCTCCGCGGCTTGTTGTGCCGCCCGCCCGCTCTCCTCCGTTGCCCGCATCCCCGCCTCTGCTGCCCGCTTTGCCAGCCGGTCGCAGCGCTCGTTGAACGGGTGGCCGTCATGGCCGCGCACCCATTCCCAGACGACCTCATGGTTGGCGGACAGGGCGGCCAGCTGCTGCCAGAGGTCCTGGTTCTTGAGGGCGTCCGGGGTCTCCAGGCGGCCGGTGCGCTTCCAGGCCGAAAGCCACTCGCTCATCCCCCGCACCAGGTACTGCGAATCGCTGAAGACGCGCACCCTCTTTGGTTTTTGCAACGCTTCCAGCCCCCTGATCGCCGCCGTCAGTTCCATCCGCTGCGAGGTGGCGGCGGGCTCGTAACCGCTCAACTCCTTCTCGAACTCCCCATAGCGCAGGATCACCCCATACCCCCCGGGCCCGGAGTCCCGGCCCGAGCCGTCGCAGTAGATCTCGACCACGCCGGGCGGCGGCGGGGTGAAGGCGAGCTCCAGCGCCGCAAATTCCAGCTCCCGCAAGAGCGGCATCAGCTCCGGGAGGTTCGGCGTCCGGCGCTCCAAGTCGGCCAGGGAGAGATCCAGGGGGACGTCATAGCGGACGGTGGCCAGGGTTTTCGAGAGCCGGGCCTGGTCGGCATGGGCGCGCAGATTTTCCCGGCGCTGCTTGCCGTTCACCAGGCTTTTCCACTCAAGCACCCCTTCCAGGGAGCCGAACCGCCGGACCAGGCCGGCAGCGGTCTTCTCGCCGATCCCGGGAACTCCCGGGATATTGTCCGCGGCATCGCCGGCCAGCCCGAGCACATCCGGCACCAGCTCCGGCGGGACACCGAAGCGGTCGAGGACCTCCCGGGGGCCGGACCGCAGCTCCTTCATGGTGTCCAAAAGAGCGATCCCGGCGCCGACGATCTGCAGCAGGTCCTTGTCGCCGGTGACGACCGTGACCTCGATGCCCTCTGCGGCATAGCGGCGGGCCAGAGTGGCGATGACATCGTCGGCCTCGAACCCCGGAGCTTCCAGGGCCGGGATATTGAGGGCCTGCAAGATTTGCCTGATGTAGGGCAGCTGGGGCACCAGATCCGCGGGCATGGCGTCCCGATGCGCCTTGTAGGGGGGATAGAGCTCCCGGCGAAAGGTCTCTTCCCGGGGCGGATCGAATACCACGGCGAGGTAATCGGGGCGGTTCTCCTGCAGGAGGCCGAGCAGCATCCGGGTGAAGCCGAAGACGGCATTGGTCGGCATCCCGCCGGAGGTGGCAAGATCACGGACGCCATAATAGGCGCGGTAGATATAGCTGGATCCGTCCAGTACATAGAGCTGCGGCGCTGCGTTCACATTCTCTCCCGACGCGGGTAGTCCCGGCGGATTCCATTCTCTGCCGGCGGGTGTTAGCATCGCACATCCTGGTGCTCAAGCACAATCTTTTTACGCGGGACACCGGAAACAGCAAAGACGGCCAACCTGGCCGCCTTTTGAATTAAGCATGGATGTCCCTGGAATTTCCCCCGCTGGCTTCTCAGCCCGGCCGCAGGGCGGTTTCGATCCGCACCTCCCCCGTCAGGGTGCGGTGCACCGGGCACTTCCCGGCGATCTCCAGCAGGCGCTGCCGCTGCTCCTCGTCCAGCTCCCCCCGCAGTTCCAGCTCCCGCTCGAACGTGTCGATCCGGCGGTCCTTCTCATCGCAGTCGCGGCAGTCCTCGGCGTGGGTTTTGTGGTGGGAAAGACGCACCACCGCCTCTTCCAGCGGCCACCCCTTGCGGCGGGCGTACATCTGGATCGTCATCCCGGTGCAGGCGCCGAGGGCGGCCAGCAGGTACTCGTAGGGGGAGGGACCCTCGTTGCCGCCGCCGTACTCTACCGGCTCGTCGGCCACCAGGGGGAAGCCGTTGGCGAACATCTCGGTGCGAAATCCCTCCGCCCCGGTGCGCGCAGTCACCCGGTTGTCGATCACCTCCGGCGGGACGCGGGAGGGGGCCGGCGCCTCGGGAAGCGCCAAGTAGCGACCGGCCCAGGTGGCAATGATCTCGCCGGCGTAGCGGGAGTCCTGCGGGTCGGACAGAAGGTGGTCGGCCGGGTCGAGGGAGACGAAGCTCTTGGGGTGAAGGGCGGCCCGGTAGATGTCGGCGGCGTTGTCGATCCCCACCACCCGATCACTGGGAGAGTGCATGACCAGCAGCGCAGCCTTCAGGGTGCGCAGCGTCTCGGCCGGCCGCTGGGCCTCCAGGTCGTGGAGCAGGCTCTTGCGGATGGTGAACTCGCGGCCGCCGATCCGGACGGTGGCCTGGCCGTGTTCCTCGATCTGTTCCGCCGTCTCTCCCAGCAGGCGCCGCACATCGGCGGGGCGGTATGGGGCGGCGATGGTGGCCACGGCAGCCGTCGCGGGGATCTCCGCGGCCGCCGCCAGCACGGCCGCGCCTCCCAGGGAGTGGCCGATGAGCAGCCGGGGGGCCTCATACTCCCGCTCCAGAAAGCGGGCCGCCGCCACCAGGTCGCTCACCTCGGAGGAGAAGGTCGTCGCGGCGAACTCCCCCTCGCTCTCCCCGAGGCCGGTGAAGTCGAAGCGCAGCACGGCGATGCGCCTGCTGCTCAAAGCGCGGGCGATGCGCACCGCTGCCGTGAGGTCCTTGGAGCAGGTGAAGCAGTGGGCGAACAGGGCGTAGGCCACCGGTCGCTCGTCCCCGGGGAGCTCCAGCCGCGCGGCAAGCTGCTCCCCCCGGGCGTTGGGAAAGGTGATCCTCTTCGTATTCATCGCTGCCCCCTTTTATTTTTCTCATCTCGCGTTATCCTCTAAAGTGTAGTTCGATCGCTGACAATTGCCAGGGAGGATTGTGGTTGACTCGGCAGGCGATGTCTTTTATATTCATCGCTGCACTCACCCAAGTGATAAACGACAATACTAAACCATCCGCGAGGGTGGGGCGGAAAGCCCACAGGGTCTCACAGAGACAGCCGGGATGCCGAACTATCATGATAGTCGGCATCCCGGTTTTTTTTGTGCCGGTATGCCGGACACTCGACGCAGACCGAATACGGAAGGGAGGAAAGAACGAACATGAGAATGCATCTGACGAAAGCAGCTGTCGGCAGTGCTGTCTGGGTGATGGCCATGGCGGGTATCGCCACCGCAGCGAACGTAGGGGTCGGGGTCGATATCAGCACCCCCAACGTGAACGTGCGGGTCGGCACTCCGGCTCCGCAGCCCCGGGTGACCGTGGTGGAGAAGGAACGCGTCATCGTCCGGGAGACTGGGAAGCGGCATGATCGCGGGAAGCACAAGGGACACAAGAAGCATAAGAAGCACAAGGATTAGGAAGGAGGAAAGAGATGAATACAAAATGGATTGTCAAGGTCATCATAGGCGCGTCAACCGTTGCCCTGCTTGCGAGCGGTTGTGCGACAAACCCGGATGGCAGCTACGCCTATCAGAAAACCGCCATCGGTACGCTGGGGGGAGCTGCGCTTGGTGCGGGTGTCGGTGCGCTGGTCGGCGGGAAGACGCACCGGGGGCGCAATGCGGCGATTGGCGGTCTGACGGGAGCGGTGGTTGGTGGGGGGGTAGGCTATTACATGGACCGGCAGGCGGCGGCCCTGAAGAAGAGCATGCCCGAAGCAGAAGTGGTTCGGGACGGCGACAAGGTGTTCGTCGCGCTGCCCTCGGGTATCCTGTTCGACACCGGCAAGGATGCCCTGAAACCGGCAGCGAAAGATTCGCTGCGGAAGGCCGCGGTAACGTTGAAGGAGTCGGAGACCACCATCATCATCCAGGGGCACACCGATTCGACCGGGTCCGATGCGATCAACCAGCCGTTGAGCGAACGGCGGGCCAGCCATGTTCGTGACTTTCTGGCTGCCAACGGTGTACCCGCCTCCCGGATGACCGCGGTCGGTTACGGGTCCAGCCGTCCCGCGGTTGCCAACGACACCGAGGCAAACCGCGCACTGAACCGTCGTGTGCAGCTGGAAATCAGCCCCAACGAAAAGATCAAGGCGCAGAACAGCGGCAACAACTAAAGGCGGCTTGAATTATCACCCTTTTGTTATCATGGAACGTTGAAAGCCCGCTTTTGCGGGCTTTTTGCTGTGCGGTGCATGCAGGAGGAGGGAATTCAGTATTGTCCCCGGAATTCCTCAGGACTTGGCGCGGAATCGCAGGAAGTGTCACTAATTTTCCCTCTGCCTTCCAGAATGTCCGAAAGTCTAACCTGACCCCATTGCCTCTAAGAAACTTTAAGTCATTTTAGTTTCTTAGCCAAGAGTCTTACGAAACCTTGGATGCCAATTGCAAACACTACACAAGCGTGAAGTAAAAAGTCGCCCCTTTCTCGACTTCCCCTTTTGCCCATACCTGTCCGCCATGTCGCTGGATGATCCGCTTAACAGTAGCGAGACCGACACCATGTCCTTTGAACTGATCCCTGCTGTGCAATGTCTGGAAGGGTACGAACAGTTTTGTGGCCTGACTCGAGTCGAATCCGATCCCGTTGTCGCGAACAAAGCAGGCCGGTTTCCCTTCATATTCCATTTCACCGAATTCGATTACGGCAGATTCTTTCATTCCGGTATACTTCCAGGCATTGCCGATGAGATTTTCCAAAACCTCCTGAAGGAGATACCTGTCCCCTTTGACTTCGAGTTTCTTCTGTACTCTTAAATCCGCCTTGCGTTCCGGGTCTTTCAACTTGAGATTTGCGGCTATTCTCTGGGCAATGCAGCCTAGATCCACTGTTTCTTTTCTAATCTCTTTGCATGCAGTCTGTGAGAACTTCAGGAGTCGGTTAATGAGTTCATTCATGTATTCAGATTGGACCAGGATCGATTTCAGATACGTCCGGCATTGTTCATCCAGATTGCCTCCGCAATGCCTCAAGGTTGCTTCAATGTATATGTTGATAGTTGCCAGTGGCGCGTAAGGAGATCGTGGGAAACCGTGGAGTTGAAGGCCTCCAGTTCGCGGTTTGTCAATTCCAGTTCATGTGACCGTTCGGCCAGCTGCGCGTTGAGGGTCACGATCTCTTCCATGAACTGCTTACATTGCGCCATGTCCGGCACTTCTTTTTTCAGGATTTCTTTGCGAATTTCCATGTTGGGCATCCTTTCGCAATTCTTCATCCAGCAGATCCTTTACCAGCAGCTGGTCGGAAGCCTGCTCCACGAAACTGCTTAGTGCTTTGTGTAATTCTTCCACAGATGAACAAAAAGACAACCCTGTGCATCGAAATATGCAGTTGCATCTCTCATTCGTTAACAGCCGGTGAGGAGTGGATTTTTCGCTAGGAGCCTGTCGGACTTAGGAAATCGAAGCGAAAATTCGACTGGGCGAGGACAGGTTTTGTCGATTTTGAAGGTCAATAGTTGTTCTATTGACCAAGAAATCGGCGAAATATGGACCGCTCAGACGGATTTGCAGCAGATTTGCCCTAAGTCCGACAGGCTCCCAGGGGTCGAGAACGCGACGATCGCAACAAAACCGCAGAAAGTCCTCTGCCGCATTCTCTAGTCCGGCCTGCCAGGGCAGCAACATCTATATAACGTCATATATTAATTCATGCCTTGATAGCGCAGCTTATTTATGGCAAGATGACATAATGACTTAGACTCTGGAGAGGCTATATGAAACGGATCATTGCAGGGATGATTATCGTTGCGGCACTGGCGGTGTCAATGGTGGCCTACGCTGCTCCGGACATCGAGATGGTGCCCGTGAAGGGGGGCTGCTACCAGATGGGGGACACCTTCGGCGATGGTGGCAAGAATGAGAAGCCGGTGCACCGGGTCTGTGTCGATGATTTTTCCATCGGGAAGTACCTGGTCACCCAGGCCCAGTGGCAGTCAGTGATGGGGAACAACCCGTCGCATTTCAAGGAATGCGGCCCGAACTGCCCGGTGGAACAGGTATCGTGGGAAGATGTCCAGAAGTTCATCCGGCAGTTGAACGAGCAAACCGGCAAGAATTACCGCCTGCCGTACGAAGCGGAGTGGGAATACGCGGCGCGGAGCGGCGGCAAGCGGGAACAGTGGGCTGGAACGAGCGACCCGGATGAACTTGGCGCTTATGCCTGGCTTGAAGACAACAGTGGCGAAAAGACCCAGCCGGTTGGCACCCGCCGGCCGAACGGTCTGGGTCTGTACGACATGAGCGGCAATGTCTGGCAATGGTGCAAGGACTGGTACGACGCCGCTTATTATAAAAAAAGTCCGGCGAAGAATCCACGCGGCGCCTCATCGGGTAGCAACCGCGTCATTCGCGGTGGTAGCTGGTGCCTCTCGGCCGATCTCATCCGGGCGGCTATCCGCAACCACCGCGATCCGTCCCGCCGTCTCAACTGCATCGGCTTCCGGCTTGCCCTCCCCGCAGTCCGGTAACCGTCATGGTGCGCCCTGATCATGCCGAGGGACAACCGGCGTTTGCATATCCCTGCCGGACCAGTTGATGTAACCGTATTCCGACATCCATGGCCGAAAATGGCGAGACAGTGCCGTTGATTGCGTGTAAGCTAGGATCATGGCCCTCGATGTAGAAAAATGTTATCTTGCCATTCTCGCCCGCGATGGACGATTCGACGGAGTCTTTTTCACCGCCGTAGTCAGCACGGGAGTGTATTGCCGTCCTGTCTGTCCTGCCAAGACGCCGCACAAGGAAAATTGCCGTTTCTTCCCTACCGCGGCCGCAGCCGAAGCGGCGGGCTTTCGCCCTTGCTTGCGGTGCCGGCCCGAGCTTTCGCCTGCCGTTCCTGATGGCAATCTCGACAGTAATGCGCGTCGTGCTTTTGCCCTCATCCAGTCGGGCGAATTCAGCTATGATAAGCTCGGCGAAATTGCCGCAGAACTTGGCCTGAGTGAACGACAATTACGCCGGCTCTTCCTGCGAGAGTACGGCTTGCCTCCCGTGGCATTCGCCCAGACCCAGCGGCTTCTGTTCGCCAAGCGGCTGCTGCAGGAG